>WGDP01000325.1 GCA_015493215.1 Bacteroidales bacterium | reverse complement strand
GTTCTATCATCACCCGTCTTTTTGACAAATTGTTTTCCCTTAATATTCATCCCCTTCTCCAAATCCACATCCTTCAAATTTATTGTAGTATCTCCCACTTTTACGAACCTATTGGTATTTTGTGCCGTAATAGATAACTGAAGTGCAAAGATCAAAGCCATTGCTGTAAATAGAATTTTTGTTTTCATCGCTTTATTTTAAAACATTACCCCCCATATTTCCACAGAACCTTCAAAATGCCGTATTTTTGTTTAATAATTATTTGCTTTGTGTTGATTACTTTCCGATACAAAACTTCGAAAAAATGGAACCGAGTATCTCGTTGGTGGTAATCTCTCCGGTAACGGTTCCAAGGTAATGCAAGGCTTGTCTTAAATCAATAGCTACCAAATCGCCGGGCAGGTCGTTTTGCAAACCTGTTTCCACCTGCTTAACCGATTCAAGTGCCGACGAAAGTGCTTCATAGTGCCGGGTATTGGTAACTATGACATCGTCGTGAAGGTTGTTGTTTTTTACTTTTTCAACCAATGTTTCAGCAAGCAGATGGATGTTCTCTTTTCGTTTTGCCGATACAAACACGGTGTCTAAATCAAGCAGATCTTTAAGGTGGGGTGGAATTGCTTCCATGCGGTCGATTTTATTTCCCACTAAAATAAAATGTTTGTTTTCATCCTGAATGTGTGTTTTAAAATCGTTTAGAATTTCGTTTATTGTGTTTTCACTTGCTGCGCTGATATCACATACATATAATATTAAGGTGGCCTGTTCTATTTTATCGTAGGTTCGTCCGATACCTATATTTTCCACTTTGTCGTCTGATTTTCGAAGTCCGGCAGTGTCGATAAACCTAAAGGTGTATCCCTCAATAACGATGGTGTCTTCAATGGCATCGCGGGTGGTACCGGGAATATCCGAAACAATGGCCTTTTCCTCATTGAGCAGGGCATTAAGCAGGGTTGATTTTCCGGTGTTGGGTTTGCCGATGATGGCCACCGGAATGCCGTGTTTAATTACGTTGCCATATTGAAAGGAGTTTATTAGATGCGTAAGCTCGTTTTTTAGTTCGGTGAGTAAAAAAAACAGTTCCTGACGGTTGGCAAACTCCACATCCTCTTCGCTGAAATCCAGTTCCAGCTCAATGAGTGATGCAAACTTTAGGAGTTTTTCGCGCAGTTCGCTGATTTTATCTGAAAAACCACCTCTCATCTGGTTCAACGCTACTTTGTGCATCATTTTCGATTGTGAAGCTATTAAATCGGCCACTGCTTCGGCCTGCGACAAGTCCATTTTCCCATTCAAAAAAGCTCGCTTGGTAAATTCGCCAGCCTCGGCCATTCTGATACCACGGCGTACCAGCAGCTCAATTATTTTTTGCTGAATGTAGGTTGATCCGTGGCACGAAATTTCTACCGAGTCTTCTCCCGTGTAAGAGTGAGGTGCTTTAAAAAAGGAAACCAGCACTTCGTCAATTTCACGGTCATCGTCAACCACTTTGCCGAAGTAAAGTTTGTGGCTCTCCATGTTCGTTTTGTTAACTTTAGCATTTAAGGGGCGGAATATTTTCCATAGAACCGGAAGGCTCTTTGCGCCACTCATTCTGATAACGGCAATGGCTCCCGAACCCGGGGGCGTTGCTACAGCACAAATGGTGTCGTTATTTAAGGGATTGGTATTGAAGGATGTCATCTGCTAATTTAAAATGTTTTGTAAATAACAAAATTAGTCATTTAATTTTTACATTTTATATAAATCGTATTACCTTTGGCCACTATTTTAGTAAACATCGAAAAACAGATATACAAATGAGTGTTTTAGTAAATAAAGATTCGAAAGTCATCGTACAGGGATTTACCGGAGGCGAAGGAACATTCCACGCTTCTCAGATGATTGATTATGGTACCAACGTTGTTGGTGGTGTTACTCCCGGAAAAGGCGGTCAGGAGCACCTTGGAAGACCCGTTTTTAATACCGTTAAAGAGGCTGTTGAAAAAGCAGGCGCTGATACATCGGTTATTTTTGTACCACCCCCATTTGCTGCAGATGCCATTATGGAAGCTGCCGAAGCAGGTATTAAAGTTATTATTTGTATCACGGAGGGAATTCCCACCGAAGATATGGTTACCGTTAAAGAGTATCTGAAAGATAAAGATGCCAGACTGGTTGGCCCTAACTGTCCCGGTGTTATCACTTCCGACGAAGCTAAAGTGGGTATCATGCCCGGGTTTATTCATAAAAAAGGCCGCGTGGGCATCGTTTCCCGTTCGGGTACCTTAACCTACGAAGCTGTTGACCAGCTAACCCGTATCGGGCTTGGCCAGACAACTGCCATTGGTATTGGTGGCGACCCCATCATTGGCACATCAACCCGCGAAGCTTTGGAATTGTTTATGAACGATCCTGAAACCGAAGGCGTGGTTATGATTGGCGAAATTGGCGGTAACATGGAAGCCGATGCTGCACACTGGTATAAAGAACACGGAACCAAACCTGTTGTTAGCTTTATTGCAGGTGCTACTGCACCCAAAGGCCGTACCATGGGGCATGCTGGTGCTATTATTGGTGGCAAAGCCGATACCGCCGAAGCTAAAAAAGAGATTCTTCGCGATTGCGGTATCCACGTAGTGGATTCACCGGCCGACCTTGGTAAAAAAATGGCGGAAGTATTAGGCGCGTAGTTAACTTTGGAAAAGTTAGTTAGTCGAAGCAGATAAACTTTTCCAAAGTTTTAAAGTTATTAAGGCTGGAATAGGCAAACTTCCCCAAAGTTTTTAGTTTTAAACGACAAACTTTGGGGAAGTTTTTTTTATTACAACAGGCTTATCTTTACCATAATAACATCGTGGCCGGAAACTGCGCTCAAGTATTATTTAACATAAAATCCCGCTGCAATAAAATATTCGGTGTCAGGTATTTTGGATACGTAAGTGATTTTTGTTTCTTCTTTGCCTGTGGCAGGGTTGTTCCAAAAGTATTGGTAATAACCCGAACCCTCGTTTTTTGCAATGTCAATCATATCTCTGATGATGTAAGCACCATGGGTATCTTGTAAATCGTAATCATTTTGTCCCTGATGAGAGGCATCTGCACCATGGGCTATGTTGATACCATCGAAATCGTTGATAAAGAAATAGCCCGAACCGTCATCGAAAAAGCGAATATGATCCAGAAAGTCCTGACAGAAAGCTATTTGTTCTTCTGTGGTGGTATAAATGTTTTTAAATATGCCGTCAATGCCATTCGACATGGTGCTTGTAACTTCCAGCAGTACAATTTTTTGTGCATCTATCGGGTCGTAGTAGTTTTCAGGCGGGTCACCATAAAATCCGGTGCCAATATACCATTGTGCCGAGGGAATATTAGTAACAAAACTTAGTTTGCGTTCTTTTTTCTGGGTGGCCGGATTCAGTTTGTAATACTCAACAAACCCCGAGCCGGAATAGCGAACGGTTTCAACAATTTCTTTGATAAAGAATTTGCCGTTTTGATCTTGTGCACCTGCCCGTGAAGTGCCAATCAGGTCGTGGTTAATATGAGCCACACACCAGGCAAAACTGTCGAGCGTTTCAACGAAAAAATAACCTGATTTGTCGCTGTAAAATCTGGCGGCATCCACAAAAGCCTGACTAAATTTTGCACGATTTATACTATCGGGTATTAAGTCGGAAAAAACCGTTTCAAAACCTGTTGCCACATTGGTGGTGTTGGTTTGAACAATGGTTTTGTCGAGGGTGTATTGTGATACCTGAATTGAGGGTGTAGGAGGACACTCGTCACAATTACACGAGTAAAAAGTGGTTAATCCTGCCAATGCAAGGAAAAGAAAGGCTAAGGAGCTTTTTGTTTTCATGATACTTGTTTTTAAGATTTAATTTAATAAAAATTAAGGATGTGAGGTAAAATTAAATAGATGTTAAAAAAATCACAAGTATTTATACATGAATGGCATTAATTTATAGTGATTCTAAGGTTTTTCTGATTATTTCAACCCAACTAAGCCATCTGATAATTAAAAAGTGTATTACTTCTCTACTCTTTCAGATTAAACTAATTTCAGTCAAACCCTCGGTGTTGTTAAGATATAAAATCAATTTTATATGGCCGACCAGTTGGCTAAAAAGTGTACTTTTGCATCCATTACAAAACAGAAAAAATCTAAAATAATGGCAACCATAGACGAATTAAAAGAGATTGCTTCGCAGGTAAGACGCGATATTATACGAATGGTTCATGGCGCAGCATCAGGGCATCCCGGTGGCTCGCTGAGTGCTGCCGACTATCTCGTGGCACTCTATTTTGAAAGTATGCAACACACGCCTGAGCCTTTTGATATGGATGGGATTAATCAGGATATTTTCATTCTTTCAAACGGCCATATCAGTCCTGCTTATTACAGTGTGTTGGCTCGAAGCGGTTACTTTCCGGTTTCCGAGCTTGCTACTTTTAGGCAGCTTCACACAAGGCTTCAGGGGCATCCTGCTACCATGGAAAAATTGCCAGGCATCCGCATTGCCAGCGGTTCGTTGGGACAGGGGCTTTCGGTTGCCATTGGGGTTAGCAGGGCAAAAAAAATTAACGGCGACAACAAACTGGTTTATTGTCTGATGGGTGACGGCGAACTGGACGAAGGCCAGCCTTGGGAAGCCATGGCTTACTGCGGTGGCAATAAAGTAAATAATATTATTGCTGCAGTTGACTACAACCACAAACAAATTGATGGTGATACCGACGATGTAATGCCTTTGCTGGATTTAAAAGCTAAAATTGAAGCCTTTGGTTGGGATGTGCTTGAATGCAATGGTAATGATATGGAAGCGGTGGTATCTACACTGCAGATTGCTAAGGAACATACCGGAAAGGAAAAACCGGTAATGATTTTATTACACACCCAAATGGGAATGGGTGTTGATTTTATGATGGGAACCCATAAGTGGCATGGTGCCGCTCCATCCGACGAACAGGCGGAAAAGGCGCTTGCACAGCTTAAGGAGACACTGGGAGATTATTAGTAATAGCAAATACAAGACAATGAAATATAAAGTTTTAAATTACAAAGATACACGCTCCGGATTTGGTGAGGGGCTTTTTGAACTGGGACAGGAAAACGAAAAGGTGGTAGCCTTATGTGCCGACCTGATTGGCTCCTTAAAGATGAATGCTTTTGCCGAAACCTTTCCCGATAGATTTTTTCAGGTGGGTATTGCCGAAGCCAACATGATTGGCATGGCAGCAGGCCTTACCATTGGAGGTAAGATTCCGTTTACCGGAACCTTTGCAAATTTTTCAACCAGCAGGGTTTACGATCAAATTCGCCAGGCAGTAGCTTATTCGGGCAAAAATGTTAAAATATGTGCGTCTCATGCCGGTATTACGCTTGGTGAGGACGGGGCTACCCATCAGGTGCTCGAAGATATTGCCATGATGAAAGCCCTTCCGGGAATGACGGTTATTAATCCCTGCGATTTTAACCAGACCAAACAGGCTACCAAAGCCATTGCTGATTACGAAGGTCCTGTTTATCTGCGTTTTGGCAGACCTAAGGTAGCTACTTTTATTCCTTACGACATGCCCTTTGAAATTGGTAAAGCCATTGTATTAAAGGAGGGAACCGATGTTACCTTGATTGCCACCGGACATCTGGTTTGGGAGGCACTTAATGCCGCTGATATGCTGGAAGAAAAGGGGATTAATGCTGAAGTTGTTAATATCCATACTATTAAACCGTTGGATGAGGAGGCTGTTTTGAAATCGGTTAAAAAAACCGGCTGTGTGGTTACTGCCGAAGAACACAATGTGCTGGGTGGCCTCGGCGAAAGCATTTCGGGCTTATTGGCTCGCACCGTGCCAGTTCCCATGGAAATGGTGGCTGTAAACGATGCCTTTGGACAAAGCGGTAAACCCGATGAACTGATGGAACTATACGGCCTTAAAGACAAAAACATTGTTGAAGCAGCCCAAAAGGTTATTGTCCGAAAGTGAGGGGCGGATAGATTGTAATATTGTTACATTGATGTATTGTTGAATTGTTACATTGCCTGCCCCTGCCCGACTGCGTCAGGCGGGCGTACCGGACGGTACGTTCGGACGGGTTGCATTGATACATAGTTGTATTGATACTTATGTTCTCGCGCGAATCCCTTTGCATGGGGCGGCTTATTCGTGTTTGGCTATGGTGCGTGCCGCTTTTTTACTTCTAATTTTCTTAATTTGTAATTCCTTCCAAATATACGACTATCTTTATTAATTACAAGTAAGTGAGGCATGTACTATAAGCCATTGTTAGGCGTTCGGGTTTTTTAATTCTTGTTTCTATTAATTCTACTCATAATTCGTTGAAAATAGATTTCAAAGGTCTCTCCTTGCTTAATGGGAATAGTTTCAAGTGCAATTGAAAAGTGATCAATTAAGTTTCCATTTTCTTTAAATTTCTGTTCAAGTAAGGTTTCATCTCCAGTTTCCCAATAATTACCTTCGTCAATAAGACTAAATTCTGAAAAGTAATTTCTTTTGAGCAAATAGCGAAATAGTTCGATTATTGCTTTGTGAATAGTTATTCCGGCAAATTGAGTTTTAACCGATAGCATGTAAAGAAATTTATTTTCTGATTGATTCTCGGAATTACCAAAGAATTTCAAATGTGCGCCACTTGACATTCTGTAGTTTGACAAAAAGCATATTGAAACTGTTTCACATTCCGGTGGAGTAAAACTAATTCCGTAGATTTTTCCATCATAAGTATCGTTATAAATATTCTTTTCCGGAAATTCTTCTAGGTATATTTTATAATCCCATTTGAATGATTCTACAATTTCC
>WGDP01000324.1 GCA_015493215.1 Bacteroidales bacterium | reverse complement strand
TTTTTATCCATTTTAGTGGCTGTTGACCAGTCCCAGATAATTTTGGTATGGAAACCTTTGGCATATTCAGGAATGTGACAGGTTTGGCAGGCAATGGTTTTAAAGTGTTCGTTAAGCAGTTTGCTTTTGTGGGGTTTGTCGGTATGGCACTCCACACATGTTGCCCGGTTATGGGCCGAGGTGGCTACCGTATATAAATGGCCCGTAATGTTGTGGTTTTCTGTTTTGTGGCAGTCCTGACAACGCATGTTTTCGGCATCTTTTCCTTTGGAAGCCATGTGTACATCAAAATTGCGGGTACAATGCAACAGTCCCATTTCCAGGTCGCCGTGTTTTACGTTGTTTCCGCCGCCGCCTGTGAAGTGGCACTGGCCGCAGTTTCTTTTGTGCGGGTCGCCTACGTGCTGGGCCACATAGTTGAGGTTGACGCCGACGGCAGGCATACCGGCTTTGGGCAGGTCGCCCGGGCCACAGGGGTTCGACTTGTGGTAAGTTCCTGTGTTATCATGGCAAACCACACAGTCGATATTGTTTTGGTTGTGAAAGTCGAAATTTTTGTCTCCGTAACCAAACCCGGCATGGCACATGGAACAGAGATTTTCGTTGGAATTGATCCCGATGCAAAAATCGTTGAGCAAATCGCGTTTCCCCAGGTTAAAGATTCCCCTGCCGGGAATGGTGTCGCGTTGCAACCATTTCCAGTGCGGGGTTTTCTGGAACTCTTTCCCGCGTCCGTTGTGGCAACTCAGGCAGGCTTTGGTCATTTCCTGAGGGGTTTTGAACTTCTTCTGCAACACGGCAAATTTGGAGTGATCCACCGGAACGGAATCGTGTTTGATCTCAATTTTCTTTTCAGAGTAATAGTCCCTGTCTTTGTCGCTGTTGTATGTAAAAACAATCCAAAAGATAACAATCCAAGGGACAATCACGATAAGGATAATTTCGAAAAACTTTTTCATAGGATATTTCTTTTCAAGAATATTGTCGCAAAGCTATACAATCTTATCCCATAATGTGAATATAATTAACTATTTATATTATATTTAAATAGAATCGATAAATTGATTTGTTACGCATGCGTAATAAATTGTTCTATTGTTTTTTAGCCCGAAATTGTATCGGGAAGAGGTTTTTCCGGGATGAAAAAATTTATTTGTTTTCTTTCTAAATTTTGAGAATAAAATCGCTTCCACACGGAAATGGCGGTAATTTTTTGCTTACGGATAACCAGGCGGGCAGGTTCCCGGATGAAGTTTTCCTATTTTACATTGAGTTTTTCAACCCGGATGCCGGCCCGGCGCAGCAGGTCGAGCCCGTCGGTAATACGGTATTCGCGGTCGTAAACTACCCGGCTGATGCCTGCCTGGATGATTAATTTGGCACATTCGATACAAGGCGAATCTGTAACGTAAAGGGTTGCCCCTTCACTGCTGTTGTTCGATTTGGCCACCTTGGTGATGGCGTTGGCCTCGGCATGGAGTACGTATTGTTTGGTACTGCCGGTTTCATCTTCACATACATTTTCAAAACCCGAAGGTGTGCCGTTGTAACCATCTGAAATAATCATCCTGTCTTTTACAATCAGTGCGCCTACCTGCCGCCGCCGGCAATAGGAATTTTTGGCCCATACGTGGGCCATTTCCAGGTAGCTCTTGTCAAATTTGGTATTTTTACTGTCCATATTCCTGTCATTTCAAGAAGGTGCTAAGATATTAAATTTCGTTCCAAACCGGCCTTCTTAATTCATATCTTTGCCAAGTCAATTATTTAACGGGAAAAATTATGTCGGAATTTATTAATAATACCGAAAAAAGGATTGAAGCGCTGAACGCCTTTATCAGCGGTATTATCTACCAGCGTGAAAAAGGGGCGGAGCTCATCAAAAAATATGAACAGGCCATCGAACAGGTAGAACCGTTTGATGTGATGGCCATTGTGCACGAACTGATGAAGTCGAACCCGCAGGGAGAGGAGCTATATAAACTGAAAAAGGGAATCAACCGTTCCCTGAATATGCTTTACAAAGGGCTGGTGTCGAAGGAGATTCCCCAATACGAAACCAAACCTTTCTTTGGTGTCCTGCAGCAGGAAAACAATGCGCTAAATGAACGGCTTATAGCCTTGCGTCCGTTTATCAAAGCCTTTAACGAAAAAGGGGCTACCGGTGAACAGATTGCCGGTGCGCTGGAAGAAATTAAAAACCGTGTGGAGGCGTTGCAGGAATTCAACCTGCATTACATTAAAAAGGAGAATATCCTCTTCCCGGTGATTGAGAAACATTTGCCTGAGTACGGATGCCTGCCTATGATGTGGTCGTACCACGATGATATCCGGAATTTTATTAAAGACACTGTTACCATCATTGAAAAGGGCAACACCGACCTGAAAGTCCTCAACCGGTTGTTGGGCGACCTCTTTTTTAATATGTACGCCATTCGCTTTCGCGAAGAGTATATTTTATTTCCGGTTGTTTTTGACCTGATTCCGGAGGATGAGTTGCACGATATGCTGGTGCAGGCTTTTGATGTGGGGTTTGCTTTTATTGCATCACCCTCTAAAAAGCTGCTGGACAAAAAGCCTAAAAAACAAACCGGAAAGAAAGAGGAAAGGTTGCTCACCATCGACGAGCTGGGCGATACTTTGCTGGATTTTGACACGGGAAAACTTACAATTAAGCAGGCTATTATGATGCTGAACCATTTGCCGGTGGATGTTACTTTTGTGGATGAAAACGATCAGGTACGTTATTTTTCCACGCCGGGCGACCGGATTTTTCCGCGCTCGAAAGCCATTATCGGCCGGCTGGTGGAAAACTGCCATCCGCCTTCAAGCGTACATGTGGTGAAAGAACTGGTGGAGGCTTTCCGTACCGGAAAGAAGCAAAAAGAGAGTTTCTGGATACAGATGGGGCCGAAATTCATCCTTATCCAGTATTTTGCGTTGCACGATGAAGAAGGAAACTTCCGCGGTACCCTCGAAGTGAGTCAGGATGTGAGCGACATCCGCAAGCTGGAAGGGGAAAAACGATTGATGGAATAAAAAAAGGCCGCCTGAAAAGGCGGTCTTTTTTTATTCTACGAGCTCAATTTATTTTACAAGCACTTTTTTGGTTTGTGCTATGCCGTTTTTATCAGTAATCTTCGCAATGTACAATCCTTTTGTCAAATCGGAAACATTGACCAGTGCTGACCTTTCTACCTTTACCTTTCTGACAAGCTGGCCTTCGATGTTGTAAAGTTCAAAAGTCGACGGGATTTTAACCACCACGTTCAGTTTGTTTCTCACCGGGTTGGGGTAGATAGAAACCGGATTTTCTGCAGCATTTTTTCCAATGCCGGTGGCACTTGGTTTTGTTACTTTAATATTGTCAACCAAAAGGAAAACATCATCGGTACTAACGGAAGAAAACATATCATAATAACCGATGATAACATTTCCGTCTGCCGGAAGGGCATCTTTCTTAAAATAGGCCCATACCGTATCGTGCAAGGTAACATTACCCACTTTATACAGTACGCCGGTATCCGTAACTTCTGCCGTTACTTTAAGCCATTGCAACCCGGGTTTGGCAATGGATCCGGGGCCCGTTGCAACGGGTTTCAGGCAGTTGTTGTAAAAATCACCCTGGTTCATACTTCCTCCGGTGTACAAACTAACATCCGTTACCAGTGTGCCGGCTTTAAAAAGCCTTCTGTCCTTGGAAGAACCATTGTCACCCGTAAAAGCAAAATCCAGTCCGTCGTCAGGAGGTGCAACTGTGGTATCGGCATGACCCACACCATAATATAAAAACTCTGTTGTGGCGGTGCTGCTACCGGTCCAGTTAAACCAGGCATTAAAAGTCAGGGTGTAATTTCCTTTCAGTTTAAGTCCTTTAGGAAACAATCCTACAAAACTTGCTGCCCCTTCCGAAGTGTTTACCTGGATTTTTGCACAGTACTTACCTCCTTCGGGTGCAGGTGCCTGATCGCCATAGGCATGGGCCAGGTCAACAATATTAGAACTTCCTAGCTGGACCGTTGTAAACCGGTCGGCTGCTTTCTGGTCCTCAAAATCCTCTGAGTACACAACCGTTTGCGCAACAATACTTGAACTCAGTATTGCAGCAAAAATAAAACTCATTAAAAAAGTAAATTTTTTCATAGCACTATTTTTTAATTAAACATGCCCAAATTTAAACACATTTATCACTTGTAACAAAAAAACAGAAAAATTTAACTGAATTTTTGTTTCTGTTAAATGTTACAATTACAATAGGCTATTTTGTTAAATTGAAATTTACTTGATGACTATTTTTCGCGCTTGTATAAATCCCTTGTTGTCTGTAACTTTTACGATATACAGCCCTTTTATCAGGTCAGAAACGTTAACGGTAGAAGTTTTTTCCACCTTTTGCCTTTTTACAAGCCGCCCTTCGATATTATAGAGCTCAAGAATAGAAGGTAATTTAACCGTAATATGTAAGTTATCTTTCGCCGGGTTAGGGTACATTGATACTACGTTTTCGGATTTAAATTTACCAATGCCTGTTGTTCCTCCGGTTGTAATTTTTATGTTATCTATCAGTACGTAAACCGATTCATCGCCAACAGATGAAAACATATCATAATACCCTATAAGCACATGGCCGTCAACAGGAAGTACATCTTTTTTAAAATAGGCAAAAACCGTATCATGCATAGCGATATTGCCCACCTTATACAAAACCCCCGTATCTGTTACCTGTGCGGTAACATTAAGCCACTGATTACCCGGTACAGCCGGGGTCGATTCATCCCCATCGTTATCTTTCAGGCAGTCGTTGTAAAATATATCCTGATTTTGGGTTCCTGCCGTATATAAACTTAGGTCTTTTACTTCTGTACCATCTTTATAAAGTCTTCTGTCCCGGCTCGAACCATTATCTCCTGTAAATGCAAAATCATATCCGTCGGCAGGAGGAGCACTAACCGTATCGTTATGACCAACCCCGTAATACAAAAATTCAGTGGTGGCACCATCACCTTTCCAGTTCAGCCAGGCGTTAAAAGTAAGGGTGTAGGTTCCGGTTAACTTTATTCCTTTTGGGAAAAATCCCACCATGCTTGCTTCTCCATCTGTAGTGTTTACAGCAATCCTCAGGCAATAGTTGTTGTCTTTGGCAGGTGGTGCCGGGGTGTTAGCCCCATAGGGGAAAGCCAGGTCTGCCAGATTGGAACTTCCCAGCTCAATTTTGGTAAATCGGGACGCCGCTTTTTGGTCCTCGAAATCTTCCGAAAACAAAACTGTTTGCGCTATAATACCCGAACTGAGCATTATGGCAAAAACAAAACTCATTAAAAAAGTAAATTTTTTCATAGCAATTAATTTTATTAAACATACTTTCTTTCAAAGATAAACACTTTTGTCGTTTATAACAAAAAACGACAAAATATAACTAATTTTTTGTTTCTGTTAAAAGTTTTAGCGCTGTTCAGATAACCGTTACAGTCCAATCTTTCTTTTTTATAATGGCTAATTATTGGATATACATCTTTTTAGTCGGACTTTATCGTTCGTTACCTGTACTCTTAACAATGTGAAAACCTTTTGCAGAATTTTAAATATTGGGTGAGGTTTGGGGTTGTCTTTTCCGGGTTTTTGAGAAAGATTTTCAGTGCCGTTAGTATTGAAAAAGTGCGAATTGTAAAAATGAAAACGAAAATCCTGAATCAGCCTGGTAGAAATGTTTTGTAAATCAAGAGGCTGTTTTCCGTCACGGGAAGGATGAAAGTCTGAAAAGTTCATAAATAACAGGTATGTAATTTGTAGGACTGATCAGGAAAATATAGGTTATACTATTGAATAAAAATAATTTAGCTGGTTGTATCGTGGCTT
>WGDP01000323.1 GCA_015493215.1 Bacteroidales bacterium | reverse complement strand
TCGCTGAATATCGACATGGACAGTGTGCGCTTTTGTACTCCCGAAATGTTGGAGGAATATGGTAAAATTCAAATTCTGAAACCTTACCTTGAACAGAAAGAGAAAGAAATTGAGCAGTACAACAAAAAGAATAACATTGATCCATCGGTTTTTGTAAACGGACGACGCCAGACCAATCTTGGTGTTTTCAGAGCCTATTTAAAGGCTTATTTGAAAAGGCGGGAAGACATTAATCAAAACATGACTTTCCTTGTAAGGCACTTGCAACCCACCGAAAAAGGTTTGCCCATAGAGGTTTATGTATTTACCAAAACCACTGCCTGGGGTGATTATGAAAATATTCAGGCTGATATTTTTGACCATATATTGGCTGCTGTTCCGCAGTTTGATTTAAAGGTTTATCAGTATCCTTCCAATTCAGGAATTTTGGAATCGCTAAAAAGATAACCGAACCCCGTTGTTAACAATACGTCTATACCTGTTTTCTATCTAAAACAAATATTTCGGAACTCCTTTTTGCGTTATTAAATGATTACATTTGTACAATATGGACTTTATGTGTGTATAACGCACAAAGTTTATTAAAATAGATTTCACAATAGGGTAGGAGAACCTGCCCAATGTTTTCCATATCAAATCACCGGTAAATATGATTTTAAAGGGTTGTTATGTCAGTAATAAATATTTGGAAATGAGTTAAGTAAATGCCGATTCTGAAACGGTGATCCATGAATAAAGAAACCACATTAATCTTTGCCATCAGGTTAAAAGTTTTTAAAAAGCTAATTTTATCTATTCAATACTTTTTTTTAATTTTAGTAGTTTCGGCACAATCGTTCGATGACCTTTCAAAAAACTTCCTTCACAAAGCCGGATTGTCCGACACCAATTTTGAACAATCGATTGCTGAATTAAAATTTGACCACCTGATACCAAACGATACGATCATAGATTACCGTCAATGGCTTGCGGACAATAAACAAACTATTCTATTAAATAGTTCTGACAATTTTAAAGCTCATTATTTCCTTGAACTTGCGCAATGCAATATTGCTCTTAAGAATAACAGCATCTCATACCAAAACATTGATTCCGCAATTTTTTATATCAACCCGTTAAAATATCCCAAAGCTTATTTTGGGATTCTGTATCTCGGGGCATCTGTTTCCCGGGAAAATATGGATGGCACAACAGCAATTCGCTTTCTTAAACAAATTATTGACTCAAAAACAATAGATATGGATTCTGTTTCCAAAGGCGAAGTATTGGCCAGATTATCCGGTACTCTGGAAAATATGTACAGAAATTTGGAGTCAGACAAATATTGTCAGCAGGCAATGGATATTTATCTGAAAATGGAAGATGATACCATGATGGTAAAATTGCTGATAATTATGTTCAATAATGCGTACAATACAGCTGAAGGCGATTCCTATTGGGAATATCTGTACCAGGCTGAGGAGATAGCTCAGCAATCCGGCGATTCCGCTTTGCTAGCGGATGTCTATACAAATTTTGGTATTGCACATTACAGAAACAAGAACCATAAGGAAGCTATACGGTACTACAAAATGGCAAGGTCGCTCATTGCCAAAAAAGGATCGCAAAATGAACTTTGGGCGGCAACTTATCTGCAATTAAGTTATTCTTTGCTTGATAGTGTTGAACCTGCATACAAAATATCAAAGTATCTTTTAAAACATAGTTCAAAAGCCAATCCTGCCCTGTTAAGCAACGCTTATCTGGGTAGCGCATGGTGTTTTGCGAAACATGGTCAGGTTGAATCGGCAACTAATTATCTCAAGAAATCGGCTTATGTACGTGAATCGGTTGAAAAAGCCGAGGCATCTCCGGACTATTACCATTACATGTACGAAGTTGCTATGTTGATTGAGAATTATGAGCTGGCAATTAACTATTTACATAAGTCGTTGGTGCAATTCAAAAAATACAATCGAAAAGTAACATCAGCCCAATTAACATCCGTAAGGGCACAGTTTAATTATGATTTACAAAAAGAGCGAATTAAAAAACTAAAAGTTGAAAAAGAGTATGAACATGAGAAGGTTCAAAGACACCGGATAGGACTTATTGCAATAGTTTTTATTCTCCTCATGGCAATTGTATTTCTGTATTTACTGAGAAAGCAACTCGGAAAATTAAAGGCTGCCTATAAAATCGTTGTAAAAAAGAACCTGGAGTTGGATATGGTTAATATTGGTTTAAAAAAGCTTGAAAAGAAAAAAGCCAATCATTCAAATGGCGTCAAAATAAAAAATGAAGATAAAATTTATATCAATTTGAAGAGTCTGTTGGAAAAGGACAAAATTTTCCGGCAAAAAGACCTTACTGAAAGTAAGTTGTCTAAAATGTTAGGTACAAATAACAGCTATCTTTCTTCCATAATTAATAAGCGGTTCAGGTTGTCGTTTAAAACACTGGTAAACAAATACCGCATTGATGAAGCACGAAAATTACTTGTCTCAAAAGAATACACTTGTTATAGTATTGAAGGAGTTGCCAATGAAGTTGGGTTTCATTCCAGGTCAGCATTTTACCGTATATTTAAGCAAAATACAGGAATGACTCCTATGACATATATTGATATCTATAAGCAGATAGACGATTAATATTCTCTTCAGTTTTTTCTTTTTTTTCACAAGGCATTTGGTTTGTGGCGGTACCATACCATGGTTTCCTTCAGTATTTACTTTAAGATCCTCAATTTTATCCTGTCCTGATTTACAAAACAGGACAGTTATAATTTGATTATGTGGATAATACAAACTACTATTGTTCTGGTTTTCCGGTTGAATATTACCGGATGGAAAGCCTGAAATAAATTGAAGCAATTACGCATCACATACTGATGACCGATGATTTAGAGAAGCAAATAAAATGCATTATTTATAAAATTAAAACCAACAAAATCTATCAAAAATGAAAAAATTATTTTTACTCTTTACTGTTTTATTTTTTACCGGAAATTTAGCTTTCAGTCAGATTCAAGATGACTGCGGAAGCTATTCTATCTTTAGCCAATCTTTGTTAAACCCACCAAGCGGTTTTTCTTCCGACGAAAACGGAAACACACAGCTCGATAACTTTTATGGGTTAACAGATCCCATTTACAGCATAACCTTTTGGGGCTACATGTGGGACGGAAGTAGCGATTGCTATATGTCAGGTTCTCAGGATTTTGAAATTATATTTTTTCAAAATATTGGTGACCCTGTTAATGGTACAATTGGAACATTAGTTCAAACTTTTGACATTACGGTAATACCGTTAGAAACAGGAATGACGTACACTAATACTTATCATGGGGTTGTTGCCCAAATTTTAAGGTATGAAGTCACCTTACCTTCAAGTGTTAGTTTGTCTGAGGGATGGTTTTCTGTAGTTAAAAAGAATCCCACAAGCAGTTCCTGCCTTTTTAACTTTCTAAATACAACTAATGGTGATGGACATTCTGCTTATCAACTTCATGGGGCTTCTGATTTCAATTATGCTACAAATAACAGAGCCTTCTGCCTGTCTAAAGCACCACCAATCCCGGTTTCCAACTGGGCATTGGTAGTAGGAATTCTATTAATCACCATATTTATTGTTGTGAGGTATAGAAAGCAAATAGTATAAAATTTTTAATAATATTTCAAAAAAAGGCTGTTCATTTCATTTCGGACAGCCTTTTTTATAAAGAAGTTGTTTAAAGTCTCCTCAATAAAATTGTAGAAAAAGCCAATAGAATCAAGCCTCCAGTGTGTATTATCTGTTTCAAAACTGTTTTGTTGGTAGTTGATGCCATTGACTTTCTGTTTTTAATTTATATATTATTTCCATAACAAACTGATAATCCTTAACTTTAGTATTCGCAGGCTAATTTTTTCAAAGGCAAGATGGCGATAAATCTTTTTTTATTTTACTTTTGTTAAATAACACTATTCTGAAAGAATAATACTGTTGATTGTTTTGTTAATTGAGTATCGATAGTTACTATTAAACAACTTTAAAATAAAAAGGAAGATAACCATGCGATTTCTATTTGTGTTTTTTTTGTTTTTAGGATTAGTTGCTTCGGCTCAGGAGCAAAAAAGGGATGCTTCCGAAGCTGTTGTCGATGAAATTAAAGGAATACCCTTTTTCATGTATGCTGAACCTGTTGAGAAATACGAAATGGTTGGGAAAGCTCTTTCATTTAAAGAAACTATCAAACTTGTTGCTACTGGTGGAAATGTGCATCAGAAAGCAGAAAAGCTGGTTGATATGGTTCTGAAAATGAGAAGTGAAGAAAAACTTCCTCCCTTTGATGCTATAATTGTGGACATCGACAGGGATAAAACTCATATCATTAAATTTGAAGGGCAGATATCGCATAGAGCACGGGTGAAACGGGTGGAAGATGTGCCGTTGTATTTTTTCTCCCATCCGGTTACATCTTACAATAAAATAGCTGATCTACCCGCCGATTTTTCCCTCTGGGCGAAAAGAAATTTGCTGTACGACAAAATTAATAGTATGGTTAGAAGGGTGAAAAAGAAAGAAATAAATGGCGAAATAGGTGCTTTTGATGCCCTGATTTACAATCCCGATGATTTGTCGGCTGTTGCCATTAAATTTCCCAAATAGTAAAAGGTTATCTTAAGTACAAATGCGTTGTTTGGTTAAAGTTTATACGAAAATGAAGCGGTTTCATGTCGGTAGCCAGAGAAGTGTCTTTCGGTAAATTTTGGAACAGCTTTAAGTCAAAAAAAAATCACAAAATTTTAAATACATGAAAAGTAAGTTCATTGGTTTAACGTTATTATTCTTTTTTATTGGATATTACTCATATTCTCAGAATAAGAGGGTTAATGATAATTATACAATGATAAACAGTATTTATCTTACAGCAGGAGGAATTTATTCTGATTTTCAAGACACGAAATTCTCAGACTTGAGATATTCGGGTATAGGAGGCCAATTGGAAACAGGTTTTGATAATTACAAAAAGGCAAAGCATTATCAAAATGTTAAATTATCTTTTGAATATTCAAAAGAAATAGCAAACTCTTTGGAAATTTCTAAAACAACCGTATTGGATTATAATTTATCGTATAAATACTTATGGGGTATTAACAATCTGTTTTTTCTGGGTGCAAAGGCTGATATACTTGGGTTTAATATGCGGTCAAATCCCAATATGGGTAACAATAATCTGGCCTCAATTATGTCGAATCATTTATATGTTTCAGCTATGTATATTAATGAAAATATCATTAATGAAGATTGGTGTTTAAGCATAAATTCCGATTTGTCATTAATCAGTCTTCAGGATGAAGTACCTTCGTTTGGAGTAGCCTATAGTAATGGCATGGTGGAAAACGGTGAGGTAAGTTTTGACAGTCACGATTCCCAGTTACCAAGCTATACCACGGGTTCATTTCATGGAATCTGGGATAATTTTCGTTTTTTCATCGACTTTAACATGGAATACAAAAAACGATTTGTTTTTTCCTATTCATGGCAAATGAGAAGATACAGTTCAGTTGATAATTATCCTGCCACCATCGGGGTTCATGCATTAAAAGTGAGATTTAATATTGCAAATTGGAGCAAGTAGTAATCGTAAATTATTAAAAATGAAAAGAATATTATTTTTTATAATAATTGTCCTGTTTTTTTCCTCTTGTGAAAAAGTTTTTATGAAACCTAATCCCGAGAAAACCAATGAAGAGGTTTTTGATGAGTATGCAAAACTCGTAAAGGAAAAATTTGCAATGCTTAAATTAAAAGGGGTTGATATTGATCATCTCAGGGATTCCATTGGCGCAACAATCAATGAAGATATGAGTGATTCGGAGTTGTTCTCTAAACTTACCATAATCACTCAAAGGTTGAAAGACGGCCATTCCACGTTAACAGGCGATACCGTATTTTATTACGATTTTACTGTTGGACAGCCCGTAGCTTATGATCATGATATGCTTTTTAACAATTACCTTGACCCTGCAATTGAAAGCGGTTATGTTACTGAATATAAAGACGCTCAAGGCAGGCCGGATTATTTTGTAGGCTACCTTCCGCTCAATCCTGATGTGGCCTATCTCCGCTTTCCGTCATGGATTTTGGATATTACCGATGATGGGATTGAGGATGTTTTTAAGAAAATAAGTAATTACAAAGGGCTGATAATAGACTTGAGGGATAATGGTGGCGGAGACCCTGTTCTTGCTACAAAGTTTGCTAAATATTTAACCGACGATGAGGTTTATATGGGTTACGAACGCTTTAAAACAGGTCCGGCCGAGGAAGATACTTCAGTGTCAAAATTGTTTTTGAAACCGGCAACAAGCGACTATAGGTTTGTAAATAAACCCATAATGATTTTAACAGATATATGGTGCTTTAGTGCTACAACAACATTTATGTACTCTGTATATCCTTTACCAAATATTAAATTTATAGGTTATAAAACAGGAGGCGGGGCAGGTTCTGTGGCAAGCGGTATTCTTTCCAACGGCTGGCTTTGGGATTTGTCGGTAAGTGAGTTTGTTGATTATGAAGGAAATCATTGGGATAACGGACATTGGCCGGATATTGAACAGCTAATTGATGAAAATAATCCTCAGGTTGATGAGGTGTTGGAAAGGGCGTACCGTGAAATAGAGCCTTTATTGAAGTGATAAAGACATTAATATTCTTAGTTGAAAAAATAAATTTTCCGTTGTTGATTCGTTAATAAGATAACTGAACCCCATCGTTAACAACAATCTTGTCACTGTTTTCCATTTGAGCTTCCAGTTTGTAAAGGTAAGTTGTGCCTTTTTTTACATTTTTGTCGGTAAAGCTTACATCAGCCGTTGCGTCAAACGATTTAATAACTGCAGCATTTGTTTTGTCAAATTGTTTGTAAAGGAGCATTTTCTTTACATGAGGGTTTAACGGGTGTTTCCACGATACAACAATCCCTGATGGCCCTTTTTTCAGGTCAACAATAACGTGTAAATTAGGATTATAACGATATACAGTTACAGGTGTACGTAAATCGGACACTTTGCCATTAAAACCGACTCCTTCAACCTGATAGCTGTATTTTCCTTTGCTACGGTAAACAGTATCGACAAAAAAGTTGCTGGTAAGAACTGTTTTGTTCAGTTTAACCGTGTCGTTATTGCTGTTAATTAAATAGATATTATATCCTGTGGTTGAGCCTTTATCGGGCTGCACCCACATAAACTTAATGTTGCCGTAGCGGTCTCTTACAAAATCTACTTGCTCGGGAGGCCAAACGGG
Organism: Bacteroidales bacterium; assembly: GCA_015493215.1. Lineage (GTDB taxonomy): Bacteria > Bacteroidota > Bacteroidia > Bacteroidales > F082 > B16-G9. The sequence goes on along the minus strand of WGDP01000323.1, from coordinate 24,659 downwards.
TTCATGTTCCATTAAATAGAAAGAAATGGTGTCGGAGCTGCTGCTTTCAACAAATCCATCGCTTACATTGCGCACATAATAACGCAATTTAATGGCTTTTTCAATCTCTTTTCCCGTATCCGTAAAAACAATTTTTTCTTCAATGCCGCTGTTCATGTCATTCATTAAGTGAAAAGGTTGCTTATCAATACTACGATAAACCCTATAGCCGATGATGTTTTTACCCACATTGGTCCAGTCGATAATAATGGAATCATTTTTAAAAGCAGCATGCAGGTTATGCGGAGGGAAAGGCTTTTCTGCAAAGGTGGCATAGGCCGGTGTTCTAACGCTTGTTATGTCGTTGCCAAAATAGGTGTGAATGGTGATAAAATAAAACCAGGGTTCGTTGGCCATGGGAACCACATCGGTAAAGCTTGTCATATCCGGTGCAAGGTCGGCAACTTTTATATAGCCTGTGTCCCATGAACTGCTACGGAACAACTCCATACCGGTAACCGTCTGCAAGTAGCTAATTTTCCAGTCGAGTTTGATGGCTTTCCGGTCGGTAAGGGGTGTTGCAGTGAATGAATTTAACTGTGGTGGCGGTATATAACCGAAGTTGTGCGCCAAGGCTGTTTCGGAAACAACCGTTTTTCCTTTTGCCTGTACTTTTATATAATAAAGGTACATGGCTTTTTTTGTAAGCGTGGTATCAAATAAGGTAAGTTCAAGTGTGTCGGAGTTTTCAATTGGCTTAACGTAATGCGTAGTGTAAACCTCATGGAAAACAGTATCCTTTAAAGCTGCCCTGAAGATAACAAAGTCCAAGGTGTCGATGTTACCTGTTGTTATCCATGTAATTTCAGGTATGGTTAAGTCGCTGCTTGCCTCTTTTACCCAAACATTGTTTTGTGCAAAAGTAAAAACAGGTAATATAATTGATAGTATAACTAATATTCGTTTCATGATTCTTTTTTTAGTTTAATTACTGCATACATGTACCACCCAGTTTCAGTGTTATTTCAGGGTCTTTATGGGTTTCTACTTTCATTCTGCTTAAGATGTCGATACAACCATCCAGGCCGCAGGCACCCACACAAGTTGAAACTGATTGACATGTGGAAATTGACAGCTCTTTGTGTTCATATTTACCAATAAGTTCTGCATAAGCTTCCTGGCTTACTCCCACATATCCACATCCGGTTACATTGGTGCCGCCTCTCATTCTGGCAAACCCGTAACCGCCTACGCTAAAGAGTCCCTGTTTATAATCCAAATGAACAAAAGCACCATAACCGCCTTTTACCAATATGTTAAGGATTAGCAGCGGAAATGATTTGTCAACTACCGTCCGTTGTCCTATTACATAAAAACCGTGCAATGAGCTGAAAGAGGGTTTGTTGGTTTCAAATTTTTGGAGCATGGGTTGCGTTACGTTATTTAAATCGGCATCGTAGATTCCCAAAATGAAGCCGCCGTCATATATATCGTTAAGGATTGTTACATTACCCGTAAATCCGAGATAAAACCCATGTGGGTCAAAACGGGTGGCCATCATGCCGCTGTTTAATATTCCAAAACCCAATGAAATAGGTTTTGTAATAGTAAGTTTTCCTACCAAAGCTTTTTCAGCGAAAATGTATGAAATGGAGAGGCTGCCCAGAGGCGTGTCAATATTATCAGCTTTAATATTGTCGCCACTTACTTCTAATCCGCCGTGAACATTAAATGCCAAAACATTGCTATTATCCAGGCCTGTGGAGTGGGTATGTGCCGTGAAATTGAGTTCCCCCCAATCATTATTGGTAACGGAGATTCTACCTTCAATGAGGTCAAACTTTTCTTTCCCCATATTAATGGTTTGAGGTGAAACAACATCAATATAACATTCGGAGGGGGTTTTATGAAGAAAACCTCTGATTTGGAGTTTGTCGCCACCTTTACCGGGAGGCGGTTTTACATAAAAAGTACCGTATGAAGTATATAGCTTGTTTGTTAACGATTGCGAGCTTCTTATCTGTTCAAGGGTAAACGAAACATTGGCATTACAGTCGGGGCCTCCGCTCAGCGGTTCAAGCCTGAACTTTAACTTTCCGTTTTCCTTGGTATAGGTCATCTCGGCGCGGGTGGCCACAAAGTTGGGGATTCCGAGGTCAGGCATTCCTGCTATCCTAAAAAATCCTTCTCCCGACATAATCTGATCCACATACACATCCATCAAATTGTGAAACCGCATGGTTTTTCCAAGGCTCAAAACCGTTGAATTATCGCTTAACATACCTATGGAAGTAAACTCAAGCCTGTCGGGTGTGGCGGGCAAATTATCCACCCAGCCCACAGGGCCGTTGGTGGTGCCTACCATACTGATGCGATAGTGGCCAACGCCGGCATCGTAATTGAACTTAGGTTCCATGCCGCTTGCCAGCTGTAAAGTGGTGATGCCTCCCAGCGATAATCCCTTGTTAAAATCAATTTCTCCTTCACGCAACGCATCAGGACGAACATTAAGGCCTTTGATACCGGCATCTACACCCAGCCCGGTAAAAATAGTTCCTCTCGGGATAACGATGGCATCGCGGGTTTTGTCGAAAGTCCAGCCATTGGTGCTCACCACTTTCCATTCTTCCAAATCAAACGACAGCTGACTGTCGGGATTATGTACTAAATCCATGTTTTCTTTGGTAATTTGTATTTCACCGGCGTTAATCTTCAAATCCAGCGAAGGATTTCCGTTGGGCATGGGAATATCGGTATGAAGTGTGGTGGCAATATGGATAATTCCGTCTTGAATGTACGAACCTTTAAAATTGGAAGAGGCATTGAAACCGAAAACCCTGAAATTATCAATTGGTTTTGGATATCGCCCTGTCAAAAGCTTCCCGTAATCAAACAGATAATGCTTTGACAGATAAAAACCGGTAGCATTACCACTTTTAAAAACAGTAATATCAACATTGGTAGTATCGTTACCAAGATACATGTTCCCTGCAAAATCATACGCGAATTTAAAAGAAGAGAGGTCAATTTTTAAACCACCTTCAATAAGCCCGTTTGCCCCGTTTTTATTAAGTTTTAACTTGTAGTCAAATTGATTGTTAAAAGGTACAAACAATGCCCCTTCAAAACCGCCATTGATTTTAATGGGTAAAGTATAACTCTCGGTTTTTACCTCATCCGTTGCAGGCACAATTTCGCCATTGGGGCCTTTGGTAATTTTAAGTCCTTTAAAGTAAACTTTTTCGTTTTGATTGATGGTATTAAAATCGGGGTTGTGTGGCATATTATAGAAGTAACCGCTAATTTTGGTTCCGGACTGAACGCGGAAAATCATGTTTTCAACCGTAACCGGAAATCCCCAGATATTGGACAAATCCCAGCCATTGGCAACTTTTATTTGAAAATCATATCCACTTGTTGTCATGGACGACTTCACCGTAATGGTTTTTGTTTGTCCGATATAAGACGGGTTTTTACCGGCTTTTACGGCATGTACATCAATATCCGTTGGTGTGGAGTACCAGGGAAGCCCGTTGAGGCGGTAATGGCCGTTGGCATCGGTGTAGGCTTCCAAAAAGAGGGTGTGCCCATCGGTGTTTTGCAGCTCGGTATAAACCAAAGCACTGTCAACCGGCTGGCCGGAAGCAGTTTCGGTAACCGTTCCTTCAATGTGTAAAGCGTAATGGATTTGCATGGTTTCGTTTTGCCATGTTTTGCTTACGGGAATGTTGTACGAAGCCTGTGTGGGGGTGTAATTGTCGGCAAAAACCCTCACTAAAAACTGTTCTCCCGGCGAGGGGAATACAAGCTCGGCAATGCCGGCACTGTTGGTAGTTCCAATGGCAAGGGTGTCGCCCACAATTACTTTGGCATTGGCAATAACACCGTGCGATTCTTTATCGTAAAGTTGTAATCGCAGCCGGTGCATCTTACGGTAAACCGTAAAGGTTTTTACGTAGCCCGGAGTATAGGCGACAACGGTTGTGGTATCGGCAAAATAACTGTTCGAAAGCGGCTGAATTTCAAACCGGTTAACTCCATTTCCCACAACACTCTCAAAATATTCTCCTGAAACATAGATATTTCCGCTTTCATCATAATCCCATTCCGGTTCGGTTTTTACATAAGGATTATTTGGCAGCAGCCTGACATAAGATGCTACCGGATTTCCCAGCTCGTCCACCACTTTTCCACGTAACTTTTGCTTAGGCTCCAACTGAAACTCCTTAAAAAACAATTCGCCATATTTAAGGTTTAATGCCTGTTGATTTTGAGGTGGATACATAAAAGATTTGTATAGCGGATTTTCAAAATCTATTCTTCTGTAAGGGCCTGCAACCTTTCCTTTGTCATCCACATCTACATTAAGGTTTTTAAAGCGAAAAAAACCGGCATCGTTTGTAAATTGGGTTCCTTTATTATAAAATCCGCTGTTGCAAGTTTGGCACATTTGTTCGTAAAGTATAACTTTTCCATACTCAATAGGAATATTCTCAAGATTGGATTCGGCCATTAACCGTCCCTGTATTTCAGGTTTGGCAGCGTCAAGTCGCACCTCCCTTTCGTTGGCGGAGGCAGGCGGATGGTATGCATGGTTACAGGTAACCGGTTGTGTTCCGTTAAAACCGGCATCGTCGTCCAGTTCGGTGGGGCCGCCTGCATCTACACTCAGCCTCAATCCTTTAATGGTGCCAAAGAAAGGTTCGTAGTTGTACAGGGTTTCGCTATATGCACTGTCAACATTTTCTTTACGGGTGCGAACATAAAAAAGATAGGGGCTTTGGTCTTCTCCGTCGGTTAAAGCCCAATGCTCCACCAGGTGAGGGATGTGTATTTTTCCATCATTGTCGGTTAAGCCATAAAATACCTCTTTAAATTCACCAAAATTGTTAGTAACCATTTTGCCCGACTGTGACCCTTCGGAGAGTAAAATATCCGGATGTTCGTTGCCGAGCTTTTGGCTGTTTCTTAGTACCTGCACAATGGCATTGGGTATAGGCTCGCCACCAGGAATGGCTTTTGGTTTGGTATCGTAATTGGTAAGAATTGTATCGTTTCCTTGTGTATGATTGTAAACATCATAGGCGGAAACTATGGTCAGATATAAATTATAGTCTTTAATAAGTGCCAACTGCGGTGAGGTGGTTATTGCGTCACCGGGTTTAGCAAAGATATTGATGTCGGGGCTGCAAAACTTCTGATTTTCAACCTCAAGCCTAAGGCTTACAACGCCTTGGTACGAAGTGTATCCAAAGGAGTTTCCGGAGCTTACTGCATAAACAGGGCCGGTAAAAAAGTCAGTTGTAAAGTCAAATGAAAAATTTCCCTGATCATCGGTTGTGCAAACATCCAATACCTGATCAACCACGCTAAGCACTTTTTCTTTGCTGACTTCATTTCCATGCAAGTCGTAAAACTTAAAGCCATTAATATCCAATCCCCCTCCATAATATCCGTCCGACAGGCTATGGACTTCAAAAAAGCCATCGTCCTGCAAGGTGCCAAAGCGAGCCACGAGGCGAACCGTGGTATTTCTCAGGGGTTCGGCACCTCCAATGCTATATATTTCGCCATTCATGGTTCCCGTACCAAACGGCGGGGTCATGGTGTAATTTGGCCCCGAAGGGGGAGTAAAATTAAACCCTGAAAAACCTCCCAACCCGGTATTGCCGGAATTGGCATTGCCATTGCCCGAATTATTTACAAAGTGTAAATAATTGAAACCGCTTGACCCGCCATTTCCACCGCTGTTATTTCCACTGCCTGAAGAAGCAGCGCTACCCTGAAGAACATTTGTGGCGAGTTTGTATTTCAGCTGTCCGCTGATGGTGGTGTTTGGAATCAGCTCAAAATCCTGAATAAAACCGTCAATACCAATATCAGGTACAACAGTTGAGTCGGATGGTTGAATTACAAGATGTTGTTTGTAATTAAACCAGCACGCTTCGCTTATTCCGTTGTTGTTAAAAATCACTTGGTTGTCAGGATCGTAAGCCTGTACTAAAAATGCATACGAACGACCTTCAATTAAGGGAGGGTCGGCAGGGCCGATTAATAATTGGGGAACAAATAAGCCTTCTTTTTCAAGAAAATAGGGTGGCGAAGCCGAGGCCAGAGCATCATTGGGGTCTCTGTTGCCGGGCATCATTTCGGTCATGATAATACGGTACCTTATGTTAGGCCCGCCACCTACAGCTGCTGTCCATGATATGAGTACGTTTTGGGGAGTGACAGGTAAAATTGAATCACCGCAAACGGGAGTTAGGATTGTGGGCGGGTCAATGTATTGAACAATAATCATATTTGAACAACCCATATCTTCGTTGGAAAGAAGGGTATTGGTATTAAAATCGTACACCGAAAAGCAAAACTGATAATTGCCTTCGGGCAAGCCTCCGGAATTTATTAGTTCCGACTCGGAAATACCCTGATATACAAGATGATTGGAGGAGAAGATGTCTCCAATGTTGTCTTGTGTTATGTGAAAAGGAATACCCGGGTATAAAGTAATAGGTGTGGACGGGTGGTACGAAGGGTCGGTTCGTATTTCTACTCCGTTGTCGCCTGTAAGCCGTCCTTGTGCATATACATCGAGGCTTTGTGCCGATGTGTTTAAAAAAGTAACCTGAATTTTATTCGGATTATTAATATAATACGAAAAACTGGTTGAGTAGGGGGGGAACACCGTGGCAGTTACGGTTACCGGCTCCTGTGCTTGTATAAAAAATGATATGGTTACAAGCATTATTGTAATTAATTGTTTACGTAGCATTTGTTTGTTTGTTTTAAAATGAGAATACATAGCTTACATCTCCTATTTGTTCGTTTGACGAAAGATTATTATTTGTTAAATTGTTTGAAGAAATTATATTGGCTTTAAGCCTGAAACTGTGGTGCTTTCCGGCTTTTGCCCTGAATGTTAACGCCGGTGTAAATACCATGAGCGTTTGTTGGTCGTTGATACTTTCGGTTACGTTTGCCGAAAATCCCAAAGACAACTTGTTTTTTAAAAATCCTTTTGATACCCCTAACGTTCCGCCAATGTTGGTGCTGTTACCCGATGCCATGTTTACCTTATTATAATTAAAGGATGCGTTGGTTGACAGCGAAATTGGCATAAAAGTCAGACTGTAAGTTATCATGCTGTTGTTGGTGGTAAAACTGTTGTTAAAGCCTGCTGACGGATTTTTATCGTTTAGTGCCATCCGGCTGTAAACAAGCGAGATAAATTGAGAAATGGTTCTTTTTGAATTAACAAACTGAAAGTGAGGCATAATCATCAGGGTTCCATTGGTTTGGTAAAGCTTAACCGAATCTGCAATTTGGATTCTGCCGGCCTGTTGATTGATGCTGTAATTGGAATAGTTAAAGCTTATGCCAAAAACAGGTACGGGATTGTACGAAATCATGGCTGAGCCTATCAGTTTTTTTGTGGTGGCGTTTCTTGCCGTTTTCAAATTGTTACGTTCAAGACCGATGCTTCCGCTAAAGCTCAGTTTTCGTTTAAAAGCATTAAATCCTGTATTAAAGGTCAGGTTTTCAACGTCATTGTTGATGAAATAAGTGCCCATTGATTTGTATCCCGGATCGATACGGCGGTATGCCAATGCAAATTTTAATCCTTTTCTGTTTTTGTATTCAAGCAATCCGCGAACTGCCAGATAACCCTGGCTTGTGATGTTGAGAGGAATAATTTTGGTAATAATATCAGGTGCTTGGATTACCAATTTTGAGGTTTGGTCGGCGGTGTAAATACTGTAAGCTCCTTCCAACTCCAGATGAATGTATTTTGCAAAGGTAAACCGGCTGTTGATGCCTGTAACAAAGTTTGTGGCAGGAAAATTATCATTCTCTTTTGCTGACGGGCCAAGCGATGTGGAATCATCGGCAGCACGCATGACGATAAAATCAAAAAAGGTGTTTCGGTCGCCAACACCAATTTTAAAACTCATCATTTTTCTTGAAAAAGTGGTGATGGTATCGTTTAATGGGTTGTTGATGTTGGTTGCCTGGTTTGTATTCTTCTTCAAACGGCCATAGACTGCGCCAAATCTGAATTTACCCGGTGTAAGTTCAATGCCGGCACCGAAAATGGTGTGTCCTCCCAGCACATATTTCGAAAAATTAATGTTGCGATATCCCAAATGCAGTGTAATCCATTTGTATTTTGGCGACAGGCCGAATTGATTAAAAGGCTGCCGAAAACTCTTGTTCCTGTCGCTGTAAGTAAACGAAAATGGCAAAACCAAACCCTTAAGGTTTACAACTAAGTTTCCGTTTAAAATATACGAAAAAGGTACTTTGCGAGGTGTTATGCCTGATGAATTGTAAAAAATTCCGGTAGCACCGACACTGCCGTGCACCGATGATTTATTTTGCTTAAAGTGTGTTAAATCCTGGGCAAACACATTTGAAGCCATCATTAATACAATGATGGTGAAAAATAATCCCGTTAACGTTCTTTTATTCAATACGTTGTTGGTCGGGAGGTGATTTGTAAACTGCTTTAACAGTAAATGTAAAGTTTTGGGTACTCAAAAATAGCTTTTTTTTGAATAAAAACTATTTAGATTAGTTATTTTTTAACACATCTTTTTTCCTAAAACTTAAAACCCACATTCAGATAAATTGCCGGAAAATCGTTTTTTGAGTAGTAGCGGAAGTTAAGGGAGGTCAACAGAAACCTGACCGGCTCATATTGAGCACCAATAATATAATAGTTGTTGATAATATCTTTGGTGCTAAATTCCTGATACAGGTAATCGTATCGTCCAAGCACCACAAACTTTGGGAAAACAGTAACAAACCCATAAACCGAAAGGCCATACTTATCTATTCCAGCTTCATAAGTGTAATCTTTAACATAGTTAGCTTCACCACCAATTCCAAAAACTTTGTTTTTATAGCCTGTAAAAAAGGAGGCAATTTTCCTCGATTTTACATAAACACCGGTATCGGGTGCCGATTCCAACCCCATATATAGTTTTAGGGTAAAATGTTTTATCGGACTATATTGCACATTGCCGGCATTCAAAAACCTGCTAAGCATGTCCTGATAGCGGAAAGGGCCTTCGCCATTTACCACCGAAACCTGCAACAAAAGTTTTTCATTAAGTTTATAGTCAGCCTGAACTCCAAAATCGGCAGGCATGCCAAAACGCTATTTTTCCTGAAAAGTTACGTCAACATAGCGGAATCCCCAGAATTTATCCTGAAAAGTCAGGTATTGCGTATTTAACAATTGATTAAGAATGGAAATAAACTATTTTATCTATCTTAGTCAGCCCAAAACAAATTTATTTACCATGATAAAAAATGATAAAATAGAAACATCCTTCACCAAAATGATGGGTATTGACTATCCCATTATAATGGCACCTATGTTTTTGGTTTCCAATACCAAAATGATTATTGAAGCTTTAAACAGTGGCATTACTGCTGCTTTTCCTGCCTTAAATTACCGAACGGACGAAGCTTTCAGGGAAGCCATTGCGGAAATAAAAAGTGCCACGGATAAACCTTTTGGGATTAATCTCATTGTGAACAAGTCCAATGTAAAGTATAAGTCGCAACTGGATACCTGCATTGATATGAAAGTGGATTTTATCATTACTTCATTGGGAAGCCCCGAAGAAACCATAAAACGCTGCAAAGGACACGGTATAAAAGTTTTTTGCGATGTGGTTGACCTTAAGTATGCCAAAAAGGTTGAAGCATTGGGTGCCGATGCACTTATTGCTGTAACCTCTGAAGCCGGTGGACACAGTGGCAATATGAAACCCGAAGAGCTGATTCCTATGTTGCGGAAGGAGTGTAACATTCCTGTAATTGGTGCCGGTGGCGTGGTACGTGGTATTGATTTACGTAAAATGCTTGACCTTGGTGCGGATGCGGTATCGGTTGGTACTGTGTTTATTGCTTCGGAGGAGTGTGGTGTATCGGATGAGTATAAACAGGCACTAATTGATTACAGAGGGAAAGATGTGGTTTTAAGTGAAAACCTTTCGGGAACACCGCTTACGGTAATCAATACGCCTTATGTTCAAAAGGTTGGCACCAAATCCAATGGGCTTACCAAAATGATGTTGAAGAACAAAAAAATAAAAAAGTGGGTTAAAATGTTTGTGGCAGTTAAAGGTATGAAAGCCATCGAAAAAGCTGCTTTCAGCGCAACCTACAAAACCTTTTGGGTAGCCGGCCCGGGTATCGAGCATATTCATTCCATCAGAACAGTAAAACAAATTGTTGAGGATATTGTTGCCGGGTATTGGAAAACCTTTCGGGCTGGGGAGAGCACGTAGAGGGAGACCCGAAAGGTTGAAAAGCAGGCAGTGTTTGGGATAATGCTAATGGAGCAGGGTGATACTCGGGAGATTCCTCGACTACCCGCCCGACTTCGTCATACGGGAAGGCGTTCGGGATGACACCCCTTTTGCTTTGAGGATTGTTAATGGTTAATCGTTATTTGTTAATCGTTGTTTTTCATCCTTTTATCTTGTTTCTTTTATCTTGTTTCTTTTATCTTGTTTCTTTTATCTTGTTTCTTTTATCTTGTTTCTTTTATCTTGTTTCGAAGGTTCAATTGTTATTTAATATCTAATTATTTAAATTTGATTTGAATTACATACAGGATTCGGTTTTTTAGTGTAAGTTGTTATTTTTACAAAGTCAATCAGAAAATAATTTCATTTTATAATATTATGGCAAATCTCGAAACATCATGGATGGGGTTAAAACTCAAGAATCCAATAATAGCAGGTAGTTCAGGACTTACAAATTCGGTTGAAAACATTGTTGAACTGGAACGAAACGGGGTTGCAGCGGTGGTGCTCAAGTCGTTGTTTGAAGAACAAATTGCTAACAAGGTAAACAATACAATGGAGCAGGGCGAGTTTGCCAATTACTATCCCGAAGCCGAAGATTATATCAGAAACTATACGCATGGTAACGATTTATCGGTTTACCTCGAATTGATTCGTTCCGCCAAACAGGCCGTTAAAATTCCTGTTGTTGCTTCCATCAATTGTGTTTCCGACAGCAACGATTGGGTTTCGTTTGCCAAAAAGGTTGAAGACGCCGGAGCCGACGCCCTTGAGTTGAATATTTTTATTCTTCCTTCCGATCCGGAAAAGTCGGGCGAGGAAAATGAAAAAGTTTATTTTAAAATTATTGATAAAGTAAGCAAAGTGGTTTCCATTCCCGTTGCTGTAAAAATTAGCTATTATTTTTCGGGGCTGGCACAATTTGTTACAAAGCTTTCGTGGACTGATATAAAAGGTATTGTTTTGTTTAATCGCTTTTTTTCTCCCGATATCGACATTGACAAGATGGAAGTAAAAAGCTCGTTTGTTTTCAGCAGCCCGTCGGAGTTAGCCATTTCGTTAAGATGGATTGCCATGATGTCGCACCACGTTAAATGCGAACTGGCTGCCTCTACAGGCATTCATAGCGGTGAAGCGGTTATAAAGCAGTTGCTTGCCGGTGCCGAAGTCGTTCAAATTGCTTCGGTGTTATACAAAAAGGGATTTAGCGAAATTGGTATTATGAACCGTGTTCTTGAAGAGTGGATGGAAAAGAACAACTTTAATTCGTTGGATGATTTCAGAGGTAAGCTGAGTATTGCTGAATATGAAAACCCGGCAGCCTACGAAAGGGTTCAGTTTATGAAACACTATTCGGGAATTGAATAGTCCGGTTATATTTAGACTACCGTTTATTTGTTCTTTTCTTGTAAAAATAGTCTGGCTGCAAGGTTTATCGATTGTTGTACAGGGGTATAGGAATAGTTCAATTCTTTTAAAAGTTTTCGATTGTCGTAAGCATAAACCTGCTGTGCGGTTCGTGCCGTTTCTTTGGTAACCAATGCGGCTTTGCCCGTTACCAGCGATTGCACCTTTAAAACCCTCCAATACAATTCGCTTAAAAAAGCTCCTGCTTTATGGTTGGGTGGGGTAACGTTTAATGCCTGAGCCATCCAAATAAAAATCTGTTGCCACGTAACGTTCTCTGCGTTAACAATAAACTGTTCACCCCGTAAATTGCTTTTCATTAGTAAAATCATCACTTCCGCCACATCATTAACATCTACAAAACCGGTGGCTCCTTTGGTGTAAAAGTTTAAGCCGTTGTAAACCGTTTGAAACAGTTTTGAACTTCCGGTATTCCAGTCGCCCGGGCCTAGAATCACCGAAGGGTTTACAATAACGGCATTCAGTCCTTCATGTATTCCCCGCCACACCTCGCGTTCCGACTCAAACTTGCTTATGGAATACGCTGATGGTTTAACAGAGCTTGAGAAATGGGTTTTCTCGGTAACAGGTTTTCCTCCTGAGGTTCTTCCCAATGCGGCAATGGAGCTTACATGGCATAGTTTCTCAATATTTTGTTCCAGTGCCATATTAACCACATTGGCGGTTCCCGAAACATTGGTTTTGTACATAAGTTGCCTGGCTTTCGGTTCAAACGAAACCATTGCAGCAGTGTGATATACCTGAGTGGCACCTTTAAAAGCATCACGCAATGAGTAAATATCCAACACGTCGGCGGTAACCCATTCAATTTTTGATAAAAGAGACTCAGGGGTTTTATCGTAAAACGAAAAAACTTTATGAACAAGTTGTAGTGAGGATTGCTCTCTTTTAATGGCTTTTACAGCCTTGCCTGATGAGGTGAGATGATAAAGCAGATGTGCCCCCAAAAAACCTGTTCCGCCGGTTACTAAAATCATGCTGCTAAATTAATTAAAAAGCGGAATTAGCCACCTTCTTATTTAAAAAGATTAAAAATAATCAGGTTTATGTTTTGATTATCGCTATTTTTGCGACACTTATAAAAACACAGCGTAAAATGAAATATGATATTATTGTTTTGGGTTCAGGCCCCGGTGGATATGTTGCAGCCATACGTGCAGCACAGTTAGGTAAAAAAGTTGCAGTGGTTGAGAAAGCTGAAATAGGCGGCATTTGTCTTAACTGGGGGTGTATTCCCACCAAAGCATTGCTTAAAAGTGCCCAGGTTTATAATTATGCCAAACATTCGGCAGAGTATGGAGTAAACATTGGCGGTAACATTTCTGCCGATTTACCTGCCATGGTAAAACGAAGCAGGGGAGTGGCCGAAGGCATGAGCAAGGGGGTTCAATACCTCTTTAAAAAGAATAAAATTGAATTAATCAACGGTTTTGGCAAGGTGCTTCCCGGTAAAAAAATGGAGGTTACCGATGCTGATGGAAAGGCAACGGTTTACGATGCCGACAACATTATTATTGCCACAGGCGCCAAAGCCCGCCAACTGCCAAATTTGCCCATCGACGGGAAAAAGATTATTGGCTACCGGCAGGCGATGACTCTGGAAACAATGCCAAAAAAGATGGTGGTAGTGGGTTCGGGAGCCATCGGTTCGGAATTTGCCTACTTTTACAACAGCCTCGGTGTTGAGGTTACATTGGTTGAGTTTTTCCCAACCATTGTTCCGTTGGAAGATGTGGATGTTTCCAAACAACTTGCCCGATCGTTTAAAAAGGCAAAAATGAAGGTGATGACCGATTCTACCGTTGAAAAGGTGGATACTTCAGGAAAACTGTGTAAGGTAACCATCAAAACCAAAAAAGGTACCGAGGAAGTTGAAGCCGATGTGGTGCTTTCGGCTGTTGGCATCGAAACCAATTTGGAAGGTATCGGCCTTGAAGAGGTGGGAATAAAAACCGAAAAAGGTAAAGTGCTGGTGGACGATTTTTACAAAACCAATGTGGATGGATACTACGCCATTGGCGATATTGTAAAAGGACCTGCATTGGCGCATACCGCCTCGCACGAAGGAATTACCTGTGTTGAAAAAATTGCAGGCCTCGATGTGGAGCCTATCGACTATGGAAATATTCCTGCATGTACTTATACCTCTCCCGAAATTGCTTCGGTGGGAATGACCGAAAAACAGGCCAAGGAAGCCGGATATGAAATTAAAGTGGGGAAATTTCCCTTTACCGCATCAGGAAAAGCCAGTGCTGCCGGTAAAAAGGACGGCTTTGTAAAGGTTGTTTTTGATGCCAAATACGGTGAGTGGCTGGGATGTAGCATGATTGGTGAAAATGTTACCGAAATGATTGCAGAGGTAGTGGTTGCCCGTAAGCTGGAAACCACCGGTGAGGAGATTATTAAGTCGGTTCATCCGCACCCAACCATGTCGGAAGCTGTAATGGAAGCGGTAGCCGATGCTTATGGCGAGGTGATACACTTGTAAATGGGAGATTGGAGATTGATGGTTCTTACGGGATTCATCAATCTCCGTCCTTATTTGCCGGACTTTTTAAATAAGCGTTTAAGCTCAACAATATCTGCCCGGGTAGGGATAAGTTTAGTCAGTTTTACTCCGGTTTGGTTTTTAAACAAAACAAAGTTGTATATCATTGATATCAGGTAACTTATTGAAACAGCACCGGCAGCACCATAAAAACCATATTCGGGAACCAGCAATAGAGCAAGAACCAATACCACCGAAAACCCTATTATGTTTGCATATAAGTTTATTTTTGGGTTTCCCATCCCGCTAAAATAGTGGGCAAAAACAGCGTTGGCTGCCAGTGCAATAACGCCGGGCGTTAATAGCAATACAATGGGTTTTACATCTGTAAAATCGGCACCTAAAATCCATATGTAAAGGGGAACCGGCAGCAATAACATTACCAACAATCCTAAAATGGTTAACACCACCGATACTTTTAAAAGTTTAACGGTTATTTCTGTGGCATATTGGTTATCGGTAGTGTTTGAAAGTTTTGAAAACTGTACCAGCGAAATACTTTGTCCTATCAGCTTTAATCCTTCTGTAAGCTGGGTACCTGCAGTAAAAACTCCCAACGAAGAAAGTCCGGTAAAATATCGAACCAAATAATACCCAACCCGCTTGTTACCGATAAACAGGATGTTTGCTACCGAAGTTATAAAACCAAAACGGAATACCTCTTTGGCAGTTTTTTTTAACTCGTAAATATGTATTTTTTTTTCGCCGTAAAGCACGCCATATAAACTTGCAGCCACGCCAAAAGCATACGAAGCGTATAGTGCCATAATGTAAGAACCGACCGTTTTTTCCTTTTTCACATAAATAAGAAAGGCAAAAACAAGAAACAGTAATAATGTTTGTACGGAAAATAAAATATTGTAGGTTTTTATTTTTTCCTTTCCCAACAGCAGGTTGTAATGTGTGAGCATGTAGGCACTTATGGTAGTAAGGGTTAGGATATGCATTTCGTAGCCTTCCGGAACCGCCATGTGATACAATTCGGGTATGGCAAAGCCCATAAGATTAAAAAGCAAAGCAAAACCGATAATAACAACAATTATCCAGCTGTATGAAATGAACATAAGGTTTGCCACCGATGTTCGTGAAGCAAAATATATAAGCGCACTTCCGGCAAACAGGTCAATAAAAAGCTGAATAATATTAATGTCCAGCAGTATTAACCCAATGGTACCCATTCCTTTACTGCCCAGATTATGCGTAATCATAAACAGTATCACAAAGGTAATTACAGCATTAATGAGTCGTGCGCCGGCAGTGCCAAGTATCTTTTTAAACATTTGCAGTTATTCTGAATAAGCAACAAAAGTAGTAATTCGAGCGAAACCTCATATAAAAATCACAACCTCATAAAAAACTTCCGCTCACAGTTTGCAACTGTGAGCTACTAACATCACGCAACATCAAAACCACTTCCGCTCACAGTTTGTAACTGTGAGTCTCTAAGCTGCTATTCACACTAAACCTTTTCTCTCACAGCTTGCAACTATTAGCTACTAACATCATGCAATATCAAAATCACTTCTGCTCACAGTTTATAACTGTGAGCCAATAAGTTGCTAATCACACTATCTTTCCGCTCTCAGTTTGCAACTGTGAGCCACTAACATCACGCAACATCAAAACCACTCCGCTCACAGTTTGCAACTGTGAGCCACTAATAATAACTGCACCCCATTTCTTTGAAAAGTTTATCTTTGTGTAAAGTTTTTACCATGGCATTGGATATTCAGACTCTTTTTTACAAAAAAATAAAGCGCCAGAAGTTTAACCGGACAATCGGGCTGTTTGGTGCAACTACCATTGGGGTCGGATCGCTTATGGGAGCCGGCATTTATGTGCTTATCGGCGAAGCGGCAAAAACAGCAGGCCCGTCGTTGATTCTTTCCTATTTGCTATGCGGGTTGCTTGCTTTTGCCACTACTTTGCTGTATGCCGAACTGGCGCGTATTGTCCCCCGGTCGGGCGGTGGTTACACCTATGCTTACGATGCCTTAGGAAGCATTGGCGGTTTTACAACCGGATGGTTTCTGGCCTTGGGAAGCCTTTTTGCCAGCGGCATTTATGCCATTGGGTTTGCCGAATACAGTGTGGCGCTTACCGGAATTAAGCTTACACCGTTTGAAATAAGACTGATAGCCGTTGTTATTACCATGCTGTTGGCGCTTATTAATTTACGGCCTAAAAAAAATGGAAAATTCAACTTGCAAAGCTGGATTATTTGGGGCAACGTGCTTATTCTGGCTTTTTTAATTACCGTATCTTTTTTTCATTTAAATCCTGAAATTGCCAAACCGGTCTTTCCAAAAGGATTTGGCGGAACTTTTGGAGCCATCTCCATCATCTATATTTCATTTTTCGGGTTTCAGTTAATTGCCAACAATGCCGACGAAATTATTGAACCCGAAAAGACCATCCCGAAGGCCATGAAATTGTCGATGATTATCAGTATTGCCCTTAACTTGCTGGTGGCCATCGCAGCCATTATGACCATACCGTGGAAAGAGCTTTCCGAAAGTCAGGCTCCTTTGGTATTGGTAGCCAACAAGGTGCTCAATGGAAAGGGATGGGTAATCATTTCTGTGGGTGGTATTTTAGCATCGTTGGGTGCTTTAAGCAGTACGCTAGTTTCGCAAAGCAGGCAAACTTATGCCATGGGAAAGGATAAATTTTTCCCCGATTCAATGGGAAAACTCGACTCTAAAACAAATCAACCGAAAATGGCTCTGCTGATAGGTGCAGGGTTGGTAGGGCTGATTTTACTTTCGTTCGATGTTAACTTTATTGCCAAAGCGGCCAACTTCAGCCTGATTCTGTCGCTGTTGCCGGTTTCGCTGGCACTGTGGAAAATTTATCGTGACAATCCGGCCGTTAAACCCAAAGCCAAATGGAAACATTATCTTCCGCACGCCACGCTGCTTATTAATTTGGGGTTGCTGATGAGCCTTGGTATTGTTTCGCTGGCATTTGGGCAGCAGCTTGCCCTTGTGGGTGCTGCCATCTATTTCTTCTATTCCCGAAAAAGAGAAAAAAAGGGTAAAGAGGGGATGAACATTGTACTTACCGACAAAAAGAAGTTCTCCCTTTTCAGTACCAACAAGGTTATTGTTACCATGTCGAACCCCGAAACACAAAAGGCTCTGCTGCTGTTTTCCGATACGCTTTTGGCCAAAAAAGGCGGCGAAGTTGTGGTGCTTGCCATTAAGAATGTACCCTCCAACTTAGATTTTTATGAAGCACTTTCCGAGGCTGAAGAGACCCTGGAAGTTATTAAGCGCAGTGTGGAACTTGCTAAAGATAAAAATATTAAAATACAGCCTGTTGTAAGAGCATCGCGCGATGTGGCACTGGGAATTATTGATGCTGCCGAAGAGATTAAAAGCCACCTCATTGTGATGGGATTTCCAAAACCGCAACTGGATGGAAAACCGGGAATACTTATCAAGGTTTTAAAAAACAGCTATACTGATGTTATTGTTTTAAACCTGAAAATTAAAAGTGAGCAATTTAAACCCGAAAAGGT
This sequence comes from Bacteroidales bacterium, assembly GCA_015493215.1. Classification (GTDB taxonomy): domain Bacteria; phylum Bacteroidota; class Bacteroidia; order Bacteroidales; family F082; genus B16-G9. The sequence goes on along the minus strand of WGDP01000323.1, from coordinate 6,859 downwards.
GGGTGTTTATGTGCATGATGCGGCCAATTTAAACCTGATGTTGATTAGTGCTACCGCCATTGCCGAAAAAAATAATGCAAAGGTGATTTTAAATGCTTATCTGCCTGAAAAATATAACAAAAGGCAAAAGGCCAGAATTGATAAAATGATGGTTGAGAGCTTGCAAACTTTTAATTCCCCGGCACTCTATCAAATTAATGTTAACATCAGCAATAATCCGTTGGAAGATTTAATAATAGAATCGGCATCGCTTGACGTATTAATTGTGGGTACGGAGCAATTGGGCAACGAAAATAAATTCGAAAATTCCCTTCCGTTTCAACTGGCTCGCAGGGCACACTGTTCGGTCATTTTGGTTAAATCGGTCAGCAGGTTTAAACGATTGCTGAAGGGAATTTAAACAAGTTATTATTAATTCGCTGAATTAGCTGATGGTTTATAACCCATTACGCTCGTCCGGATTTGCAATCCGGATGAAATAATGGCTTAACATGTTAAATATTAGGTGTATATCTTCTTTCAGATTGCCCTTCCGAACGTGCCTTATCGGTACGGGCGGGCAAATCTGAAAGAGCTAAGAGTAAAAATTGTTGTGCCATAAAAAAACCCACCGTACAAATAAACTGTACGGCAGGTTTCATCATTAACCAAAAAAATGCTCTTTATAAGCCTTTTTCTTTTATCGGGAACTCAACAAAAAGTTCAATGGCTTCGTATTCGGCCATTCCCGATTTATCGTATTTTACCGCTGTATCGCGGTTGCGTTCAATGGCAAATCGCCATATTTCCATATCGTCCGAGCCGGGAAACATCACCTCTTTCTGACTGGAATGCCTGAAAATAGCCGTCCTTTTTTTGCGAAGCTCTTCGGGGCTAACCGGCACAGCCATATCTACTTCGGCAATATCCCATTCCTTCCATGTTCCGTGGTACATCCACACTCTGCATTCGTTTAGCCAGCTGTCGGTACGAACATTATCCAATGCTTGTGCAATGCTGTCGAAGCATTTACGGTGGGTGCCGTGTGGATCGGTAAGGTCGCCGGCAAGGTAAATTTGATGCGGTTTTACGGTTCGCATGGCCTCAACAATCTTGGTGATGTCGTTGTTTGTGAGCGATGCCTTTTTAATGGTTCCCGTTTCGTAAAAAGGCATGTTGAGGAATAAAATATGCTTTTCGTCAATACCGAGAAAACGACATGCCGAAATGGCTTCCGCCTGCCGGATATAGGTTTTCAGGCGGCGGGTTTCTTCTCCGTCGATGTCGCCCGATTTTTTGTTTGAAAGTTCGTGGTGTATCTTTTGAATGTCCACTTTAAAACTGTCGGCGATATTTTCGGTAAAATAGAGGTATTTTGATACCATGTTATCATCCACGGCAATGTTTCCGGATGTTTGGTAGGCCACAAAAACCTCATGGCCCTGTTCAACCAGCCGGTTGATGGTTCCACCCATGGCCAACATGTCGTCGCCCGGGTGCGGACTAAAAACCAATACCCGTTTTGGATAGGGTTTTGCCCTTTCGGGACGTTGCGAGTCATCGGCATTGGGTTTGCCTCCGGGCCATCCGGTTATGCTTTTCTGAAGCATATTAAACACCAGTAAATTAATATCGTATGCAGGCCCGTGACTGACTACCATGTCACCCAGACTGTTGTCGTTGTAATCGCGGTTGGTAAGTTTTAAAATGGGTTTATTCAACTTTTCACAAAGCCACAGCGTTGCTTTACGAATAAGCCTGTCGTTCCATTGTACCTGTCGAACCAGCCAGGGTGTTTTAAAGCGTACCAGGTCGGCAGCGGCTTCTCTGTCCAAAACAATTTCGGTATTGTTATGGTGTTGCAGGTAGGTGGCCGGCACCGCGTCAACCACCGGCCCTTCGATGGCCTGTTTGATGATGGAAGCCTTTTTTTCGCCCCAGGCCATAAGGATGATGCGCCTTGATTGCAAAATGGTTCCTACGCCCATGGTAATGGCTTTGCGGGGTACATTTTCTTCGGAATGAAAATCGCCGGCAGCATCGGCAATGGTGAGCGAGTCGAGGGTAACCATCCTTGTGGGTGAGTTTATGCCGGAACCCGGCTCATTAAAGCCGATATGCCCCGTACGACCTATGCCGAGAATTTGCAGGTCGATACCGCCGGCTTGCCGTATGGCTGTTTCGTACTGCTGACAGAAGTCGAAAACATCTTCTTCTGCAACGGTACCATCGGGGATGTGAATATTTTCGGCGGGAATGTCGATGTGGTTAAAAAGGTGCTCGTGCATAAAATACCAGTAACTCTGCACATTTTCGCGTTCAATGGGATAATATTCATCCAAATTAAAGGTGATAACATTTTTAAAACTCAACCCCTCTTCCTTATGCATGCGCACCAACTCGCGATAGACACCTATGGGGCTGGAACCGGTGGCGAGACCAAGCACACACTTTTCGCCCTGTTGTTTTTTTTGTTGGATGAGGGCTGCTATTTCGTTGGCAACAATTTTGGATGCAACAGCTGCATTTTCGTAAACATTGGTGAACAGCTTTTCGTATTTGCGTTCAAGCCGTTCAATCACATCTAATTTGGCAAGTTGATCTGTCATACTATTTTTTCTGTTGATAATTTATATTATTATTCAATCTTTTACTTTTTAAGACGTTGATTTTGAGCATCAAAATAGAGGGCGGCAGCACCAAGTACAGCTATGTCTTCCTGTTCGGAGGCCACCACCTTTAGTTTGCCTACTGCATGCTTGTACGGAAATGTGGCTATTTTTTTGAACATGCTTTTTTCGAACCACGGAAATGCTTTTGACAACGAACCTCCGATGACAACAATTTCAGGATCCACCGAAAAAAGGATTGTTTTAATAAGGTTTCCCAAATCGAGGCCATACTGTTCAAAAAGGGCGAGGGCAATTTTATCTTTTTTGTTTGCTCTTTTTAAAAGGGTGTTGGCCGACAAACCGTACTTGTAATCAAAATAGGCATCGTTGAGGTAAAACTCGTAATTTTCATCACGGTAAGGAATATCTCCAAATTCGCCTGCACCGCAGTTAGTGCCTGAGTACAAGTGGCCTTTAAAAATAATACCTGCACCCACCCCGGCACCAAGGATGAGGCCTACACTGTTTTCGTATCCGGCGGTTTTTCCAAAATACATTTCGCCAATGGCAAAACAGTTGGCATCGTTGTTAACGTAAACCTTCATGCCGAAGTGGCTCTCCAATATTTCTCTTATATGCACCTCGTGCCAGGAGGGGATGTTTTGAACCTTGTAAACAATGCCCTTTTCCACATCCACCAGGCTGGGTACGCCAATGCCTATGCCGGCAACTTCATCGTCTTTAACCTGATTAATTACATCAAAAACCTCGGATAGAACCTCTTCCTCCGAAGCCTTATTGTTTATCCTTCTCGAAATGCTTCGTTCAATCGTGCCGTTTTTTACCTTGCCGGCTACAAGCACTTTGCCGCTTATTGAAACTCCTACTACTGCATTTTCCATGGGTATAATTTAATTGTTTTCAAAAACTTGTTTTTCAACGCTTACTTTTTCGTTTTTGTCAAGGTAAAGCGAGGCAGCGCCTAAGACTGCTATGTTTTCAACCGTGGAAAAAAGCACTTCAAAGTTTTTCATAGCTCCCGGAAATGGAAACTTCAGCAGCGTTTTCCACATGCTTGTTTCAAAATATTTGGCAGCCTTGGCAACCGACCCTCCGATAATAACTTTTGCAGGGTCAACCGAAAGTTTAACAGTTGTAATGGCGTTGCCGAGATGTGTTCCAAATTCTTCGAAGGCTTTAAGTGCCACTTTATCATTTTGTGATGCCAATGCAGCCATTTTTTCGCCGGAGATTCCGTATTTGGCTTTAAAAAACTTACCGCTACAGTAATCTTCGTAGGTTGCATCGAGATAGGCAATGTTGCCAAACTCACCTGACCCGCAATGTGCATCGGGAAGCAAAAATCCGTTTTTAATAATTCCGCCTCCCATGCCTGTACCTAAGGTCAAACCCACAAAATCGTTTTCCTCTCTGCCTGCTCCGTAGCGTGCCTCGCCCAGTGCAAAACAGTTGGCATCGTTGTCAAGATAAACGGGTACATTAAAATAGTCTTCCAGAATTTGTTTTAGCCTCACTTCTTTCCATGACGGGATGTTTTGTACATCGTTTACAATCCCCTCTCCTCTGTCAACCAACCCCGGAATACCAACACCTATGGCCACAACTTCATCATTAAACAAATCTTCTATTACCGATATTACCTCATTTATAACTACCTGAGGGTCTTCGTTTTTCGAATCAATTAATTTGTAACTGCTTTTTACTAACTTGTTGTTTGCTATTTGTCCTGCAACCACTTTTGTTCCTCCGAGGTCAACGCCAATTAATGCACCTTGTTCCATAAATTTATGATTTGAATAATGATTTTAAACTAACTGTTTTGTTACTGATAATGGGTTTGGCCCAAAAGCTGATGCTTAAAATATAGCCCAGGGTGATAAACAAAAATATCATGCCTGTTTTTAACGATGTTAAGTCGCTGATGCCGCCAATAAGCAGCTGAACAACAGCGCCTCCGGCAATACCGGTCATTAAAATGCCTGTAAACGACCCATGGTGTTTTGCCACGGAGTTCAGCCCCAGCGAAACAATAACCGGATACATTACCGACAGGAAAAACCCTGAAACCGGAAATGCCCACAGCGAAATGTTAGCGTTGCCCCACAAACCGGCAGCAAGGCTGATGATGGCTAAAACGGTAAACCAGCGGAGTACAATTTTGCTGTCGAGTATTTTTAGCAAAATCAGTCCCAGCACACCGCCAATGGTCATCAATCCCCAAAAGTAGGAAACGGCATCAGCTCCAACCGTATCGGGATTGAACCCGTGATAGTTGCTCAAAAATTTAGACATCCAATAGGAGATGCCCTGTTCGGTTCCCACATACATAAAGATGCCCAGGAAATAGAGTATCACATATTTGTTTTTAAAAAGCTCAACATAACTCTCCTTTGACCCCACCTTTTCATCTTCCTGAAGTTCAACTTTAGGAAACTTTACAAAAACGATGATGGTAATCATTATAATACTCAACACAGCAAAAACCCAATACATTGATACCCAGGAAAACGATTGGGGAACCAGGCCGGATATAAATCCAATTAGCGGTTTTGCGGTGTTGCCCTTATCAATATTGGTTACCAGATACGAATAAACCTGCGGACTTACAAAGGAGGCAAGTCCAAAAATAAGTTGCGCCAGCACCGAGTTGAATGCATAGTGCTCTTCGCCACCTGAAACCCTGAGCAGCGGGTTGATTACAACTTGTAACACAGCCATGCCGGTACCGATGGTGAACAGAGAGATGATAAAAACGTTGAATTTTGGAAACAGTGCAAAGCCCAAAGCGCCGGCAAAGGCCAGTAAAAAGGCAAGAATCATCATGCGCTTTTCGCCCCATTTTTCCAATAAAAATCCTGATGGAACCGACATAACTCCGTAAGCAATAAAAAAAGCAAAAGGCAGAAATCCGGCCATTGTTTCCGTTAAATTATAACTTGCCGAAACAGTTGGATTGAGCGCACCTAAAATATTTGTCAAAAAGGAGATGACAAAAAAGGTAACTAAAATAAGGATGACAATGGTATAATTTCGTTTCATTTTTAATTGTTTTTATCTTTCGTTAATTTTATTTGTGATATATAATTAACTGTTTATCTATTTGTTGTAATTATCAACTCTCAATATTGGAGTTTTGTTTTTTAATATGCTGTTTTTTATTGTGGCAGTTAAAATTCTTTTTTCGCCCGGAAGTAACGAAATATAGTTGTCCGACCATAATACGGGCAACAGGCTGTTTCCGGTTTTTTTATCGATAATTGCAGTGTGAACAAAAAAGGCTATTTTGTTCGACTTGTTGGTTAAGGTAACCGTAAAAGTTGTTTTTTTGCCGTCATTTTTTTGGGTTAATGTTTTGTTAACTTTAACCTTGGGTAACCTGTTTAACGCGGTGAAGTCGGCATACTGTTTTGAAGGCGTGTGGTAGTACCAGGTATCAAGTTTTGCATCATAATCGAGTACATCTTTTTTGGCTGAAATCCAGTAAAAATTAATGTCAAGAGGCTCTCCTGTTTGGTCGGTTAAACGGGAGTCTAAAAAACAAACATCCCTGTTCCATTTAAAATCGGGAAGTTGTAACAGTGTTTTGCTGCTGTTTGCCTTGAGGTTGGTTTCAATCTCTTTTTCAAACTTAATGTCGGAGTTTTTATCATATACTCTGATTTTAACCTTGCATCCGTTGATATCTTCAAGTCGGTCGTTTACAACATAAAGTATGTTTTTGGAGGGGTCGTAAATAACGTGATAGGGCTGCGATGCCTTTTTTGCGCCATAGTATGCGCCATTGGGCATCAGGTAGTAATCGTACAGCTGCCAGTACATTTCGGGCCAGGCAGAGTTAAGCATCCACTGTATTACTCCTGTTGCGCTGTACCTGTGAGCCGAAAAGGCTTCAAACATGGGGCGCATCAACTCGTAATTCATCAGCTGTGCTTTTTTTGTATAGGCTTCCACTGTGTTAGCCTCACCATAGCGTGCTTCCAGCGCGGTAGTATATCGGTTTAAGTGGTTAAATTCGTGGCGGCCGCAATGGTAATCCCAAACCGAATCGATTGGCCAAAGATGTTTTCCGGAAATCATTTTACGAATGCTTTCCAATGGGGGTACCTGTGCCCCCGGCCCGGTTTCGGTATTAAAGCCAAAGGCACCTCCGTACAGGGTGTCGGCAAACCAATATACCGGCGGCTCGTAAGCATACGGGCCTCGCATTTTTACGCCTGTTTTACCGTAAGGTGTTTCCCACTCTTTGG
>WGDP01000322.1 GCA_015493215.1 Bacteroidales bacterium | reverse complement strand
TCTTTCTTCTTTTCTACAGATAAGTACATAGTAAATTTGTTTCTTAAATTTGGGGTGCAAAAATAGGAACATTCTGCGAACTGACCAATATTTTTTTGATTTTTATTTTTGAACGATGATTTTGCGGGGATATTAATGCTGAAAAGGAGGAGGATAGCGCCTGAGAATATTCCGGAATGTATAGCATTATAAATGTCAGATACGATAATTTGAGTGCTACGTTTTTTTTGAAAATAAATTTAATTGCAGATTCTTTTCGATTGCTTTTTTTGTAAAGTTACTTTTGTATTTCTCCCAGTCTTCAATTGAGATATTCTTCATTTTTGACAATTCATCAAAGCTTGTCTGTTTCATCACTTCTATGAGGTCTATTCTCATAAGTAAATCTTTGGTTATCATTCGTTTTGCATCCTGGAATGCTATTGATTGAATAAAATCTTGTGTTATTTTTTTATTTAAAAGAAACCAGGTTATTTCTGCATCCACTAATGTGTCAAATCCTATGAAGTAACAGGTGTCATCAAGCATAATCGGTTTGTTGTTATTAGGTTTTACAAGTGTAAACCGGGTTGTTTTATACATTCCCGAAATGGCAACTTTAAACGGCTTAAATGAATAATCCCCAATACCGAATATTGAGAAATCAGGTTTCCCTTTATAAATGCTTGATTTACGTTTGCTGAAGATTTCTTTATTGGAAGAAAGGTAGGCATAGGTTTTAGGAAATATCTCTTTGATATACCGTGTGTTTTGGCCTGTTTTTTTTTGTGTGATGATTGTGTATTTTCTTGAAGTGTTCACTTTCCCCCCCTTTAGGTCCGAACTTTTTAACAAACAGAAAACCAGGTCTTCTTCTATTTCTACAACTTCCTTGTTTTTGTTCTGGTAATGTCCGTTTATTTTTTCCAGTTCCATTATTTTAGAAGCATCGTGTTTAACCCCTTGTCTCCATTCAAAGGGGGAAATGCCATCCAAATATTTAGTCTCTTTGTATAATTCTGTGTTGGCAACAAACTTGTTATCTACCCACCCATATTGTCGAATGTACTGTTTCGAGTATAAATCATATTCATTTATTGTAAAAGCCGGGTTTTTATTTAACGAACAGGTGAGTAAACACGCATTGACAGAAACATTGAACTCCTTTTTTGCATCAATGTCATATTGTTTGAAACCAGAAATGGGATATTTTGTTTTAATTTGCTCCAGTAGTATGTTTTTTGCAACGGAATTTTTGACTAAAAAAGCAAATTGGCCCGTTGAATTTGAAAACTTTGACAAAAGCTGCAAGGAAATAAACTCGCCTAAATCAAAGTTTCCTTTTCCCGTGATGGCATCCAGGCCTTTATGTCTTTTGAAATTTGATTTTAAAGGTAGATTGTTTGATTCAAGAGATGACAATTTTGCGTTTGTTACCCAGGGAGGGTTGCCTATAATCAGAATGTTTTGTTTTTGGTGTTTTTGAAAGATATTCTCAAAGTCAAAATCAAAAATGTTATTGTGAAACAAATAAATTTCCGGGATGCCCCTTTGTTTACTGGCCAGAAAGTAGTTTAAGATTGCAAATTTTGTTTCCCATACGTAGGGTTTATAGATTTCAATACCATAAATGTATTTAGTAGTTTTAAAATTTTCCAGGCAAGCCAAAATAAAATTTCCTTTTCCGAATGTTGGCTCTATGATTATTTCAGGAGAGGTGTTTTGTTCTTTTAATAATTTACAAACCCTGTTGCTTAATTCTTTATTTGTCTGAAAATCTCCGTATTCAGAACGGTCCGGTTCGCTGACAAAGCTTGCGTATTCCGATATTTTTAAGAATAGGCTGTCTATTTCTTGCTGATTTCCAAAAAAAGAATTTATTCCGCAAATTGATTTTACTTTTGAATTCATTCGGTTGATATCCAGTTCTCTGTTTTGCTCAAAGAACCGGATGGCCGAATAAGTAATATTTGCGTTGAATATTTTCATTAGAAATTCACTTTGTCAACAATTTTGGTAATTCCCTCAACTTTTTCAGTGAGTGCTACAATTCGGCCATATTGCAATCTCCATTGTAAGGCATTTGAAATGGTCAGGTAACCTAATGTAGGTTTCTTTACTAATATTTGTTTGGCAATTCGGCTGAGGGTTATGTCGTCAGCAGGTATATTTTTGTCGTATAAATAGGCAACTATATCATCTTCATTTGCGCCATCTTTTATCATCTCGATTAATCTGTATGTGGTAGTGTAATCGGCTGTCCTGTCCTTGCTTATGAAAGTACAGCTTTTGAAATCCAGGGTTGCCGTTTCATTGTGAGGATTGTCTTTTTTATCATAGACAAAAACTAGCAGGTTATAGCCAAGACCGTATATTTTTTGTTTAGCATTTTTAAACGGACTGGAGGATTGGGGTTGCTTTATGGAGGTGACTTTTATGTCAGTGTTAATGTCCGGGGAAGGTAAGTCAATTCCCTTTGCAGAATTGCCAATGTCTATGATGTATTGTTTTTTCAAAAATTCCTTAAATTTATGCTCGATATACGTGCCTACAGCTTTTCCATCAGTTATGCCATACAGTTCTTTATTTTTGTAGCTTGTTTCTAATTTGCAAAATGTATTAGCACATTTAATGAGGTCTTGAATTGTCAATCTTTTTTTATCCATTTCTAGTGTTTTATGAAGTGCAAATTTATCCAATATTGCAATGATTGTAAAAAGGAGTAAAAAAGCTTATTCTACTTTCCCCTTAAAATAATCGTACAGATAAAATTGCGACCGCATAGGCTCTTCACCCGGGGCAGGGGGGCGGTATTGGTTGATGGGGTCGCTGTTAATCAGGCGGGCTTTTACGTTGTCGCGAAGTTGTACCCTGAGCATAAACATCAGCTCTTCCCTGATTTTCGGGTCGTAAATGGGACAGGCTACTTCAAAACGGTGGTCGAAATTGCGAATCATCCAGTCGGCGGAAGAAATGTAATAGGAGGGGTTGCCGCCGTTGGCAAAGACCATAATGCGGGCGTGCTCCAGAAATTTGTCGACCACGCCCACAATTTCAATGTTTTCGCTAAAACCGGGGATACCCGGCACCATCACACATATGCCGCGGCAGATAATCTGTATTTTAACTCCGGCATTGGAGGCCTGGCTCAGTTTCCGTACCAGCTTTTTGTCCACCAGGCTGTTCAGCTTGATGATTGCCCAGGCTTCCCGTCCGGCTTTGGCATTTTTAATCTCCGTATTGAGCAGACGGATGATGTCTTTCCGCATATAGTAAGGTGCCACCAGGAAATGCTTGAATTTGGGGGGCGTGTAGGGCGATTCCAGCAAATGGAACAGCATATTTACCTCTTTGGCAATTTCCTGGTTGGCCGTAAAAAGCCCGCTGTCGGCATACACTTTGGCCGTTGACTCGTTGAAATTGCCGGTACTGATGTGGGCGTAATAAATGTTTTGTCCCTCTTCTTTGCGGCGTATCAGCATCAGTTTGGCGTGTACCTTGTACCCCGGCAGGTTCTTGATAATCTTAACGCCTTCTTCTTTGAGTCTTCCTGCCCAGTAAATGTTGGCTTTTTCGTCGAAACGGGCCTGTATTTCCAGAAAAACCGTCACTTTTTTTCCGTTACGGGCGGCGTTAATCAGGGCATTGATGACATTGGAATTTTGGGCAGCCCGGTAAAAGGTCATTTTTATGGCCCGCACTTTCGGGTCGATGGAAGCTTCGCGCAACAAATCCACCAGGTACTGAAACGATTGGTAAGGATAATGCAGCATAATGTCCTGCTGGCGAATGATTTTCAGGATGTTGGTGGCATTTTTCAGGAGGGGGTGCGCCACCGGTTTCATTTCGGGATAAATAAGGCCGGATTTTCCCAGCGAAGGAAATCCGATAAAATCGCGGAAATTGTGGTAACGTCCGCCGCCGCGCAGGCTGTCGCTGCTGGAAATGTCCAACTTCTTCAACAGCTTTTTGAGCAGTGTCCCGGGAATGTCTTTGTCGTACACAAAGCGCACCGGAAGCCCGCGTTTGCGTTGCTCCAGGCTTTCGCTCATCAGCTCGTAAAAACTTTTGGAAAAGTCGTTGTCGATATCCAGTTCGGCATCGCGCGTAAATTTTATGGTATAGGCGCTAAAAGTGTCGAAATCGAAAGGCTTGAAAACATCGTTCAGCCCAAAACGGATGACATCGTCCAGCATCATAACAAATTGTTTTCCCTGTTCGTCGGGCAACAATAAAAAGCGCGAAAAACGGTGGGTGGGGACCATAATCAGGGCATAATCATCCTCCAGCTTTCCGGTCGAATCGTGGAGCACCACAGCCAGGTAAATGAACTTGTCGCGCAAAAAATCGGAACTTTTCAGGCTTTTCAGCATAATGGGAAAGAGGAACGGACGCAGGTATTCGGTAAAAAACTGGCGGACAAAACGGCCCTGGGCCTCATTGATTTCCGTTTCGTTTACAAAATATACCCCATTATCCTGCAGCTCTGTCTTGATTTTCAGGAAAGTTTCGTTGTACTTCTTTTCCTGTTGTTCCACCAGGTCGAGAATTTGTTTCAGTATCCGCTGTGGCGAAAAGTCAATATCCCGGTAACGGGGTTTTTCCATTTCCATAAGCCTTTTCAGGGAGGCTACCCGTACGCGGAAAAACTCGTCCCGGTTGTTTGAAAAAATACCCAGGAACCGCAGGCGCTCAATGAGTGGGTTTTGGGGGTCCATAGCCTCCTGTAAAACCCGGCCGTTGAAATGCAGCCAGGATATCTCGCGGTTAATGATTTTTTTCTGTTTTGCCATCACGGGAATTTGAATGCGTGCTACAAAGTTAATGGAATCTGTGAAATAGCGCCTGCTTATTCTACCGTTACCACCTCAATATGGCCATTGTGCAGGTAAATCAGCTTTTTTTCAATATTTTTATACCCCATTTTGCGGTAAAGGCCGGCATAATCCTCTATCTGTCTGAAATACCGACGTTCCGTTTTCGGGTCGCGTTCGCCGGTCTTGTAACTGTCTCTTAT
>WGDP01000321.1 GCA_015493215.1 Bacteroidales bacterium | reverse complement strand
CCCTGGTGTTTGGCAATGCCGTAGATTTCGGCGCGGGTGCCACTGTATGTTACCGTAATATCCTGATAGTTATGCTCGAACAGGTTGCATTTTATTTGCAGGCCGGTGCTACCATCCTGGTTACGGTTTTGTTTTTGCGCATTGATACTGTAATTACAATTATGAAAATGGTTGTTGTAAATAAGGTTATCTTCGGGGCCTGAGTTGTTTACCACAATGCCAAAGCTTTCTCCATTCATACTTCCCCCAATATTTATAAAACTTGAAAAGAATTCGTTTTCTTCCACCTGATAGCCGGTGCAGGCATCAAGGTAGAGGCCGCAATGCCCGTCAGGTTTACTGCCATCAACCCGGGTAACGTTAAACGTGTTACGGGTAATATTTGCAAAGGTTTCGGCACTAAGGTAACAGCCGGTACGGTTGTTGTTAAAGTTAACGCCGTCGATGGTAATTTGTTTAATGGTTGCCGTATTGCCATAACTTTTTATACCATAGTTTAAATTATTAAAGCTACATGGATGGTCGCCGTCTTTGGTTACATAATAACCGGCATCCCAGGCTTCGATACCATTACCGCGTACATCGTAATCAAAATCAGTAATTGAGGTGGTATTTTCAAAAACACAGTTTGTTAGTTTTACTCCTCTGACACCTTCAAGTACAACATGTGTATTGGGTGCGTCATCGTAATAGTAATAAATTGAATCGGTAACAAAGTTACAATTGGTAAACCGGCTTACATTATCGGCATATACACCGCCTTCTCTTTTGGGATATGGAAAAAAGTGTACATCAACATTATTATTGTAAAATGTTGCATTATCGGCCAAAACAATACCACCGGCATACGTTACATCAGCGTAGTTTACAAATGTACCAATGGTTTCAATACCGGTTTCGGCATACTCAACAGTACCCCCGTTTTTAATAATAACCCTGCCCTGGTTAACGGTATCCTGAAAGGCTGCTGTATTACCTCTTACTTCGATGCCCGGCCACAAATCGGGGCATGCATGGGTTATGGTTCCACCATCAATCTCAAGTGTGGCACCGCGGTCAACAATTATTTTTGCATTTACGCCCATTTGCAGTTCGGTTTTAATAGTCAGGGTTATTCCATTTCCTACAAAGATAACATTATACTTTTTAATGGGGTTATAAATATCATCGTAGGTAGTATTGTTTTTTAAAAACAGGGTATCGCCGCTTCCATCGCAACCCGGTGCCGAAGCATACCATATACCCCGGCCATAAGTTCCCGCAAAAAGTAAATTATTGTAAGTTTTAATGTCCTTAACCATTACATTGGGCAGGCTTCCCGTAAAGTCGTACCAATGATTTTCGTTTTTGGGCTTATAAAATATACCACCATCGGTGGCAATGTACAAACCGTACGTAAAATCCTGTTCAATGGCATTTATATTTTGAACACGGTTGGCATCGAGGTTGTAAGTAATATCGTTCCAAACGGCAGCATGTAACGAGGCAGTATCGTTATTGCTCCATGTTATATAAAATATATGGCTTCCTTTGGCCGCAAATAGTGAAGAGCCAGGATTGTGCAGATTTTGGTGTATTGCTCCTATCCATCCATTCGCATTGGTAGGGGGTGTGCCAAGCCATTCCCATTTACGGTCGCCTGTAGCCTGTGGTAAATATTTGTAAACAGCAAAGTGGGTTTGGCCATTTGTTGAATTACCATAGGTACTTACATACATCATGTTATCGTTAACCACTTCTATTTCCCAGGTGCCCGAATGGTTGCAGCCCAACTCGGGGTATATGACAGAACTGCTAAACGAAGAGATGCTGTCCCACACTTTGGTGGAAAGGTTGTACCGGCGCACCTCCTTAGGCCCTGTCATATACAAGTAATTATAGGTGGTTTGGTAATAGGTTGACCAATTGGCATAGGCAGCCGAGTCTCCGGTTGCGTTACAATTGTCATCAATTACAGCATAAAGTTTTTTGGCAATAGATACACTGGTATCGTTTAATACTCTGTACAGATGGCCTCCTTCCTGTCCGGTAACAAAAAAGTCGTTTTCATTATTTACCACGGTTTGGTAGCCATCACCAACAGGATACATTTTATTTACCCAATCTACACCATTTGTTGTTGAAAAAGCGTTACAGTGGTTATCAAATTGGCCGCAGGCAACAAAATTACCTTCATCGTTAGCGTCAATATGTTCGATATGGCTAACGGCAAGTCCGTTGTTTTTCATACTCCATTGAATGGTGGTATCATTCACAAAGGACCCTTCGTACAGTCCGCCATCATTACCCTGCCAAATTTTTCCTGTAGCCGGATTGATATACAAATAATGGCAGTCATCATGCATATTTCCTCCTACATCAGTAATCCAGGTCATTTTGTCATAAGCTTCTTCAACATTATTCGTTTTAGATAGCGTATCTATCAAATCCGTCATAATTCCAACATCTTTACCGTAAAAGTGTAAAACCGAATCAGGATATAATGTATCTAAAATTGTCCATCCTTTTGCTCTTCCATAACCTGTTAAATTCTTTATGTATGGGCCAACCTCTCCTCTTTTAACCCATTTATTTTCCGATATTTTGTACCTATACATTAAAACTTCGGTACCTCTACAAGTTAAAACGGCATATAAATAGTCGGGGGCAGCGGAAACAATATTCATAGATATTCTTCTTTTCCATATATTTTGGGGAGGTAATGAATCGGGAATAAAAATAGTATCCGGATCCAATATTTTTATGGTATCGTTGGTTGTTAAATCAATCTTATAAACGCCTGTTGTATCACTTCCCGAAGCGAAAGCAATGTTGTTATCATCGGGTTTTAAAACCACATCATAACAATCACCTCCAATTAGTTTAGTCCAGTCAGGATTATCAACATGTCCATTTTGGGTTCTGTAAAGGCCGCTTGTTGTAGCAACAAGCAAATCTGTTTTTTGATCATTATCCTTTACCTCAATTACTTTACGCATGGCTGTGGCATTATTTAACCCTATGTTTTCCCAGGTTGCACCCTGGTCTTTTGACCTGTATAAACCGATGGATGCCTGCCATTGAGGGTGGTTGTTGTAGCCTTCGCCATTTCCGGTGGTAACAAACCAATAACCGTTCGCATCTACACAAATACTGGAAACGCCACATTTGGGCAACCCTTTGTCGGTTCCTGCGTTTTGCCAACTGGCGCCCCCGTCTTCCGATTTAAACAAGCCTCCGGAGGGCGAGCAGGCAAAAAGATTATCAATATTATCAGGATTTGGAAAATAAACATAATGTATTTGTCCGGTATAATTAATATTATAGATATTTGACTTACCGTCAGGACCAATGAAATGCCACTTTTTAGTACCGGCAACCGAGCTGTTTTGAGAAGGCGCATAGGTGCTTGCATAAGTCAGCATCTGCTGGCGATAATCTTCATAATCCTTATCGGGCAACAGGCGCGGACCCCAGTTAAAAAGGGTTTTCTGAAAATTAGCATAGCCACCACCTTCGGAGGTATCGGAATTTACGCCTACCGAATCGTAGTAAGCCTGCTGTTGCTGCATCTCCTGCTTAAAGTAGTTCTGCGCTTTTCCGCTTAAAGTCATTGTTAAAAGAAAGAAGCCGGTTAATAAAACCGATAAACAACTATTTTTACTATAGTTATCTGGATTTTTGAAGTGGGAAGTAAAAAAAGTTTTCATAATAAAAAATTTTTAGTGAATAATAATAATTAAAAAATACGGGGTAAAGTTACAACACCAAAAAGGGCAAAACAAGGTAGGAACAGTGTAGTTTTTATACTACACTAAAGTGTAGGTTTTTGCCAAATTTGGCCTTCCGAAGTTAAAGTAAATTGTTGCTTAGATAGTGTAAAATACACTGCACCAGTTAATAAAGCCAAAAAATGGCAAAAATGGGGGTTTTTAGAGGTTTTTTTTGTGCAACTGATGTAAAATAGATGGCAAACTAAATTGCCCAAACAAACAATGTTAACCTTTTGTAAATAGAACAGCTGGTTTGAATTGTTGTGTATCTTTGCAACTTATTAAGATTTACCCCTCCCATCATATTTTAATGATGACAGAATTATCTCGTCCATTAAAATTTTGAATTACAAAATCTAATTTAATAACCAAAACAACAAAAATTTACAGTTTATGTCATCAAAAAAAAATAAAAGAAAATATAAAGGCACCCTGCAAGGCGTTATCCTTAGCGAGTTTGCCGACAATCCGTTTAAAGCACTTAATTACAAACAGGTTTCGTTTAACCTCGGCATCCGCGATAAGGCAACACGCGATATGGTTCGCCGTGTAATTGACCAACTGTTCGAAAGCGGCGATTTAATTGAAGTGAAAAAGGGAAAATTTATGCTCCCCGCCGACAAGCTTAACAAGTTTGCCAACAAACACAAATATATTACCGGTACGGTAGAAATGAAAGAAACCGGAAAAGCCTATATTATTTCCGACGAAGGAGGCGACGACATCCTTATTATGCCCAACAACCTTAACCATGCGCTTAACCGCGACCATGTTAAAGTGCTGATACTTCCCAGGCGTAAAGGACGCAAGCCCGAAGGCCAGATTGTTGAAATCCTGAAAAGAGAAAAAGATACATGGGTTGGCATTTTTGAAAAAAGTAAAAACTTTGGCTTTGTGGTGCCCGACAGCAAAACCATGCCCTACGACATTTTTATTCCCAAAGAAAAAACAAACCGTGCCGAAAACGGCCAAAAGGTGCTGGTTAAGCTTACCGAGTGGCCCCAACATTCAAACAACCCCTTTGGCGAAATTATACAGGTTTTGGGCCGTCCGGGCGATAACGATGTGGAGATGCAATCCATTTTATCGGAATACAATTTTCCGCTCTCCTTTCCAAAAGAGGTTGAAAAAGATGCCGCCAAAATTAAGTACAGCCTTGGTAAAGAGGAACTTAAAAAACGACGTGACTTCAGAGAGGTTTTTACCATTACCATCGACCCCTGGGATGCCAAAGATTTTGATGATGCCATCTCCATAAAAAAACTCAACGAAAACCTTTGGGAGGTGGGCATCCACATTGCCGATGTGTCGCACTACGTTATGCCGGGCACCCCCCTCGACAAAGAAGCTTACAACCGTGGAACATCCATCTATTTGGTTGACAGGGTTATTCCCATGCTGCCCGAAAAACTTTCCAACGGCGTGTGTTCCTTAAGACCCAATGAGGAAAAACTGACTTTTTCGGCGGTTTTTAATTTGAACGATAAAGCCGAAGTGCTTTCGCAGTGGTTCGGAAAAACCGTTATCAAATCAAACAGAAGATACACTTACGAGGAAGCGCAAAAAATTATTGAAACCGGAAAAGGTGATTTTCCCGATGAGATATTGACCTTGCACAAGCTGGCCTCCATTATGCGGCAACAGCGTTTTAACAACGGAGCCATTAATTTTAACACCGTTGAAGTCCGCTTTAAGCTCGACGAAAAAGGGAAACCGGTTGAAACCTACATTAAGGAGCAAAAAGAGGCCAACCACCTTGTGGAAGAGTTTATGCTGCTGGCCAACAAAAAGGTGGCCGAACATGTTGGAAAAACCGGCCGGAATAAAAAAGCCAAAACCTTTGTTTACCGTATTCACGATGAGCCAAACCCCGAAAAACTGAACACCTTTGTGCAGTTTTTGAAAAAGATGGGGCACCATCTGAATATCAGCAACCGCCAGGCACTGGCACAATCGTACAACGAGTTGTTCAATAAAATAAAGGGAAAGGGTGAGGAAAACCTCATCGAAACCATCGCCATCCGTACCATGTCGAAGGCCATCTATTCCACCGATAACATTGGCCACTACGGACTGGCCTTTCCCTATTACTCGCACTTTACCTCGCCCATTCGCCGCTATCCCGATATGATGGTGCACCGTTTGCTGCAACGCTATCTCGAAGGCGGCTCTTCGGTTAACAAAGAGGAGTACGAAGAGTACTGCAAACACTCTTCGGATATGGAAAAGAGGGCAACGGAGGCCGAGCGCGAGTCGATAAAATACAAACAGGTTGAATTTTTACAGGACAAAGTAGGAAAAGTGTTTGAGGGTGTAATTTCGGGTGTAAGCAAATGGGGGCTTTTTGTTGAGCTGTCGGTAAGCAAAAGCGAAGGGCTTATTCGTATGCAACAGATGGCAGACGATTTTTATGTGCTCGATGAAGATAACTATCGTATTCTGGGGCGCAACAGCGGCATGGTGTATCGCCTTGGTGATAAGGTAAATGTGTTGGTAAAAAAAGTTGACCTCGGGCGCAGACAGCTCGACTTTGAGCTGGTGGATTAGCGTACGGAGACCATTAAAAATTCGACCGCATAGCTTCCACCGGATCAAGGCGTGAAGCAGCCCATGACGGAATTAACCCCGACAAAAACCCGATAAAGGCTGATACCGTCAGCCCCAGCACAATGTTTTTTATTGAAAGCACCATGGCAAAGTCGAAGGCGTTGCTGACAATCAGAGTTAAAATAAACACCAATAGCAATCCCACAAGGCCACCCATCAGCGAAAGAAAAACAGCTTCAAATAAAAACTGCATCAGAATAAAATATTTTTTGGCGCCAAGTGCTTTTTGAATGCCTATTTGGTTGGTGCGCTCCTTTACCGAAACAAACATAATATTGGCAATGCCAAAGCCTCCCACCAACAGCGAAAACCCACCGATAATCCAGCCTGCCAGCCCTATAATGGCAAACAGCTGGTCGAAACCTTTGGAAATAATATCGGTTTGATTGATGGCAAAATTATCATCCGCCGCCGGTTTTAATTTTCTGATTGAACGCATAATGCCCGTAAGCTCATCCTTCATCTCATCAATGCTCACGTTTGGTTTGGCTTTTACAATAATGGATGCTCCAATATGCCGGTAGTCAATCAGATTTTTTGCAAATGCCGCCGGAACATACACCAGTTTGTCGGGCGAATTGCCGAAAACATCATCGCCCTTGCGTTTAATCACGCCAATTACCAACAGTTTCCGGCCAAAAATTTTTACTTTTTTTCCAACCACATCCAAATTACCAAAAAGGCTCGTGGCAATGTCGTAGCCTAAAATGGCCACATTCCGGCCGCTAAACGACTCCTGGCCGGTAAAATAGCGGCCTTCGCCAATGTCGATGGGCATTACTTTAATAAAATCGTGCGACACCGCCTGAATCCTTGTATTTTCAACCACGTTGTTACGATAATACACATTACGCGAAACGCTGAACATATAAGCAGCCTTGTCAACCGTATTGCTGCGTTTTACAAGCTGTTTCATTTCGCGAAGCCGGGGTTCGGGACGTTGCCAGTATTTCCACCAGGGATAGTCGCCACCCATCGCCCATGGCCACTTTTGAATAAACAAAACATCGTTGCCCAACGAGTTAATTTCGGTTTTGATGGAATCCTGCAAACTGTCGAAAACAGTAAATACCGCAATAATCGAAAATATCCCGATGGTGATACCCAACAACGACAAAATGGTTCGAACCTTATTGACCACCAACGAACCGATGGCAAATAAAAGGCTTTCGTGTATCAATTTTAATATTATCACAATGACTATGGTTATAAATCGTAAACAAATATTTGTATTTCGATTTTTTTCGTTAAAAATTATTGTAAAAGTATAATAACTTTTGATTAAAACTTGTTATTTTGCAAAACCATTTGAGGATTGGGGTTTTTGTCTCACTTTTAATAATTTACCAAATTGAAAAAGATTAAATCGGCGCTTATTTCTGTTTTTTACAAAGAGGGTCTCGAGCCAATTGTTAAAAAACTAAAGCAATTGGGTGTTAATATCTATTCAACGGGAGGCACTCAAAGCTTTATTGAGGCGCTGGGTATTCCGGTTACCCCGGTTGAATCGCTTACTAATTATCCGGCCATTTTGGGCGGAAGGGTAAAAACATTGCACCCCAAAGTTTTTGGAGGCATTTTGTCGCGTCGCGAAAACAGTGAAGATGCCGCCCAGCTTGCAAAATATGATATTCCGGAGTTCGATTTGGTAATTGTTGACCTCTATCCTTTTGAAGAGACGCTTGCAAAAACCACCGATGAAAACGAGATAATCGAAAAAATCGACATCGGCGGCATCAGCCTTATCAGGGCTGCCGCAAAAAACTACCGCGATGTGTTGGTGGTGCCTTCGTCAACATTTTATCCGCAGTTAATTGATTTGTTGGAATCTAAAAACGGTTCGTCCGAATTGGCCGACCGTAAATGGTTTGCCGCTCAGGCCTTTAACATAAGCTCGCACTACGACACCCATATTTTTAACTGGATGAACCCCGGCGACATTAAAACTTTTAAAGCAAGCCAAACGGGAGCCGTTGTTTTACGCTACGGTGAAAATCCACATCAGCAGGGAGTTTTTTACGGCGATATGGAAGCGGTTTTCGAGCAACTTCACGGCAAAGCCATTTCGTATAACAATCTGGTTGACCTCGAAGCAGCCATCAACCTGATTGAAGATTTTGACGAAACCACCTTTGCCGTTATCAAGCATACCAACGCCTGTGGATTGGCATCGCGCGATACACTGGTACAGGCCTGGAAAGATGCCCTTGCCGGCGACCCCGTTTCAGCCTTTGGCGGCGTGCTGGCCACCAACCGCATTGTTGACAAAGCCACCGCAACCGAAATCAACAAAATATTTTTTGAGATTATTATCGCCCCCGGATATGAAGACGATGCGCTGGAGATATTAAAATCGAAAAAGAACAGAATTATCCTGAAAAAACAATCCTTCCGGTTTCCCGGCAGGCAGTTTAAATCGTTGTTAAACGGCGTAATATTACAGGATAAGGATTTAAAAACCGAAACTGCCGGCGATTTAAAGGTGGTTACCAAAACAGCTCCCGGAGCAGCCGAAACCGACGATTTGTTGTTTGCCAACAAGCTTGCCAAGCACACCAAATCGAATACCATAGTTTTGGCAAAAAACAAGCAGCTGGTGGGTTCGGGCACAGGCCAAACCTCGCGGGTTGACGCTCTGAAACATGCCATTGAAAAGGCAAAGAATTTTAACCTACCTTTGGAGGGCGCTGTAATGGCTTCCGATGCCTTTTTTCCGTTTGCCGATTCGGTGGAAATAGCACACAAGGCAGGCATAAAATCGGTGATACAGCCGGGAGGTTCCATTCGCGATAAAGACTCAATCGAATATTGTAACAATCATGACGTTTCGATGGTTTTTACCGGAATCAGACATTTTAAACATTAAGAATTAAAGGAGAAAAAATATATGGGTTTATTTTCATTTTTATCAAAAGAGATTGCCATTGACCTGGGCACGGCCAACACCATCATCATGTACAACGATAAAGTGGTGGTTGACGAGCCTTCCATTGTAGCCATTGAACGCAGCTCTGGAAAAATTATTGCCGTTGGCAAACGCGCCATGATGATGCATGGCAAAACACACGAAAACATTAAAACCATCCGTCCGTTGCGCGATGGCGTAATAGCCGATTTCCAGTCGTCAGAGTACATGATCCGCGAAATGATAAGAATGATAGGCATCAAAAACAGCCTGTTTCAGCCCGCACTTAAAATGGTAATTTGTATTCCTTCGGGAATTACCGAAGTGGAAGAGCGTGCTGTTAAAGATTCGGCCGAGCAGGCAGGCGCCAAAGAAATCCGCCTGATACACGAACCCATGGCCGCAGCCATTGGCATCGGAATTGATGTGCTGGAACCCACCGGAAACATGATTATCGACATTGGTGGCGGTACTTCCGAAATTGCAGTTATTGCTTTGGGCGGAATTGTTAACAACAAATCCATCCGCATTGCCGGCGACGATTTTAATGCCGACATTAAAGAGTATATGCGCAAACAGCATAACATCTCCATTGGCGACCGCACCTCTGAGCGCATTAAAATTGAAGTGGGTGCCGCCATTACCGAACTGGACAATCCTCCCGACGAATATGCCGTTCATGGCCGCGATTTGCTCACCGGTATTCCGCGCGAAATAAAAGTAAATTACAAGGAAATTGCTGCCTGTCTTGATAAATCCATTTCAAAAATTGAAACAGCTGTTTTACAGGCACTCGAATTAACCCCGCCCGAACTTTCCGCCGACATTTATCGTACCGGAATTTATCTCGCCGGTGGCGGCTCACTGCTCAGGGGCCTCGACAAACGAATTCAGGCAAAGGTTAAACTGCCCATTCATGTTGCCGAAGACCCGTTGCGCGCCGTTGCCCGTGGTACCGGCATCGCGTTGAAAAACTTTGAGAAGTTTACATTCCTTATCAAATAAGGATGGCTCACCATGCAAAATCTGCTGCTCTTTATTCGAAAACACTGGTTTGTTGTTTTGTTTCTTTTGCTGGAAACCGGCTCTTTTGTTATGGTGGCAAACAGCTACTCCTACCATCGGTCGCTGGCTTTTAACACGGTAAACGATTTTACAGGAGGCATTTTTTCAACGTTTGCAAACATTACCGATTATTTTGCCCTTAAACCGGCCAACGAAAAGCTGCAAAAGCAAAACACCGAACTTCTTAACAGCTGCCCAGGCTCCTTTTTAACCACCGATACCGGATTTGTTTATAGGGATACCCTTTATAAATATGTGCCCGGCCATGTGGTAAGCATCTCTGTTAACCATCCATCAAACTACATTATGATTAACAAGGGAAGCCTGCATGGTATAAAAAAAGAGATGGGTGTAATTTCAGGTAGCGGAGTGGCCGGTATAATTATCGGGGTTTCAAAACATTACTCGCTTGCCATGTCGTTGTTGCATCACAATACACGAATAAGCGGACGGATAAAAAAGAACGGCATGCTGGTTAACATAATTTGGGATACCGGCGATTACCGGTTTGGGAACATACAGGATGTACCTTCGCATGTGGAGCTTTATCCGGGCGACACCATCGTTACCAGCGGCAAATCAATGATTTTTCCCGAAGGGCTGGTGATAGGTTTCGTTGAAAGCAGCACCGAAAACCCCAATATCGATTTTAAAAAAGGTATCATCCGCTTTGCCACCGATTTTAAAAGCCTTCAGAATGTTTATATTATCGAAAACCTGATGAAAGATGAGCAACAAAATTTATTAAAGCAAAACGATGAATAGCAGATTGGTAAAAAACAGCATACGGTTTATTTTGCTTGTGCTATTGCAGGTACTGCTTTTTAGCAACATGCACCTGTGGGGATACGTTACCTTGTATCCTTACCTGTTGTTTTTGCTGCTGTTGCGTTACGACATTAATAAAACCAATTTGTTGTTGATAGGTTTTTTCACCGGCCTTACCATCGACTTTTTTCAAAACACCATGGGCATGCAGGCTGCCGCTTCAACGTTGCTGGTGTTTGCCCGGCCTGCGGTTTTAAATTTCTATTTTAAAAAGATGGAGTTTGCTCCTCGCGAAGAACCCGGCATCAGCAAGCTGGGGTTTACCGGCTTTTTAAAGTACGCAACCACCCTTGTTTTTATTCACAACCTGTTGCTGTTCTTCCTTGAAGCCTTTTCGTTTCACAACTTTTTTGCAACCCTCGAACGGGTTTTGATAAACACTGTTTCCACGGTTATTCTTATTATGATTTTGGAAATGCTGTTTAGCAAAAAGAAGAAAAGTCTGTAATGGCTTAAACAGGATATAGAAAATGTTTTAGGTATTATTAAGAATTGGATACATGAACATAATAAGCGCTAACCCACCCCTTTATCCCCTCCAAGGAGGGGAGTTGATACAACTCAAGCAAAAAGAGCAGTAATTATTTTTGAAAATGCAAATAGCCCCGGTATCTTTACTCCCATCAGCCAAAAGGTTCGCCATTCCCCTCCTCGGAGGGGATAAAGGAGTGGGTCTCTTTACCAATGAAATGGAAAGAGAATTTGTCAGTTACACAACTTTGTTATAACATAATTGAACCATGAAAAGAAAAATATTACCATACAACCCAAAACTAAAACCATTAGCTAAAGCATTACGCAAAAACATGACTTTGTCAGAAATCCTTTTGTGGAATAAACTGAAACAAAAACAGATGTTGGGATTTGATTTTGACCGTCAACGTCCAATTGATAATTATATCGTTGATTTTTATTGTAAAGACTTAATGCTTGCCATTGAAATCGACGGTAGCAGTCATGATTTTGAACAGGTGATAATAAATGACGAAATTCGTCAAAAAAAACTTGAAAGCATGGGCGTTAATTTCTTGAGATTTAAAGACAAAGAAGTTAAACAGGATATAGAA
>WGDP01000320.1 GCA_015493215.1 Bacteroidales bacterium | reverse complement strand
TTACGCTTGATTAACTGAACCTTTGTTGAAAATCCCATGATGTTTAAATTTTAATTAACACTAGTTATATAACTAGATACAAAAGTAAATAAAAAAATCAAAACAATAACATTTGTCCTGAGTTTTTTATCTAGTTAAATCCAAACTCAAGTCACAGTTTGTAACTGTGAGCGAACTAATACTTCTTTCTCTGAAAACAGAATGTACCCACGAACACCTTTCTTTCTTTTCCCCCTCCACTTCACTCACAGTTTGTAACTGTGAGTGAGCAAATACTTCTTTCTTCATTATTTTCTTTCGCAGAACCCGATTACAAAAAACAAGACTTTCAGCCTTGCTTAATACCGATTACACATCAAAATGTCGCATATTTTCACTTCCTGCCCAACTGTGTCATTCAGGCATGTCTGCATTTACTCCCCATTTAAGGCTAATTCCTATTTAATCCGGAATAAATTCTGATAACGCAATTCCATTCCAAAAACTATTGGAATTAATAAAAATCTACCTTTTTAAACTGCGCTCATTCAAATAAAAGTTATTTTTGGAGATAGAAAACCGGATTAGATTAATCCGTATAAAATCAACATATTATCAAAATTATCTTGTAACAAAACCCTCCGGCCATGAAAAAAGTACTCCTCTTTTTATCACTGCTAATCGCCTCAAACACATTTAGCATAGGGGTTGACACCCTTAAAATTAAATCGAATATCAAAAAGGTAACCCTGTTTTTTAACGGGGCGCAAACCACACGAGAGGCAACCATAAACTTACCCAAAGGAAAGCACTTAATTGTTGTCGAAAAGCTTCCTTCGGAGCTTAACCCGCAAAGCATTCAAATAGAAGGCAATCAACAGGGGAAGATTCTCTCGGTAAAACATTCGCTCGTCTATCCCGACGGGAAAAGCAAATCAATTGCTGTTTGTAAAAACAAAATCAAGCAACAGAAAATTAAGATTAAAGAATTAAAAAATAAAATTGACGTATATAATATTGAAGAAAAAATATTGCTCGACAATAGTAATTTCAGCAACAAAACCGCCGGCACAACTATCTCTGAAATAAAAGAAGCCTCAGCATTTTATCGCATAAAGCTTAACGAGATAAGACAAAAAAAACTTGATTTGACCATCCAAACGGATTCCATAAAAGAGGTCATTCAAAACCTTTATGTGGCGCTGAATAAAAAAGTATCGAAAGAGGACAAAACATTCAGCAAGATATCATTCATTGTCAACTGTAAAGCTCCTGTAAAAGAAGATTTCAAAATCAGTTATTTTGTTGCTTCGGCAGGGTGGTCGCCACTGTACGATTTCCGTGTTACCGGCATCGACAAGCCCTTAAACATTGTTTACAATGCTGCTATTTTTCAATCAACCGGCGAAGATTGGAAAAATGTCAAACTGACCCTTTCATCAAACAACCCCTCCTTAAGCAATAAAAAACCCGAGCTGAAACCATGGTTTATCAATCGTGAACCTGTTTATGAAGACAACTACGCAGCAACCGGGCAAGCTGCCCTTTCGGGAATAATTACTGATGCCGAAACAGGAGAGCCGATACCCTTTGCCAACATTACAATTTCGCAACATGGAGCCATGATAGCCGGCACCACATCCGATTTTGACGGAAAATACACCATCAAACCCATCAAACCGGGAAATTACGACCTAATAGTAGCTTTTCTCGGCTACGTTAGTATAGAAGTCCAAAACGTTACAGTTGCAGCCAACACAGTTGTTTTTAAGGATTTTCCATTACAACCCAGTAGCGAAACATTGGATGAAGTTATGATAATCGACCACTCAACGCCTTCCGCCAACAAAACTTCAACAATGCCTAAGCGTTCAAGTCGTCGTTCTTCGGCATCTAAAGTTAACGGAGTCAGAAGCTCACGAAACAATAGCAAGGTTTTTTACTTCAACGGCTATAAAACGGAAACAACCCCCACAAGCATTGAATACAATATAGATACGCCCTATACAATTCTATCGGACGGAAATGACTACACGGTACAAATTAAAGAGATGAAGCTTGGTGTTAATTTTGTTTACTACGCCGTTCCCAAACTGGAAAAAGATGTTTTTCTGATAGCCGAAATTTATGACTGGTCAAAGTTAAACCTGCTTTCAGGAAAGGCAAGTACTTATTACAAAGGTACTTACACAGGAGAAACCGATATTAATGTTGATAAAATTAAAGATACCCTAAGGCTGTCGCTCAACAGAGACAGAAACATTATTGTTGAAAGAACTTTGTTGAAAGAAAAAAACGAAAAGCAGTTTATCGGAAAAAACATCAAAGAAACTATCAACCGCAGCATCACAGTTAAGAACAATAAAAACAAGTCGATAAAAATAATAGTGGAAGACCAGTTTCCCATTTCGGAAAACAAGTCTGTTGTAATTGAAAGACTTGAATCTTCCAACGGTCGGGTTGATGATAAAACAGGAAAAGTTGTTTGGAATCTGGCGTTAAAGCCCGGCGAGAAAAAAGAACTAACATTAAAATATTCGGTTAAATATCCAAACCGGATGCACCTAAATACAGAGTAAGGCAATCATAAAAGAGAAGTTCATTAAAACACCAATTCCATCAAATTAACAAAATGAAGATAAAAAATGTAACCATAGCAGGCGCCGGCGTTTTAGGCTCGCAGATAGCCTGGCAAACAGCCTTCAAAGGGTTTAATGTTACCGTTTACGATGCCTTTGAAAAGGGAATTAAAAATTGCAAAACGTATCATAACCGTTACGCCAAACTTTTTCTTAGTTCCAAAGGTGCCACTAAGAATGAAGTTGAAAATACAGTATCGCGCATAACCTACACCACAAACTTAAAAAAAGCGGTTCAGGATGCCGATTTAATTAGTGAATCCGTTCCTGAAAATCTTGAAATAAAAAAAGCATTTTACACTGATCTGGCAAAACTCGCTCCTGAAAAAACAATCTTCACTTCCAACTCATCTACCATGTTGCCAAGTTATTATGCAACGGAAACCGGACGGCCTGAAAAGTTTATGGCGCTGCACTTTTCAAATCCCGTTTGGGATGCCAACATTGCTGAAGTGATGAAACATGCCGGAACGGGTCAACAATATTTTGATATTGTAACAGCGTTTGCAAAAGATATTGGCATGATTCCCATTCCCATTCATAAAGAACAGCCGGGCTACGTGCTTAACTCATTGTTGGTTCCTTTTTTATCAGCCGCTCAAAACCTTTGGTTTAACGAAGTTTCTGATTTTAAAAGCATCGACAAAACATGGATGATTAGCACCGGTGCCAAATCAGGCCCCTTTGGCATACTTGATCTGGTTGGCATGGAAACCGTTTACAACATCACCCTGATGGATGCAAAAAGAACCAACAACCCGACCTTATTTAAAAGAGCTGAAAAAATAAAAAGCGAGTTTATCAACAAGGGCAGAATGGGCATAAGCAGCGGCAGGGGTTTTTACACCTATCCAAATCCGGAGTATAAAAATCCCGATTTTTTAACGAAATAACATTGCCGGTATATGAAAATTGAAATTCAAAATAGCGGTAAAAACGAAAGACATGTAAATTACTAACCATGAAATTCTTAAAGATTATATTTTACTTACTGATTGGCATCATTTTACTGCTGCTTGTAATAGCCGCTTTGGTTCCCGACAACATTACCATTACCACCGGCACAACCATTGATGCCCCATCTGAAAAAGTTTACAACAATGTAGTATCGTTAAAAAACTGGAAAAACTGGTCGCCTTTTGAACACGACAGCACCATGACAGACACCTTTTCCGGTCCTGATTCAGGCGTTGGCGCCACCAGAATATGGAAAGGAAAAACCATTGGCGAAGGCAAAATGACCATTGTAAAAGCAATCCCTTTCACCCTTATAAAAAACCAACTCGATTTTGGCCCCAAGGGCAATGCAACAGGAACCTGGACCTTTTCAGCAGTTGACAGCACACACACAAAAGTTACCTGGTCAACCCACATCAGCGGATTTAGCTACCCCTTTGAGCGCTTATTGGGCACTGTTTTAAGCCCCATTATGAAACCAATGTTTGAAAACGGCCTGGCCGATTTAAAAGAATACACCGAAACCGGAAAAGTTACCGCATTGCAACCGGACTCACTTAACCAAACAACCTCAAAACATGAATAACACACTGGCCTACATCATCTTTTCCATAGTAATGCTTCACCTTCTGGCAGGATTTGTATGGGCTTTTATCAAAATGAATAAAAAGCCTTCGGAAATAAAAGAAAAAGAGAATGACAAAACCAATGAAAAAAGAGAACCTGTTTAAAACAGTATTGTTTTTTACAATACTCATGTTTCTGGCCAATGGGCAAATTAAGGCACAAAACCAGGCAGCCAACTGGTATTTTGGCGATTATGCCGGATTAAATTTTTCAACCGGAAATCCGGTACCTATTTTAGACGGATCGTTAAGTACCTGGGAGGGTTGCTCCTCCATATCCAACGACAATGGAACCACAAGATTTTATACCGACGGCGTAACAGTATGGGACAGGCATAACGAAATTATGCCCAACGGAACAGGTTTAATGGGGAACGCTTCCAGCACACAGTCGGGAATTATAGTACCCAAACCCGGTTCCACAAACCTCTATTACATTTTCACCATCGACGAAGTGGGAACCTCTCCCCCGGGAGGCATTAACGGACTGAGATACACCTTAGTGGATATGAACCTAAATGGTTTTTTAGGCTCGGTGGTAGATACTGTTAAAAACGTACTCCTTACCGCACCCATGTGCGAAAAACTTACAGCCATAGGCCATGCCAACGGCACCGATATTTGGGTTATATCGCAAAAATGGGGCACCAACGATTTTTACGCCTATCTTGTTACTGCTACGGGAGTTGACGACAACCCTGTAATAAGTACGGCAGGAGCTATTATTCAGGGCGATATCGACAATGCCAAAGGATACATGAAAGTTTCACCCGATGGCACCTTGCTGGCCAAGGCCAACGTGGGTTTAAAAAGTGTTGAAATTTTTAATTTCAGCACCACAACCGGCATGGTTAGCAACCAAAACATTATTACCGACAATGGCTTAGGCGGAGAACCTTACGGTGTTGAATTTTCGCCAAACGGCCAGCTTCTTTATATAAATACATGGAAAAGCAATCCCGGCAAGATACTATACCAATACGATTTAACTGCACCCGATGTGGTAGGCTCCAGGGTACAAATTGCCACAGGCACCAACGGCGCTTTACAGCTTGCCCCCGACAACAGAATTTATGTGGCTCAACGCAACAGTGGTAATATTAGTGTTATCAACTACCCCAACGAGCAAGGTACAGCCTGCCAGTTTAGTTTTGGGTCGGTAAGCCTTGGAGGCAACACTTCAAACTGGGGGCTGCCTCCCTTTATCACCTCTTTTTTCAGCTTTAACCCCGGTTACAATTATGGCCCCGGATGTTTTGGCGACTCCACCGAGTTCCATGAAAACAGCTCCTCCGAACCCGATTCACTGTTTTGGGATTTTGGTGATTCCGGATCAGGATCCAATAACTACTCTACCCTTCCCGATCCAAAACACCTGTTCTCCACAGTAGGTTTCTATTTTGTAAAGCTAACGGTATGGATTAGCGGCGTTGAAGGAGAAGTTACCCATTTGGTAAGGATTTCGCAAAAGCCTACTGTTGACCTTGGCAACGACACCACCTTTTGCTCCAGTGATACGTTAATTTTATATGCCGGCGATGATGCCGAATCATATCTGTGGCAAAGTGGCGATACCAACAACACCTTTCCTGCTGACACAACAGGTATTTACTGGGTAAAAGCAACCAACAAAACCTGTTATGTTTACGATTCCATCGACGTTACGGTGCTGCCCGCCTATTTTTTACAAATTGACACCTCATTTTGTGCCGGCGACAGTATTTTTGCAGGAGGCGAATATCGGAAAACCACTGGTGTTTACTACGACAGTCTATACAATTACATTGGCTGCGATAGTGTAATAAAAACCAACCTTGTGGTAAACGACACCTTTTATTTTGCAAACCAGGTTGGCATTTGTACCGGCGACTCCCTCTTTGTGGGAGGCAACTGGCAAAAAACTATGGGAGTTTACTACGATTCGTTGTTAACCCTCACGGGATGCGACAGTATTTTAAGAACCGACCTGACCGTTTACGATATACAGGTTACCCAAAACCCCATGGGCATCTGCCAGGGAGATTCAGCATTTTTGCAAGGTGCGTGGCAAAAACAATCGGGAACCTATTACGACACCCTGCAGTCGGTTTGGGGATGCGACAGCATTGCCATTACCAACCTTACGGTCTCCGATATTATTAATGTGAACGACACAACCGATATCTGCCAGGGCGACTCGGTTTATGCTGCCGGCGAGTGGCAAAAAACCGACGGAATTTATATGGACACTACACAATCATCGGGAGGGTGCGATAGCATTCACCTGTTAAACCTTTCGGTAAACCCAACCTATGATATTCAATGGGATACAACCATCTGCGAAGGAGACAGTTTATATGCCGGTGGTGATTATCAGCACTCCGCAGGCAATTACCTCGATTTTTTTGCAACCATTAAAGGGTGCGACAGCACTGTTTTAACACGCTTATCAATTAACTTATTGCCTGTTGTAGATATTGGTAACGACACCTCCATTTTAAACGGAACAACCATTACATTAAATGCAGGAGGTACACCCAATGCAACCTACCTGTGGCAAGACGGAAACACCGATTCATTGTATGTGGTCTCCGATTCGGGTACCTATTCGGTTACAGTTACCAACCTTTGTGGCAGCAACAACGACTCCATTACAGTTACCATCTATTTCCCGCCCGAGGATTTAGACTGCTGGCTGGTTGCGCCCAATGCTTTTACGCCCAATGGCGATGGTTTAAACGATACTTTTAAACCCATCATGCAATGTAAGGCAGAAGCATACAGTTTAAAAATATTTGACCGGTGGGGAAAAATGATTTTTGAAACCACCGACTCCTCTAAAGGATGGGATGGTAAGGTTAACGGTGTATTTGTAGAACACGGCACTTACGCCTGGTATGTTTATTATCAATACACCGGTGTACTCCACCCGGGAAACCGTACGGTTAGAGGTGTTGTGAATTTGATTAGGTAGCCGTGCCTCCAACTAAGCGAAATGAGCTAAATATTTTTTCAGACATGCATGTCCTGAGAACTTCCAAAAGCAAAGGGGTTACTACATTATAATG
>WGDP01000319.1 GCA_015493215.1 Bacteroidales bacterium | reverse complement strand
CACGGCTTGTTACTGTCTTTTCAATATCTTTGGCAAAGATATTAATTAGAACCACAGTTTTAAATTTCAACAACCATGAAACATTTATTTACAACATTTATTTTAACAATCTTGTTTTTTTCCGCTTACGCACAGTTTAACGATACTTTTAACTGGAAAAAACGCTGTTCGCATGTTCCCGACCCCAACCCAAAAACTTTACGATACATTTACGATTGGCAAAACGATAATTTAAACGATTATGATGTTAAATTTTATTGGATTGATTTGAATGTATCAAGCGCCAACACCTATGTTTCAGGCAATACAAGCATAACTGCTCAGGTTACGGCTGCCGTATTGGATACTTTTGCCTTTGAACTGATTCCCGAAATAACCATCGACTCATTCTTTTTCAACAACGAGCAATATACCGGCTACACCCGCGACGGCAACAATGTTTTGTATGCCGTTAATCCGGCTGTTGAGGGCCAAATGGTTACCGCCAAAGTGTATTATCACGGTGCACCCCCTTCGGGAGGTTTTTTTGCAGGGGTAACCCACGACCACAATGGTACCTGGAACAAAGATGTTACCTGGACGTTGTCGGAACCCTTTGCTGCCAAAGACTGGTTCCCTGTTAAACAGGATTTGGAAGACAAGGCCGACTCTGCCTGGATATTTTTAACCTGCCCATCCAACGAAATGGCAGGCTCCGAAGGTCTTTTAACCAACATTGTAAACCTTGGAAACGGACAGACAAGGTACGAGTGGAAAACCCATCATAAAATTGATTATTACCTGCTTTCGTTTTCGGTGGCCGATTATATGGATTACAGTATTTATGCTCACCCCGATAGTTTGAACGGCGATTCGGTGTTGATACAAAACTTTATATACAACGATAACGGCTGCTTAAACTATTGGAAAGACGGCATTGACGAATCGGTACCAATATTGGAACTTTACTGCAACCTGTATATTACCTATCCGTTTTACGATGAAAAATACGGTCATTGTCTTACGCAGCTTGGAGGCGGCATGGAACATCAAACCATGACCACCATTGGCGGGTTCAGCTTTCATTTGGTAGCACACGAAATGGGTCACATGTGGTTTGGCGACAATGTTACCTGTGCCACCTGGCAGGATATATGGGTTAACGAAGGTTTTGCAACCTATTCCGATTACCTCGCCAACGAAAATATTTATGGTTGGGATGCTGCTCAATCGTTTATTACAGGCGCTCAGAATAACGCCATGTCGCAACCCGGAGGAAGCACCTATGTTCCCGAAAATCAAGTTTATCCCGGTAATGAGTGGCGTATTTTTAACGGTAGGTTATCGTACGACAAAGGTGCTGCCATTATTCATACTCTACGCCACGAAATTCAAAACGACAGCATCTTTTTTCATTGTTTAAGTCAATATCAAACCCAATACGGTGGCAGCACCGCTACCGGCGAAGACTTTAAAAACGTTGTGGAAGATGTTACCGGAAAAGACTGGGATTACTTTTTTGACCAGTGGTATTATGGCGAAGGTTATCCCATTTACGATTTTGAATGGTTTTACGATGACAGTGTGAACGAATTTCATCTTTCTTCAACACAATCCACCTCTGCATCCACCTCTTTATTCCAGATGTTGTTTGATGTAAAATTAACCTTTGACGATGGAACCGACACCATTGTGCGGTTTGAGCAAACCGACAACTACAATTATTTTGTATCTCCGCAGGAGAAAAGAGTGGTTGATGTAACCATCGACCCCGACAACTGGACCATGGAAAAAGTAAGCAGCCTTATATTGGATGTAAGCAAAAACGAAGAGGGGATTGCCTATTTTACCATGAGTCCCAATCCTGCTACCGACAGGTTGAATATCTATTTTTCAAACAACACCGGTTTACAAAAAACAGTTACTGTTTATGATTTATCGGGCAGGGTTCTTTTGCATAAAGTTACCGGCAACACTAAAACAACCCTTGACGTATCGCAGCTATCCAAAGGCACCTATCTTGTGCAGGTGGTCGAAAAGGGAAACCAATTGGTCAGGAAGCTTGTGAAATAGGGTGGGAGTTATAATTTGTTAGCCCCCATTGCGAGCTCGTTCAGATTTGTAATCTGAACGACGTATCATATTTATAATAAAGTTGTTCCGTCTCTTTAGGATTGCAAATTCGAAAGAGCTTGGGGGCTGGTAGTTGCTCACAGTTACAAACTGTGAGAGGAGGAAAAGAGCTGGCAGTTGGTCACGGTTGCAAACTGTGAGAGGAGGAAAAGAGTTGGCAGTCACAGTTGCAAACTGTGAGCTAACTTTAAAATTAGCCCGATTTAGTGTTGTAAGTCGGGGTTATTTGTAAGTCTGATCGATTATGTCAGACGGACAAAGTCCCGAAGGGATTTAACATGAATAGCCCTGTACGCAGTGCTGGGAAAACAAATAGATGAAATAAATTATAACCCTGAAGGGGTTAAACAAAAATTATTGAACCTTATCAGGGTTCTTTAATGTTTGCATCATTCTAACCATTGGTGAAACTGATGGTTATTCATATTAAACCACGCCGTGGTTTGGTATTCTGTAAGATGTTTTACAACAAATTTTTTTTGTTTGGTCAAATAGCAATTAGCTTTTAACAGCATTAAATTCGTGTATTCGTGGCTTTTCCGGTTTACTGCAACCTATCCCAAAGCTCGTTCAGATTTGCAATATGAACGAATTAAAAACCAACCGGTTACGGTTTTAATTAATATAAAATCCGCCACATCCCGTATTTTATTTTCGTCATAACCCCGTCAAATTCCTTACCTTTGCCGCTTAAAAAATTAAACATTAGATGAGCAACAAAAACATACGCGTAAGATTTGCACCCAGTCCGACAGGGCCGCTGCATATTGGAGGTGTTCGTACAGCGCTGTACAATTTTCTTTTTGCACGCAAAAACGGCGGAAAATTCATTTTACGAATTGAAGATACCGACCAAACCCGGTTTGTACCCGGAGCCGAAGATTACATTATTGAAGCTTTTAAATGGTGCGGCATTGAATTTGACGAGGGAGTAACCAAAGGGGGTGACTTCGGCCCCTATACACAATCGGAACGAAAAGCCGTTTACAAACAGTATGCTGACGAGCTAATTACTTCCGGTAATGCATATTACGCCTTTGATACCGCTGAACAACTTTCGGAAAAAAGAGCAGCTTTTGAGGCTGAAAAAAAGACCTTTACTTACAATGCCGCCGAGCGGTTAAATATGGGAAACTCACTCAGTTTGCCCAAGGAAGAGGTTGAAAGGCTGTTGGAAAGCGGAACCCCCTACGTTATTCGTTTTAAAATGCCTGAAAACGAACAGGTTGTTATGAACGATTTAATAAGAGGAAAAGTTGA
Source organism: Bacteroidales bacterium (assembly GCA_015493215.1). GTDB lineage: Bacteria > Bacteroidota > Bacteroidia > Bacteroidales > F082 > B16-G9. Next base: position 23,003 of record WGDP01000319.1, on the reverse strand, counting down.
GGTTAACACAAGTGTGCTTGACGACAAAATTTTGTTTAAAAGTGATGGGATGCCAACCTATCATCTTGCCAATATTATTGATGACCATTTAATGGAAATATCGCATGTTATACGTGGCGAAGAGTGGCTGCCATCGTTGCCGTTACATGTTTTGCTTTATCGTGCATTGGGATGGCAGGAGCCTGAATTTGCTCATTTACCCCTGTTGCTTAAACCCGACGGGCATGGTAAGCTAAGCAAGCGCGATGGTGACAGACTGGGTTTTCCGGTTTTTCCACTGCAATGGAAAGACCCCAAAACAGGCGAGCTTTCAAGCGGCTATCGCGAAGAGGGCTATTTTCCGGAAGCTTTTGTTAACATGCTTGCTTTGCTGGGATGGAACCCCGGCGACGAACGGGAGTTGTTTGATATGGAAGCGTTAATTGAAGCCTTTAGCATCGAAAGAGTCAATAAATCAGGAGCCAGATTTGATGCTGAAAAAGCAAAATGGTTTAACCATCAATATTTAATTAAAAAAAGCAACATCGAACTTGCAGAGGCTTTTATGCCAATTTTAAAGGAGCACCATGTTTTAGCCGATAAAGAATTTGTTACACAGGTAATTGCACTTGTAAAAGAACGAGCCACCTTTGTAAAAGACCTTTGGGATCAAAGCTTTTTCTTTTTTGTACGCCCCGAAGAATACGATACTAAAGCAGTAAAAAAACGTTGGAAAGCAGCTTCATATCAGCAAATGACAGAATTAAAAGAACTGTTGCTTAACACCGAGCCGTTTACTGCAAGCCACACCGAAGAGGTGGTAAAAAAATGGATTGAGGAAAACGAATACGGAATGGGAATGGTAATGAATGCTTTCAGATTATTGATTGTTGGAGCATTAAAAGGGCCGCATCTGTTTGATATTATTGCATTGCTGGGACAGGAAGAAACCGTAGAGCGTATTTCGAACGGATTACTGACACTGGGAAAAAAAGAATAAAACATAAAACTATGTCAGTTATTTCAATTGAGGGCATGGAATTTTTTGCCTATCACGGCTGTTTTAAAGAGGAGCAAATTATTGGAACCAAGTTTAATGTCGATCTGTTTTTGGAAACCGATACCACTAAAGCCGAACAGACCGACAGCCTTATTGACACCGTTAACTATCTTGCCGTATATCAATCGGTAAAAGATGAGATGGAAACCAAATCAAAACTGCTTGAACACGTGGGCAGGAGAATTTTAAATCGTATAAAAAACGATTTTCCAACAGTTGTTTCCGCCAAAATAAAGATTAAAAAACTCAACCCGCCTTTGGGTGGCAAAATGGATTTTGTGTCGTTGGTATTGGAAGGGTAGGGTTTATTGCGGAAAAAAGTACAGATTGATTTTTTGACTTACACCTTTTTTTATTTGCATATTTAAGTACTTTTGTTGTGTACTAATAACACGATGAGCAAATGCGACAGTCTGTTTTTATATTACTCATAATTTTTTTATCAGCCATTACCGGAACCGCTCAATCCGGACGTATTAGCGATAGTACAGCCTATTACAAACAAAAATGCCGGAACATCTACAATAAAACCGACAATATTTCTCAAGAAAATATTAACGAGTTAAAAAATGCCTGTAACTGGTTTGCTAAAAAAAGAAACCGTTTTTACCAGGCATGGTGTTACACCCTCATAGGTTCTAACTATTACAAAAACAATAAAAACGACTCTGCATGCAATTATTTTTCAAAAAGCTTAGCTGTATATAAAAGCTATAAATTTATGGACAGTATTGCCACTACCTACGATAAATTAGCAACCTGTCAATACTACAAAGGCGATTTTAAAGCAGCAAAAAAAAACTTTACAATCGGCCTTTTATACCCATCGCAAAAAAAACAGAAAGCATCCTTGTTAAACGGCCTGGCTATTTCGTATGAAGCACTTTCGTTGTACGACTCAGCGCTAATAGCCTATAATAAAGCGCTTGATTTGTATAAATCTACTGGCGACTCGCTTGGGATGGCGTATGCCTACTCAAACATAGGTTCAATGTATTTACAACAAGATGAGGTACTTCCCGAAGCAAAAAGTTATCTTTTAAAGGCCTACAACATTATTAATAAAACCGATAATAAATATGCACTTGCAGGAATCACCAGTAACCTTGCTTCGTACTATAGCTATAAAAAAGAACACCAAAAAGCCCTTGAAAATTATTTAATAACCTACCAGATTGATTCTTCCCTTAAAGATAAATTTCAGATTGGTGTAGATTTAAATAACATAGGTAACGGATACTTAAATTTAAAAGATACGGCAAATGCTAAAAAGTATTTAACGAGAGCATTACATATAGGCCGGTCAATAAATGCCAAACAAATTATTTCGTATGCCGGCTATAATCTGGGAAATATCGAGCTGATGAAAAAGGATTTTAAAAAAGCGCTTCACTATGCCAAATTAAGTTTGCAATCGGCACAGGAATCGGAGAGTACTGTTGATATTATAAGTGCGTATAACCTTTTCAGAAAAGCCTATTCAGGGATGGGCGACTATAAAAACGCCTACAAATTTTTTAATAAATACTCTGTGCTGTACGACTCGATTTTATCAATAAAAAAGGCAAAACAACTGGCCGAAGTAAAAGAAAAATACGAAGTAACACAACAACAAAACAAAATACTTTCACTGGAAAAAGAACAGCTTAAAGCCAATAATATTCAGATATTATTAATTATCTCCGTTATTGTGGTTACCCTGTTTTTAGTTTTAATGTTTTTTTCGTATCAGCTGGTTAAAAAAAGTCGTAATAAAATTAAAGAACAACAAACGTGGTTCAAAAAACTATTATCAAATAGTATTGAATTTACTTTTTTAGTTGACAAAAATAAAATTTTAAAATATGTAAGCCCGTCATATACCTCCATGTTTTTAGGAAAAATAGGTTCCTCAGTTGAAGATGCGTTTTATAAAAACATTGAAAAAGAGGAAATTGAAAAAAGTAAAAAGCTGTTTGAGCAGCTTTATAATGGAAAAAAAAGGGTATCGTTCGAGCTTAAAATACACAATATAAAAGGAGAAATCCGATTTGTAACCGGCGTTGCACAAAACTTTTTAAACGATAAAACCATCAACGGAATTATTATTAATCTATGGGATATTACCGAGTTAAAAGAGGCCGGGGCTGCCCTTAAAAAACGAGAGCGGGAACTTGAAATATCAAACCAAACCAAAGAAAAACTATTTTCCATTATTAGCCACGATTTAATTGGAAACATAGGAACCACCTCCAATTTAATGAAACTTCTTGAGGATAATTACGATAGTTTTGATAAGGAAGAAAAACATAAAATAATTTCTTCGGTTTCGAGCACTCTGGAAACAACTTTCACTCTGGTGTCCAATCTTTTGTCGTGGTCGCGTATTCAGATGAAGAAAATTAAAGCCGAACGCAAAGTTATTTTAATGCGCCCCATTGTTGAAAAAGTAATCGATTTGTATGCAAGCCAGTTAAGCGACAAAGCCATTGATGTAAAAATTAAATGCGATACCACAACGCAGGTATCAGCCGACTCCAATCAGTTGGAATTTATCTTCAGAAATTTGATTAGAAATTCAATTAAATTTACACAAACAGGAGGTAAAATTAGCATCTCATGTAATACTGATAAAGGGGTTGTTACGGTAAAAATTAAAGACAATGGTGTAGGTATGACCGAACAAAAAATAAATGAAATTCTTTCCGGCACCGACGAATTAATTTCAACCGTTGGAACCAATAATGAACAGGGAACAGGTTTGGGTTTAATTATTGTAAAAGAATTTGTTCAGTTAAACAAAGGAAAACTTCAAATAAAAAGCAAACCCGGCGAAGGCACAGAAGTAATATTAACTTTTTTGGCTTCATAAACCGTTTGTTAACATTATTTTTTAAGATATACAGTTTAATTCGATTTTTTTGTAATTTTGCAAGCCCAAAAACAACCGGTACCGTGGCCGAGTGGCTAGGCGGAGGTCTGCAAAACCTTAGACAGCGGTTCGAATCCGCTCGGTACCTCAAAAAAAGCCGTGAAATTTCACGGCTTTTTTTATGCAGGTAACCGAAATCAACAAATCCATTAGCTATCACTGTTCAAGACATACCTTCGCCACGACTTCCAGGTCATTGGTGCCGGAATATGACGTGATAAGCAAAACATCAGATCATACCGATATTAAAATCACCAAGGTTTACGCAAAATTTGAACGCTCCTATTTTGGAAAAACAAATGGAGAAGTGGAGGTGGGGAATAATTCTTTTTGCGTAAAGCATTACTCATTCTTTATGTAATGCACACTAAAATTGTTTGTTTTTCCATAATTATTTGGGCAAATTTGTCATGGATTTTAATGAAATATTATAATTTCTTCTATATTTACACTCTGTGAAAAAATAACATCACCAAATTTTAACTCAATATTTAAATTATGAAAATCATTAAAACTTTTTTATTGACAGGGACTATTTTATTTACCCTTAATGTATTTGCCCAGGTTGCAGTAAACACAGACGGTACATCACCTGATGAATCAGCAATGTTGGATGTGCAATCAACAAGCAAAGGGATGCTTGTACCGAGAATGACAACCTACAATCGGAATACTATTTCAAACCCTGCTGTTGGTTTGCTGGTGTATGATACCGACACCAAGAGCTTTTGGTTTAGAACCTTATCGGGATGGAAAGAAATTTACGGTTCCAACAACAACACAACCCTTGCTGATGCCGACAACGATACCAAAGTGGAAGTGGAGCAAACCCCTGACGAAGACGCCATTAGCCTGACTATGGCCGGAACGGAGTTTTTTGTTTTTGACAGCGCGAGAATTGAAGTGAAGAATTCAGGCAACTCGGTTTTTATAGGCGAAGATGCCGGCAAAAATGATGACTATTCTGATAATTCCAATGTAGCAATAGGAAAATCTGCCATAAAAGACAATATTACGGGAAGCAATAACATTGCCATTGGCCGATATGCATTGGAAAAAAATGTAGCGAAAGCCGGTAATGTTGCCATTGGTGCTAATGCTATGAGGTATTATGATAATTCAACTAATCCCATTGCCACTTATAATACTGCGGTGGGAATGAACTCAATGACAGGTTTCGGAACTCCGGAAAACGATACGGGAGATTACAATACGGGTGTGGGTGCCTTTACGTTAAACCATAACACTTCAGGTTCGGGAAATATGGCAGCAGGCTTTGGTGCACTAAAAAATAATAAAGGAGGCGATGAAAATACAGCCATAGGAAAATATGCACTTTTCTTAAATGAAGCAAATAACAAATCAACTGCAATAGGCTATGGTTCTATGTATTATGCTTACGATGGGACATCAGGCCAGGATGCCTTTAATAGTGCTGTGGGTCATTTTGCGCTAAGAGGAAGCACAACGGCTGCCAACAATACCGGCCATTATAATACAGCAATGGGAGCGGCTACATTATTTAGTAATAGCAGTGGATATTATAATACTGCCGTTGGCTATGCTTCACTTTATAGTAATGCCGGCAACGGCAGAAGTACGGCTGTAGGCTATAATTCGATGTATTATGCCGACAATCGTTCCAATGGACGCTACACAAGTAATACTGCAGTGGGTTGCGAAGCATTAATGGGGAGTACAACAGCTTCTGCAAATACAGGCAGATACAACACCGCTGTTGGTGATGCCAGTTTAAAAAACAACTCGAAAGGAGGTGACAATGTTGCTATTGGGGCATCGGCCTTAAATGCAAACTCCACAGGTACTTATAATACGGCAGTTGGATATTTTAGTCTTGCCTTAAACGATAGCAGTGATTTTAATACAGCCGTTGGTGGAAATTCTATGTATAGCAATGAAGAGGGAACAAACAATACCGCAGTGGGTTATCATGTTATGTTTAATAATATATCGGGAAATCACAACACGGCGATGGGTTTTGATGCACTTGACGCAATTACAACTTCTGATCAAAATACCGCAATCGGTTACAAAAGTCTTACAGCGCTTACATCCGGAAGTATGAATGTGGCAATTGGCGATAATGCAGGGGACAACCTTACCTCTGGTTCATCAAATATATTTATTGGCAGTAATACCGATGCGCCTGTATCTACAGGCTCCCGTCAGCTAAATATTGGAAATATTATATATGGAACTAATCTTGGACTTAGCATGCCTGAAATTGGAATTGGAACCGATAATCCGGAAAAGAAGCTTGATGTTCGTGGAAACTTTCAGGTAAAGCAAATAACAGGACCTGTAGAGGCTAATATTGAATCGCCAACAGCAGGGGCAAGTTTGCTTCTTAAAGCAAGTGGTGGTGGCCTGGGTCAGGTAAAATTTTATGACAATGGAGCCTATGGTGCATCAATGGGTTACGATAATGATAACGACCATATTTTCTTTTACCACGGAGCCAATATATTTATTGATAACGGTAATTTTATACCGGGAACCAATAAGGGGGGCGACCTTGGTATTAATGGCCAGGCCTGGGATGATATTTATTACGATGACCTGCATAATCAGGGAGCGGCAGCCTTTACCGATCGTATGGTAACCGATGAAATAGTAAACTTTCCGCCCGTGGCAAAAACACACGGAAGTTTTGATTATAAAACTAAAAGAGGAAATATTGAACTGAATCCCCGGTCGTTGCCGGCAGATTTGCATGACAAAAACTCGATTTTAACCGATGAGGTGGTTACCTACAACTACAAAGCCAATTATGAACAACAGATGCAGATAAACGAGCAACAAGTACAGATAAATGAGTTGAAAAAGGTTGTTGAAGAACAAAACAAAAAAATAGAGCAGTTGCTAAAATTGGCTGCTAAAAACCAAGCTTTGGAATAACAAGTTCCTAACCCACCCGCATCAACTCCATGGCGATGCCGTCGGCAAAAAGTTTTCCGTGGTTTGTTAAAACATATCGGTTTCCATGCCTGTTAACTTTACCTTCGTTTAAAAAGGGCTTGATACTTTTTGTAAAATAGTTGGCATATTCGGCACCAAAAACATTGTTAATATGCTCTGAATCGCAGCCCCACGAGGTGCGTAAGGATGTCATAACATACTCGTTAAAAAGCTGTTCGGTGGTAAGCATCTCCTTTTCGGCAACCATTTTTTCAACAGCGTCCGAGTCGATATATTTTTTTAACAGCGCCACATTCCACTGTCTCGAAACGCCATTAAATGAGTGTGCCGAAGGGCCTAACCCGAGATAGTAATCGCCCAACCAATAAATGCTGTTGTGTTTGGAGTAAAAACCCTCTTTGGCAAAATTGGAAATTTCGTAATGAACAAAACCGTTTTGTTTAATCTCTTCCATCAATATTTCAAAATGGCGAATACTCAATGCTTCATCAACCTCTGCCCGCCGCCGGTTTTTTATTTGATGTTGCAGCGTTGTTTTAGGCTCCACCGTCAGGCTGTACGAACTCAGGTGTGGGATATGGTAGCTAAAAAAAATATCAAGGTTTTTATGCCATTTTTCGGGTGTTAATCCCGGAATGCCGTAAATTAAATCGATGGTCATATTTTCAAATCCTGCTTTCTGCACGTTTTCGATAGCCTGCCTTGCCTGAGCTGCTGTGTGTTGTCGATCGAGATATTGTAAATCCTCATCAAAAAAACTTTGTACACCAATACTGAAACGATTGATTGGAGTTTCGTTTTTCAGGCTTTTAACCTTTTCAAGGTTCAGGTCATCCGGATTGGCTTCCAGTGTAATTTCCAAATCAGGATTCAGGTTAAACAGTTCATCTGCTTTGGCAAGAATAGTGTTTATCTCGTCAACTGTTAGCAACGACGGGGTTCCTCCGCCAAAATAGATAGTATTAACAACGGCGTCCTTCAGGTAATCCTTTCTCATTTCCATTTCCCTTAACAGTGCCGCCACAAAAACATCGCGGTATTTAACCGATGCCACCGAAAAAAAGTTGCAATAGTTGCATTTGTGCTTACAAAAAGGAATATGAATATAGATGCCGGCCATTGTAAATTTTTTGCGAAAATAATGGAATAATCATTTCGATATACAGTTATAATAATTTGTAAGTAAGCGGCCTATTCAAAGCTCTTTTTATCTTAATAAATCAGTCTTATCAGTCCAATAAGTGTACCATCGAATAAGACACTGATTTTACAGATTGTTATGATTGGCACTGATAATACTCTTATCATAAAAAATCAGTTTTATTAGTCCAATCAGTGTACCATTAAATAGGAATTAGCCCAATTATGTGGTCGATAACATTGTATAACAGAACTTATTTGTTTTTAGTTCCGAATGTCTGTATTTTTGCATCGAAACATAAAAATTGGGAAAAATGGAAAACGAGCAAAACAATATTGAAATTCAGGATCATGATATGCCAAAAAATTCCAATCTTTGGATGTATATCCTGCTGGTAATTTTAGCACTTGGAATCATTGGCCTTTCCATAAAGCTTATTTCGGTAAAAAACGAGATGAAAGGCCTTTTGGTTGAAAAAGAGGCACAACGAACCGAACTACAACATGAGCTTGATTCACTGGTTCTTCAACACCAGCAAATAAAAGCCGAATATGGCCAGCTGTCCGATTCACTCTCTTCAAAAGACAGCATTATTCAGGCCAATGCCGTTGAAATTAAAAAACTGCTAAACACCAAATGGGAATATTATAAGATTAAGAAAAAGCTGAGCCGTTTGCAAATTATATCACAGGGATACGTTCGTCAGATGGATTCTATTTACAATGTTAATCATCAACTTACCGAAGAAAACCAAAAAATAAAAGAGGAGATTATCATTGAAAAAAGAAAAAACAAACAGCTACAAAAAACTAAAGAGGAACTAAAAGGCAAAGTTAAAAAAGCAGCAGCACTTCAATTGTTTGGTTTAAAGGCAACACCGGTTCACAGAAAGGGAAGTGGAAAAGAGCGTCCCACCGATAAAATAAAACGGGTCGACAGGGTAAAAGTTTGTTTTACCATAGGAAAAAATACCATTGTTGACCCCGGTAACAAAACATTATACATCCGAATTGCGCGACCCAATAAAGAAATTCTGGTTAAAGGCCGCGGCGACCGCTATTCCTTTATGTTTAATGGCGAAAAGCTGCAATACTCCATTATGCAAACCATCGACTATCAAAATCAGTCGGTTGATCAGTGTGTATATTGGAACCGTCGCTCCACCCTTGAGCTAAAACCCGGCGTTTATCATGTTGATGTTTTTGAAGGCGATGATGAAATTGGGCATACAACGTTTACGCTGAAGTAAAAAAACCAACGTTTCGTAATTGTTTTTTCCTGAAAATTCCCAAAAAGGAATTTGGGAATTTAATTGGAAGTGTATTTCTGCTGTATTGTTGTATCCAACCCTTTCCTTTACCTTACCATGTTTTAATCGCTTTTTTAACAGCTTGTATTGAAAGGGTGTCGTTGTTTAAACTCCACACCAACGATTTGCTGAGGGTAGTGTTATCGTTATCGTTGTTATAAAAAATTACTGCTTTTAAATCAGGATATTTTTCAGGTAAATTACTAAGTGCATTACTATACCATTTATCACGTTCGCCGCCAACAGCAAGGCTGCCGAACTCAGTAATAATAATGGGTTTTTTAAAGGAGGCCAGCCAATCGTAATAATCACCGAATATTTCGCTAAAACTCCACCATTTCGACCATAAAGCCACGGTGCCGTAGTTTAACGCACCAACACCTACCCAGTCAACATACTCATTACCCGGATAATATTCGCTGTACAACAAATATGCCGGGTGTGGCGACCAAACCCAAACAGCATTGGTAACCCCCTGCTCCTTGAATTTTGTTACAACATATCTCCAAAAGTTGATAAAATCCTGCGGTTTATTGTTTTGAGGGCCCCATGGGTATCGATAGGGGTCGTTCATCTCGTGCCCCAACCTGATAAAAACAAGTTTGCCAAAATCTTTTACATCCTGTGCCCACTGGTTAATATAATAATCATAGTCACCATTGGTTACATCTTTCAGCCCGTTTTTGTTGGGGTCTTCTTTGTGTGGCAGGTTGTGTTCCTCGCGGTCGAAATCGTTTAGCCATGGTTCCCAGGTAATAAAAGGGGTTGACCCCAAATTATAAATTGCCTTTGCATATTTTACCGGAAAACGTTGTTCGGGTTTGTCGCCCCAAGCAGTATAAAGTTGAATAAACGGGAGGTTGAACTGAAAACTCTTTTCCAGCGATAAAATATGGTCGAACGATTTTTTATAATGATTGTCGTAAATTCCCAACAAAACCGTATCGGGGTGGTTCATTAGCTTTTTATTGTTACGATATTTATCGAACCAATTCAGGGCTTTAGACCGGACGGGTTCGCGGTTACTTAACAGAATACTGTTTTCCAAATCGGTAACTGCCGAGCCTACCTGAGTGAATACATCTTCCAGCGGGCCTGTGCTTTTTTTGCCAAGAAAGGTGAAAACCAAAATAAGGATGATTCCTGTTATTATGGCACCGGTTGTAAATGCAAATCTATATACTGTTCTTTTCATCTGTTTTTATTTTTATTCTACTTAAATCAACTTTTCCCACTCTTAACCCCCTCTCACGGTTTGTAACCGTGAGTACCGTGAGTAACTACAAACCCACTCTTTACCCTCTCTCACGGTTACAAACCGTGAGCCTACAAACCATAAACAGCTTCAACTGTTCTTTATTTTCTTATCCCGTCTTTATTTTCTTCAAATCAACCTTTTGCCAGGGTTCGTCTTCGGGCAGGTTTTTCGATTCGTAGGCTGCAAAAATACCTCCGGCGACTAATATTACCGAAACCCCGGCAAAGGCAAACATGCCCCATATCTGGTCACTTGTCAGTACCAATACCCCTTCCGAAACAGTAGTAAGCCTTTGGTAAATAACCCAGGCAAGTGTTAAAACAAACAGCACCACATGCAGTATCAACGGACGGGTATAGGGGCTAAGCCCTTTAACTGCTTTTTTCGCCGTGGGGATGTATGGAATATCAGCGTTTACCAGCGACAATAAACTGCCCAACAGAAACACCGGCCAGGTGGCGGTTTTTAATATCATACCCCGCCAGTGAAAACCTCTTTCGGCATCGGGATGCGAAAGCCAGCGCTGTACAAAAAGATAAATGGCAATGGCAATAATCACAATGGGTGCCCCTTTAATAATAAACTCCCCAAAGTTCATGTTGGCCGGTAATACTCCCAACCAAAAATAGAGAAACGGAATGGTGAAGTATAAAAAACTTGTTAAGCCGACCAAATAGTAGGTGCTGATGGACAGATAGGATACCCGTTGCCAAAAGTTTAGCCCTTTAAAATTTTGCGGTATTTCGGTAAAAAGCACCTCAAAAACGCCACGCGACCATTTTAGCTGCTGCTTGCAAAACGACCCGAAATCTTCGGGAACAAGCCCGCGGCTAACCACTATGGGGGTAAAAACCGACTTCCAGCCTTTTGCATGAAGCCGGATGGAAGTAATCAGGTCTTCGGCAAGACCTATTCCATGACCGCCAATGGATTCAAGCGCTTTTTTACGAAAAGTACAGTTGGCACCAATGGCCACACTTGAACCATAACCAAATAAACCCATTAGAGTAGGACCGTAAAAGGTGTAGGTTTGTTCGGCAGCTCCTTTGGCGGTGAACGAACGATACTGGTTATAGTAAGTTTGTGCCACTTGCACAAAACCCACCTTTTCATCTTTAAAATAACCCAGCACCTTATCCAGAAAGTTGGGAAAAGGGATGTGGTCAGGATCCATTATCAAAACAAAATCCTCATCAATCATTTTAAGGGCGGCATTTACTTTTCCGGCTTTGGCGCCGGGTAAGCCCACAAGGTTAAGCCATACGGCACCGTGTTTTTCGGCTATCTTTTTAAACGCCGGATCCTGCGTGTCGTCTAACAGATAGGTGGTGTGAGGATAGGTTATATTGGCACAGGCTTCAAGGGTTTTGTCGAACATGCTCAACGGTTCGCCGGGGGAGCTGGTGGTGAAAATAGCCACTTTTAACCCTTTTTCGGCAGGTACAAACTCAGGTTTTTTTACGCGCAAATAGTTGAGCCAGATTAAAAAAATACGGGTGATGCCATACCATGTTATCAGCGAAAGCAAAATAAACAACGGCAACGATTCGATATGCTCGGCACGAAACCACCAGTCGGCAAAACGAATGATACTTAGCACGCCTGCCACAAACAACACAAGATAAATAAACCGGTCGAAGTTTGTAACACCACGGGCTTCACGATATTTCCAAAAATCCTTATCCTTTTTCTTTAGCATATTAAAAATACATTTTTAACCCAACATTAAAATTGTTTGTGTTATAATAAAAGGTTTGCAAATATTGATACGACAGGTTTAATGTTATTTTATCCGACAGGTTGGCGTTCAGGTCGAAACCAATATCCAAAGGAGTAAATTTTTCCTGATAGAAACCTTCGTTAATGATGGTTTTCCCTTTTTGTTTATCAAGGTAAAGATAGGGATTCATGGCGCGCGAAAAAACGCCCACCGATGCATGCAACTTTAAGTTAATCCTATCGGAAGGCACAACATACAGGTTAACAAGCAATGAGTTTGAAAATTGATTGTTTGGTGTAAAATAGGGATTATAAATACCTGTTATCTGCTTTGTTGAATCGTAATCCGTTAATATGTCATCGAGTGGTTGTTCCGAAACAAACCTGCTTTCTCCGGCATTGGAGTAGTTAAAAGCATAGCCCGCATTTATTTTGAAAATCGAAAATTTAAAGGTTGGGCTAAGCACCCATGCATAAGCGGTATGAACCTGATTGGTATCGGGAAAAAACTCGCCGATGTAACCAATATTGGCGTTTATTTTGTTTTCGGTTTCCCACGAAAGAGAAGCGTTGTACCTGTTACGTAAAAACGGTTTGGCAATGCTGGCAACAGTGTAAGTGTAAGGCGACCGTTCGCCTCCGGCTTTGATATGCAGGTTTTGGGTTAACCTTTTATCAAGTTGCAGTTGCCAGGTAAAATCCATTGTATTGTTGATGGCGGTATAAAACCCGCCTAATCCAACAACTGCTTTAAACCCGGCATTGGGAATGATAAAGCTGTTTTGTAACGAAAAACCCGACATGTCAGATGTTAAACTGTCAGCCGAGAAGCTTTGGTAATTAACTTTAAACGAAAGATTTAATAAATGAGAGTGGTACCAGCCTCCCGAAAGTTCCGGCATTAGCAGGCTCATGGGTTGCGAATCTTTAGTGTATAAAAAATTAGCTTTTATCCATGGATTTACAATGTGTGAAACCTCAGTATAGATTTTTCCGGTAAATTTATCGTTGGGGTTCTTTTTTAACGATGATTCCAAATAAACCTTCGCTGCTTTAAAATCACCAAGGTAGTAACCGGTAATACCCAATAGCGACTGTACTTCCGCAATGTCGGGATATTTTTCATTGTACAACAAAAGCAGTTCGTGAGCATTTTTATAGTCTCCCCTGTCGTATAAAAACAGGGCGTATTCATATTTTAATTCATAATTATCAGGATAAACCCTGATGGCTCGCCTGTAAACATGGTCGGCTTCTTCATATTCCTTCATCCAGAACAGCGTTTCGGCATAAAGTTGCAGCACCCAATAGTTGTCGGGATATTGATTGTCAAACGCCCGCAGCACCTTAACAGCTTGTTGGTATTTTCCCGCATTACGTAAAGCCTTTGCCGAATCCAACGTATTTGTAAGCAGGTTGTTTTGCGCCATCATGGTTGTTGCGGTAAGTAGCAAACCAAAAAGGGCTATAATTTTTATTGTTTTTTTCAAATCAGGTTTTATTAATGGACATAAAGTGTTTGACAAATTAAAAATGCGTTTTATTCAAAAAAAGAGCAAAAAAACCACAATTTAAAAGCCAAACGTTATAAAATCAAAATATTATGCAAATAAACAACATTATTTTTTAAGTACTGTTGTATTATTTTTGATGATTTTTGCATGATTATTATGATTTAACTGATTTTCGCTTTCTTATCATAACTATCAGTCCAATCAGTGTACTATTAAAATGCAGGCAAATTTTGTTTAATGGGACATTCAAAATAATAATCTGTCGCATCAAAATAGGAATTAGCCTATGTAGCCTATAAAATTCTTATTCATATACCTAATGATTGTTGTGTTTTTTTTACATTAGCCGTTTTAAAATTAATTATTATGAAAACGAAAAGTATTACCTATTTATTTTTATTTGTTTTTTTAACCCTTGTTTATGGTTTTAGCGGTACCGATATCAAATACCCGAGTGGTGCTCCGGCCGGTTATACAGGGTCGCCTGCCGATGGCCAGAACTGTACACATTGTCATGGTGGAACGCCTGCCAATGTTGATAATTGGATAACTTCCGATATTCCTGAAACGGGTTATGTTCCGGGACAGACTTATTTGATAACCGCTACATCAACAGGCAGCGGTAAAAAGGGTTTTGAAGTTTCACCACAGAATTTTGCCGGTGATATTTTAGGAACCTTAATAGCCGGTTCAGGGAGTAAATTAACAGGAAACAATGGTTATATAACACACACCAGTGCGGTGCAAAGTTCGACGGCAACCTGGAATTTTCAATGGACTGCTCCTGCAGAAGGAACCGGCGATGTTGTTTTTTATGGTGCTTTTGCCATTAGGGAGAGCCATACAAAACTCACCTCCTTGTTGGTTCATGAAGATAATACCGTTTCGGTTGCGGAAACCAATAATGTTAAGCTAAATGTTTACCCCAATCCGGTTAGAAATAAGCTTACAGTTAGCTACCGGCTTGAAAAGCCCTTGAGTGTAACTGCACAATTATATACTTTAAATGGCAAGTTAATTCGCACACTGTATAGTGGGCAACAATCAACAGGTAACCATTCGTTAACTACTTTTGTGCGCCAAACCGAGCATAGCGGGGTTTATTTGTTGCTGGTTAAATATGGCAATCAAACAATTTCGAAAAAGATATTGGTTGAGTAATTTTTTGGCAGAGTTTGGCAACAAAGAACCTTTTTAGACCAGACTCATTAAATAAAAACATACGCCTTATGGAAACAACACCGTTTAAAGTTTACAAATACCGGTGGGTTATGTTGTTGGTTTACATGTTTATTGTTGCGGTAAATCAGATGTTGTGGATTACTTTTGCTCCCATTACTTCCGATTCGGCTCAATATTATCATGTGTCCGATATTCAAATCGGGATACTTTCCATGTCGTTTATGATTGTTTTTATTGTGATGTCGTTTCCGGCGTCGTGGCTGATTGATAAGTACGGAATACGTGTGGGAGTGGGTACCGGTGCCGTGTTAACCGGAGTATTCGGGCTGTTGCGCGGACTGGTAAAAGATGATTACAGTTTGTTGTTAATGGCGCAAATAGGGATAGCTGTGGGGCAGCCGTTTTTGCTAAACGCCATAACTAAGCTTGCGGCACGCTGGTTTCCCATTAAGGAGCGAGCCACTGCTGCCGGACTGGGTACCTTATCGATGTATCTGGGAATTTTAATTGCCATGATGTTAACACCATATCTTGTATTGTCAGAAGGTATTAGCGGGGTTTTGTATATTTACGGCATTGTTGCAGTGATAGCTGCTGTGTTGTTTTTGGTGTTTGCAAAAGAAAACCCACCCACCGCTCCCTGTCGTCCCGACCAGGAAGAACGCTCGTTGGTTTTGGACGGGTTAAAAGATATTTTTACCAACAAAAGATTTTATTTGCTGTTACTTATCTTTTTTATAGGATTGGGTATTTTTAACAGTGTAACTACCTGGATTGAAGATATTTTGAAACCGAGAGGTTTTTCGGCTACTCAGGCAGGTATAGCCGGCGGGCTGATGATTGTCGGCGGCGTTGTTGGCGCCCTTATCATGCCCATGCTTTCGGATTATTATAAAAAAAGAGTGCCGTTTATTATTATCGCTTTGGCCGGAAGTACTCTCGGGCTGGCCGGCATTACATTTTTTTCAAATTTTACTTTGGTTATTTTGTCGAGTATTTTGTTCGGCTATTTTTTGCTTAGTGCCGGGCCTATCGGTTTTCAGTATGGTGCCGAAATTACTTATCCCGTATCGGAAGGAACTTCAAACGGACTTATTTTGCTGGCAGGGCAAATTTCGGGAATTGCCTTTATTTTTGGAATGGACGCACTTAAATCTCCGGCAACAGGCTCGATGACCACGCCGTTAATATACCTTATTGTGTTAATGGTTGTTGCTACCATCACCTCTTTTAGTCTGAAAGAGTCGAAGCTTTTAACCGATGATGATGTTTAGAAATCGGGGTACAAAAAAGGCTGTTTCAAAGTGACATTATTTTTGAAACAGCCTTTATTATTTTTCTAATTTGGATAACGGATATCCTTTAAATTAGTGAGCAGGTTCGGTAACCGGTTCCGTGGTTTTTTCGTTGGCCGGAGTTTCAACAGGAGCGGGTTTATCTTTAACAATGGTTAGCTCATTAATAAGATTTTCGGCACCGGCATATTTATCAATAATAAACAGCACATAGCGAATGTCAACATTAATGGTTCGTTGCAATTCGGGGTCAAATTTAATGTCGCCGCTCATGGCTTCCCAGTTGCCATCGAAAGCAAGGCCTATAAGTTGGCCGCGGCCATTCATAATAGGACTTCCCGAGTTGCCACCGGTGATGTCGTTGGTTGAAAGAAAATCAGTAACCAGTTTACCGTTTTCGCCCCAGCGGCCAAAATCTTTGGTTTTATAAAGTTCTTTTAATTTGTCGGGAACAATAAATTCGGGGTTGTTGGGGTCTTCTTTTTGCATTACGCCAAACAGATGAGTGGTGTAATCGTAATGAACGGCATCGGCAGGGTAATAATCCTCCACTCTTCCGTAAGTAACCCGCATGGTGAAGTTGGCATCGGGGGCGTAATTTTTGTCGGGATTCATTTTCATAATGCCGGCAATAAACAGGCGATGTCCTCGTGCTTTTTGTTCCGAATAGGGTTTTTCATTTTCCATCAGCGTGCGGTACGAAGCATAAAATTCATTCCACGCTACCAGAGCCGGGTCTTTTTCAATCACTTTGGCTTTGGGTTTTTCTAAAAATTTAGCCACCTTATCTGCATTGGCAAAAATTGATTTTTCATATACATAATCGGCATACTTTTTCCAGTCGCCTTTAAACTTTTTATGCATCTTTTCAAGATATTCGGGTTGCTGATCTTTGGGAACATCATTGTAATACATCTCCATCATGGCGGCAAAGGTGTTGCGGTCGATGGTTAGGTTGTAGTCCTTAAAGTGCTCATTAACACCTGTTTTTAATCTCTCAATTGTGGCGTTAATATTCTCTTGCTTAGCTTCTTTATCGCCAAGCTGTTCTGCAAGGTGTTTAAACCCAAAGGCATATTTAAAAATTTCGGGGCCGCGGTAAATGGCTTCGTAAAAATAAACTTTGGCAACGGTATATTTGTTTATGCCAACATAAGCGGCTTTTAAATCGGGCAATGCTTCACCATATTTTAATTTTTCATTTGGATTGTGATTAATCCAGTTTGAAAACTCAGCTTCTAACTGCTCTTTTTCCGCTTTAACTTTTAATCTTTTTAAAGCCTTGGTCTGCCCGATGTAATATTTCCAGTAATTGGCCGTGTGGGCATATTTGGTTGCATATTGTAACCTTATTTTTGGGTCGGCATCCATTTGCTCTTTCATTAGTTTGAGCTTCATGTCGCGAACTTTAACAATGGAAGGGTTGTAATAATCAATGGCATTTTCAACGCCCCACGATGATAAAAAGCGGTCGGTACCACCGGGGTTACCCATAATCATGGTAAATTCACCCTTTTTCTTGGGAGAGATGTTAATGGGCAGGTAATGTTTGGGTTTCATGGGTACATTGTCTTCGGAATATTCGGCCGGGGTGCCATCGGGAGCGGTATAAACCCTGAAGATGGAAAAATCGCCGGTATGACGAGGCCACATCCAGTTATCGGTATCGCCGCCAAATTTGCCAATGGCTGATGGGGGTGTGCCCACTAATCGGATGTCTTTATACACATTGTAAACATAAATGTAGTATTGGTTTCCGCCGAAAATGGGCTTTACAACTACTTTGTAATCATTGTCTTTAGAGGCTTCTTTTTCAATTTTATCAACATTGTCGTTAATGGTTTTTGCTCTAACCTCTTCGGTCATATCATCGGTTACTCCTGTAAGGGCGGCATCGGTAACATCTTTCATGTAAACCAAAAATTTAACTGTAAGCCCCTCAATGGGAATTTCTTTATCCTTACTGTAAGCCCAAAATCCATCTTTCAGGTAATCGTGCTCGGTGGTACTTACTTTTTGAATGGAACCGAATCCGCAATGGTGATTGGTAAAGATAAGCCCGTCGGGCGAAACTATTTCGCCGGTACATCCGCCGCCAAAAATAATGATGGCATCTTTAATGCTCGGGTCGGTGTTGCTGTAAATTTCCTCGGCAGTGAGCTGGCAGCCCATTTTTTGCATGATTGCAATGTTTTTGCTAATAAGAGCAGGAATCCACATGCCTTCATCGGCACGTAGTCGGGGTAAAAAACCCAACATCATTGCAAATGAAACAATTATAACTTTTTTCATATTAATTTGATTTGTTTTTAAAATAACTCCCGGTTATCTGTTTTTGTGTTCCGGATATAAATGAATATATTTAAACGAAATTATCGCCTTTTTCAATTTTCACATCGTTAACAAACTGTCTGATTTGCTGTTCGTCCACTTTACGGCAAACCAACAGAGTGTTATCCTCTTCAACCACAATATAATCGTCGAGGCCTTGTAAAACCACCAGTTTATTTTCAGGCATATGTACAATACAGTTTTTTGTATTGTAAAGCATAACGTTGTTTCCAACAACGGCGTTTCCATTTTCCTCTTTTTCCTGAATGGTATAAAGTGAACCCCAGGTTCCCAAATCGGACCAACCGAAATCGACCGAAAGCACAAAAACATTATCCGCTTTTTCCATTACACCGTAGTCGATTGAAATATTGGTACATACAGCGTAAGTTTTGGTAATAAAACCGGCTTCGTCACCGGTGCTGTATTTTCCAACACCTTTTTTAAAGAGGTTGTCAACTTCGGGAAGATGCGATGTAAACGCTTTCATAATGCTTTTTAACG
The DNA here is from genome assembly GCA_015493215.1 of Bacteroidales bacterium. Lineage (GTDB taxonomy): Bacteria > Bacteroidota > Bacteroidia > Bacteroidales > F082 > B16-G9. Next base: position 3,860 of record WGDP01000319.1, on the reverse strand, counting down.
ACCAGACGAAAATACCGGAGTTCCACAAAAAATCACCGCTTTCCAAAAAGGTTTTGGCAATTTCGAGGTTGGGTTTTTCGGTAAAGGTTTTCACTTTTCGTAACCGGTCGGTTTTAGGGTAAATTTTTTCTTCTTCAAATTGAATGTACCCGTATCCCGTATCGGGACGGCTTGGTTTTATTCCCAGTGTTAAAAGCCAGTCGTTGGCAGCGGCAGCCTCCATGGCAATGTTAATGTCGTTAACAAACTCATCTTCTTTTAAAATGATGTGATCCGAAGGGGCAACTACCACAATGGCATCGGGATTTTGTTCTTTTATTTTGTAGTTTGCGTAGGCAATACAAGGGGCTGTATTTCGGCGCGAGGGTTCCAGCAGCACCTGATTTTCGGTTAGCTCAGGCAGCTGTTCAAGTACGAGATCCTTATAAATTTCGTTGGTAACCACGTAAATATTTTCAACCGGGCAGATTTTGTTAAATCTTTCAAAGGTCATGCGTATCAGTGTTTTACCAACACCAAGAATGTCGATAAACTGTTTTGGGCGGCTTGTTTTACTCATGGGCCAAAAGCGGGCGCCCACTCCTCCGGCCATAATAACGGTATAATGATTGGAATTCATAAAAGGTATTTTTAAAGCAAATAATATTTGCTGATTTTTTTCGCGTGTCAAAGATAAAAGAAACTGTGTAAGTTGAGGGGAAACCGGTAGTATCAGTTATTATTAATTCTTAAAAATTCTTAATATCAACGGGTTACTTCCCTGTTAAGTTTTTATGTTTTTCAACAATTTAACCTCTGTAAGAGGGTGAAACAGATACCAACGCCCGTTGTCGATATTTTGACATCTATAGCGTATCCGGCGTTTGGTTCCTTTTTTAAAACGTCGTCCGGTACGTATTACAAAAACACTTCCTTCGGGCAAATCTTCAAGATGAACCACTCCTTCTGTTTTGTTTTTATCATATTTTCGAAGAATCCGCGTAAGCTCTATATCCGAGCTGCTGGAGGCTTTGCTGTTTATAATGCTTTTGGAAAGTTGCTGTTTGATATCCTCCGGGAAGATATCCATATCAAGAAATTGCTGAATCAAAGTACGGTATTCATGCTTCCACTCTTTGCCGTGAGGGGCAATGTTTCTCAGTTTGTATTTTTTGTAGATAATAAGATGCGCCACTTCGTGGATAAAAGTTATTAAAAAAGCATAGGGGTTTAAATCGTGATTAACCGAAATTTTATGATACGGTTGGTAAACAGGCGGACGGTAGTCGCCCAGTTTGGTATTGCGCGTGCGCGAAATGGTTAAATAAATTTTATACCGGTTTATTAGGTTGACTACCGGTTTCAGGGCGTTTTGGGGAAGATATTCGGCCAATATTTTTTTTTCTTCTTCGGTCATTTCGGAACAATAATTTTAAGGGCTTTGGGCAGTACTTCAAAATCCAGAGGGGAGTTTCCCAGCGATTCACCGTCGGTTTCGAGGTTTAGTGCGTGGGGAGGTTCCGAGATAACGGTAAAGCTTTTACCCCTGAAACGTTCTACCTCTTTAATTTTTACAAACGAGCCGTCAAACACATTTTTAATGTTGGCCAAAACCTTTAACCGCGAAACTTTTCGGATGATGGTTACATCAAACAGCCCGTCGTCGGGGATGGCATCGGGCAACAGCATCATGCCCCCGCCATTGTATTTACATATACCGATGCTTGCCAAAAAGGTGCTGTTTGAATAAATCATTTTTCCCTCCGAGTAAATGATAAGTTGTGTGGGTTTAAAGCCTATCAGGCTCGACAGCAGGCTATACATATACACCAGCAACCCCCTGAAACCCTTTTCTTTTAACACATTTACTTTTTTGGCCACCATGGCATCGAACCCCATACCTGCAATATTGATAAAATAGCGGTTTTTATCATCGTTATCAAAACGGTATTTGGCTTTGCCGATGTCGTGATTAAAAATATTTTGCGATTTTAAAACTCCTATCATTTTATCATAACCGGCGGGCATTTTATGGGTTCTGCCCCAGTCGTTTCCGGTTCCAACCGTAACAACGCCCACCACTATTTCGGGTAATAATTGTTGATGGTTGATAAAAATACCGTTGATGACTTCGTTTAAAGTTCCGTCGCCGCCCACCGAAATAAATTTGCGAAAGCCCGATTCCAAAGCATTCTGTACCAGTTCGATGGCATGTCGCTGATATTGGGTAACGGCAAACTGAAAATCAAAACCGTTTGTTTCGAGCAGGGTTTTAATCCCGGGCCAGTCTTCTTTACATTTGTTGCTGCCCGCTTTTGGGTTAACAACTACAAACCATTTGTTATGTTTCAATAATTACCTCCTGTTTTATTAGCAATTAATTTTCGTTTTGTTGTTTGTACAACGCTCTTAATTTCTGATATTTCTGTTTTGTCCCCAGTGCCGAAATTTTGCAAATGGTTATACCGGCTTTGCCATCCAAAAACCCGAGTTTCAGAAAATAGTCACGTACAAACCGTATTAGCGGACTTATCCACACTTTTGGCAATGGTGCTTTTTTTCCAAGTTTAAAAAATGTTTCGGCAGCAATGGTGCTAAATTTTTCTGTTTGGCGGTAATGTTCTTCAACCGAATAATAGCTATAATGCAACAGGTCTCCCTGTAAATGTTTAACTACCGCTTTGCTTTCCATAATATATTTGTCGTGAGGGTTGAAACCTCCCCATTTGCCTTTTCGCGAATCAAACAGACGTAGTTTTCGGTCGGGATACCAGCCACAATGTCGAATCCAAGTACCACAATAGTTGGTTAAGCGGTTTAAGGTAAAACCTTCAGCATCCCAATTTTTCTTTTTTTGTAATATCGACTTTTTCAATGTTTCCGATAGTGCTTCATCAGCATCAAGCGACAGAATGTAAGGGTTTGAAGCATAGGTTATGGCTCTGTTTTTTTGCTGAATATGCCCATCGAAAGCGTGGCTAAAAAATCGAACACCGTAATTTTTACAGATTTCTTTGGTGTTGTCGGTGGAAAACGAATCGAGCACAACAATTTCATCGGCAACCTCTTTTACCGATTCGAGGCAGCGCTTTATGTTGCGCGCTTCGTTAAAAGTAATAATAACCACCGAAAGTTTTATCATGGCCGATTGTTTGACTGCCAAAAGTAAACATTATTGGATTATATGGAGATGGGGCTTTGCTAAAGCTCCTGTTAAAGCTCGTTCAGATTTCTCCGAAAAAGGCTGTCCTACCTTTCAGGTCTCCGCCCACTAGCCGGTCTCGACCTGAAAGGAAGGACAACCACAAGCCGCCTCAATTCGTTAAAGCTCGTCCAGGTTTGTAACCTGAACGATGTAGTGGAACACGGGTGGTAAACCCATCTTCACTCCTCCATTAGTTCCCTGTCATATCCATGGCACTATTATTGTAATTCACCCCTCTAAAGCCATACAATAAAACGGGCTTTGGGGATACAATACAATAAAAAAATTACGTTTTATAACTGTTACAAAAAAACATTTATATGAAAAAATCAGCAATTCTTTTAATACTATTTACGTTTATAATTGCTTTAACAGCGCTAATGCCAACCAATATTAACTACGATAAGCTTTGGAAAAAGGTTGAAACCTATCAAAAAAACGGAAGGCCTAAATCGGCTTTAAAAGTGGTTGACAAAATATTTAAGATAGCCAAAATAGAACAAAACAATCAGCAGGAGCTGAAAGCACTCATTTATAAAGTAAGTTTAAAAAGCACCTTTGAAGAGGATTATCTGTTGCAATCGGCCACCCGGTTTGAAAAACTTATTCCCACAGCCGAAATGCCTCAAAAGCAAATTATCAGCTCACTTGCAGCACAATTGTATCAAGCTTGGTT
>WGDP01000318.1 GCA_015493215.1 Bacteroidales bacterium | reverse complement strand
CCCGAGCCGGTGTTTAGAAAATTCCAAAATTCAATTTCCAAATAACAAATAAATTCCAATAAATAAATTTCAATGTTTAAAACTGTTTTGTAATTTGATTATTAAAGTTTGTAATTTATTTGCGATTTGTAATTTGTTTTTTGTTTTTTGCTTTTTGTGATTTACCTGTCGGGCTGGTTTATTCTTCTACAATATTCACATTCAACAATTTTCTCACCTCCTCAACAGTAAGGTTTTTGCGTTTGGCATAATCTTCAATTTGGTCGGGAAGAATTTTTCCCACGGCAAAATATTTTGCCTGAGGATGCGCAAAATAATACCCGCTTACCGATGCTGCGGGATACATGGCATAGCTTTCGGTTAAGCTGATGCCGGCATTTTGCTCCACATCCAGCAAATTAAAGATGGTTCTTTTTTCGGAATGTTCGGGACATGCCGGATAGCCCGGAGCCGGTCTGATGCCACGATATTTTTCACGGATGATTTCTTTAACCGTAAGGTTTTCGCTGGCGGCATAACCCCAAAATTCTTTTCGAACGCGATAGTGCAACAGTTCCGCCAAGGCTTCGGCAAGCCTGTCTGCCAGCACTTTTAACATGATGGCGCTGTAATCATCATTTTGAGCCACAAAAGCCTCAAGATGTTTTTCAATGCCCAATCCGGCAGTTACGGCAAAGGCGCCTATGTAATCTTTTAAACCGGTTTCTTTTGGGGCGATAAAGTCCGACAGTGAAAGATTGGGAACCCCCTCCTCTTTCTCTTCCTGATTGCGCAAAAAATGAAAATCGTCAATCTTGTCTCCTTTACCATTGTACACTTCCACACTTTCGCCAACAGCAGCAGCACTAAAAATACCAAATACCGCATTGGCTTTCAACCATTGATTATGAATGATGGCATCCAGCATTTTGTTGGCATCGTCCAACAACTTTTTAGCTTCGGAACCCTTTACAGGGTCTTCTAAAATTTCGGGATAGCGGCCATTGAGTTTCCAGGCATGGAAAAAGAAAGTCCAGTCAATGTATTTTCTAATCTCCTCCAACGGATAGTCGTCAAAAACCTTAACGCCCGTAAAAGCGGGATTGTCAATTACCTTTTCATTCCATTCGGATTTAAACCGGTTGGCCTGCGCTCTGGAAAAGGGGATGTAACGCTTCTGCGACTGATTACTCAGATGTTTATCGCGCAATTTCTTATACTCTTCTTCAATGCTTTCGAGATAAACTTTTCTATCAACAGGCGAAAGCAGTTTGTTTACCACGTTAATCACTTTGGAGGCATCTTTAACATGAATAACCGGTTCGTCAAATTCAGGTTTTATTTTTACCGCCGTGTGAATGGGGGAAGTGGTGGCACCACCGATAAGCAGGGGCAGGTTTAGGTTTTTGCGCTTCATCTCTTTGGCCACATACACCATCTCCTCCAACGAAGGGGTGATAAGGCCGCTCAGCCCGATGATGTCGGCATTTTCCTTTTCGGCCATTTCCAGAATTTTTTCTGCCGGAACCATCACACCAAGGTCGATTACTTCATAATTGTTGCACGAAAGCACCACGCCTACAATGTTTTTACCGATGTCGTGCACGTCTCCTTTTACCGTAGCCAGTAATATTTTTCCCGAAGTGCTGTTATCAGTTTCAAGTTTTTCGGCTTCAATGTAAGGCAGCAGATACGAAACCGCCTGTTTCATCACGCGGGCACTTTTTACCACCTGTGGCAAAAACATTTTTCCGTCGCCAAACAGGTCGCCCACCACGTTCATACCGGCCATCAGAGTTTGCTCAATAACATCCAGTGCACGGTTAGCGTGTTGCCGGGCTTCTTCCACATCCTCTTCAAGAAAGTCGGTAATTCCTTTTATTAGAGCGTGTTTCAGGCGCTCTTCCACCGGAAGGGTTCGCCACTCCTGCTGCTTTTCTTCCTTTGCCGAACCTTTGTCTTTAATGGTTTCGGCGTACATCAGCAGGCGTTCGGTGGCATCCTTACGGCGATTTAAAACCACATCCTCAACAAGATTTCGTAAATCTTCAGGAATTTCATCGTACACCTGCAACATACCGGGATTGACAATGCCCATATCCATGCCGGCTTTTATGGCATGATAGAGGAAAACGGAGTTCATGGCTTCGCGCACCAGATTGTTACCTCTGAAGGCGAACGACAGGTTGCTGACACCGCCACTGACTTTGGCGTAAGGCAGGTTTTCCTTAATCCATTTTACCGCTTTAATATAATCGACAGCATAGTTATTGTGCTCTTGTATGCCCGTTCCGATGGCGAGGATATTGGGGTCGAAAATAATATCCTCCGGGGGAAAATTAATTTTGTTCACCAGCAAATCGTAGGCACGCTTGCAGATGGCAATTTTCTCTTCGTAATTTGCCGCCTGCCCCTTTTCGTCGAAGGCCATCACCACCAGAGCTGCACCGTAGTTTTTAACTTTTTCGGCTTTTTGCAAAAAATCCTCTTCGCCGGTTTTGAGGCTTAACGAGTTTACAATACCTTTTCCCTGCACACATTTCAGCCCCGCTTCAATCACCTCCCATTTTGAAGAGTCAATCATAATAGGAAGTCGGGCAATTTCAGGTTCGGAAGCCAGCATGTGCAAAAATTTTACCATCTCTTTTTCAGCATCCAGCATGCCGTCGTCCATGCTTACATCCAACACCTGCGCGCCCCCTTCCACCTGATGGCGGGCTATGGAAAGCGCCTCTTCGTACTTACCTTCACGAATCAAACGGGCAAATTTGCGCGAGCCGCTTACGTTGGTTCGTTCGCCAATATTGACAAAATTTCGCTGCTTGCTGATGACCACGGGTTCCAGTCCGCTCAGCTCGGTAACATGGTGCGGTTTCGGAATTTCGCGCCGCTGGGCATGTGCAGCCTCCAGGGCAATTTTACGAATATGATCGGGGGAGGTACCGCAACAACCGCCCACAATATTTACAAACCTGTTGTCAAGAAATTCTTTGATATGGCCTCCCATCACTTCGGGGGTTTCATCGTACTCGCCAAACTGATTGGGTAGCCCGGCGTTGGGATAAACACTTACCGGAAAGGGTGCTTTTTTGGAGAGTTCGGCAAGATGGGGGCGCAGCTGTTCGGCACCCAGTGAACAGTTTAACCCCACGCTCAACAGGTCGATGTGCGAAACGGAGGTCAAAAAAGCTTCCAGAGTTTGTCCCGACAGCGTTCGTCCGCTGTTGTCGCTGATGGTTCCGGAAACCATGACGGGAATTTTTTTCCCTTTCGATTTCATTAAATCGTTCACGGCCATCAGAGCAGCTTTGGCGTTAAGAGTATCAAAAACCGTTTCTATCAGCAAGATGTCAGCACCTCCCTCCAACAGGGCAGCCGCCTGTTCGTAATAGTTGTCGTACAACTCATCAAAGCTGATGTTTCGAAAACCCGGATCACCCACTTCGGGTGACATGGAAGCGGTTTTATTGGTTGGCCCCATGGCACCTGCCACATAACGGGGTTTTTCGGGATTGGCAAGAGTAAACTTGTCAGCGGCTTTTCTGGCAATGCGGGCGGCTTCGCGGTTAATCTCAGGAACAAACGCTTCCAGCCCGTAATCGCTTTGCGAAACACGGGTTCCGTTAAAGGTGTTGGTTTCGATGATGTCGGCACCGGCTTCAAGATATTCTTCATGAATATTTTGAATGATTTGTGGTTGGGTAAGGCAAAGGATATCGTTGTTTCCTTTTTGCAAAATGGTTACATCCTTAAAACGTTCTCCTCTGTAATCTTTTTCTTCCAGCTTGTACCGCTGAATCATGGTACCCATGGCACCGTCCAGCACAAGAATTCTGGTTTCCAGCAGTTTTTTTATATCCGGTTTATTAACGGGCATAGTTATTTTTTTAAAGTTAACTTTATGCTGAGTGGCCGGTTTGCACCGGAACCTGCTTCAATGAAAAACAACGAATCATCAGCATTTAAATTTATCATCTTCCGGAATGTTTACCGGAACCGGGTATTGGCACCTTGCTACAGCAGTAGGTTGCCAGGACTTCGTTGAGCCCGGTCTCTTCATCCTTCTTTATAAATCCAAATGCCTCAAAAAAAGGAGAGGATTTGAATTGAAATGCAAAGATAGGAAAAAAATAATACCTAAATATAGTGATTGCTTACATATCAATAACATATATTTTTGTTGTATATTTATAAACTCTTTATTTTTAGCTTCTAATATTAACAATATGAAAAACAAACAGCAACACATTGTAGTACTGGGCGGCGGTTTTGCCGGCGTTGAATCCATTTTTCACTTAAGTAAACTGGGGCACAAAGTAACGCTTGTTTCCGACCGGGATTATTGCTTTGTCTATCCAATTTCCATTTGGATACCTGTGAACAAAATTGATTTTGAAAAGGTGAAGTTACCTTTGACAAGCCTTCAAAAGGTTCATCATTTTGACCTAATCATTGATAAGGTAGAATCAATTGTTTCAAAAGAAAACAAAGTTATTCTTTCGGGTCAAACTATTGAGTATGACTATTTAATAGTTGCTTTTGGCAGCAGTAAACTGTCGGTGGAAGGAATGAAAGAGTACACCTATTCAACCTGTGGCAAGCCAGAAAAGCTTTTAGACCTTAAAGCACGTGTAAACGAGCTGGTTGAACGCGGACATGGAAAAATTGCCGTCGGATTTGGAGGAAATCCCAAATCGCCAACGGGTGTACGGGGCGGCCCTGCTTTTGAAATGCTGTTTAATTTGGTAACCTTGTTAAAAGAGAAAAAACTTTACGATAAGTTTCAAATTACTTTTTTTGCTCCCATGAAAGAACCGGGAGCACGCATGGGAGGCGAGGGGTTAAAAATGTTGAGCCGCATGTACCAAAAGCATGAGATTGATGAAAAGATTGGTGTTCCCATCAAAAGATTTGAAAAAGGAAAAGTGGTTTTTACCGATGGTTCAGAGTTGGAGAGTGACCTTATAATATACACACCTGCCGGAACCGGACACCCTGTTCTACAAAATTCCGATTTACCACTTTCGGTTGACAATAATTTACTGGTTGACGGATATTGCAGGGTTAACGGCCCTCAGAAAAATGTTTATGCTGCCGGCGATGTTACCCGCCTGGAAGGACCTAAGTGGATTGCCAAACAGGGGCATATTGCTGAAATTATGGCAAAATATGCTGTTTATAACATTAACAATGCCATTGTAGGAAACCCGAAACGAAAAGGATATCCCAACCATTTGAACATTATTTGTGTAATGGATGCCGGCAATGGTGCAATATTTACCTTACGAAAATGGAATAAGGAAAAAATTATTCCCATGCCCACCTTTGGTCATTGGATAAAAAAAGCCTGGGGCCATTACTGGAAACTTTCCAAGCTGAAAAAAGTTCCAAGAATACCGGGTATGTAAAGGGACTGCCAGTTCCGCTCGTGCCAAAAAGGCACGTTCGGACAGACAAATCCAGACGAGCTTTGTATTATGTTATTAATGTACATTTAACTCCAAACTTTTAAGTATTTTAGGCTCTTAAAAAAGCAACCATGACATTATCTGTTTTTTCGGATGAATATTTTATGAAAGAGGCCTTTAAGGAGGCTCGAAAAGCTTATGACAAGGATGAAGTACCGGTGGGTGCGGTGGTGGTTTGTAACAATCAAATTGTTGCTCGTGCCCACAACCTTACCGAAACGCTAAACGATGTTACGGCACATGCCGAAATGCAGGCTTTTACGGCTGCCACCAATTTTATAGGTGGAAAATATTTAAAAGAATGCACCTTATATGTTACACTTGAACCATGTGTAATGTGTGCAGGCGCTTCGTATTGGACGCAGGTAGGAAGGATTGTTTTTGGTGCTTATGACGAAAAACGGGGTTACTCAAAAACGGCAAAAAACCTGCTGCATCCTTCAACGGAAGTGTTAGGAGGAGTCTTGCAGGAAACATGCAGTAAACTGCTAAAGGATTTTTTTGAAAAGAAAAGGGGTTAGTCATGCTTCGACTACCTGCCCGTCCGGCAGGCGGGCGCTCAGCATGACAGTATTGGATTCGGAATAAAAGCAATGCAACAATGCAGTCCTCATCTTTCAAACAACAAGCGCTCTCCTTTTTGATTTTCGTTGAAAGTACCACGGTGGTAAACCAGGTGGCCGTTTACAAAGGTGGATACAATTTTTGAATGAAACGTCTGGCCTTCCATAGGCGACCAACCACATTTGTACAGAATATTTTCTTTTGAAACCGTTTGGGCAGCATTTGGGTCTATCAGCACCAAATCGGCAAAGTACCCCTCTCGAATAAAACCACGCTTTTTTACCTTAAAAAGAATGGCAGGGTGATGACACATTTTTTCCACAACCTTTTCAAGAGATATTTTATTTTGATATACAAATTCGAGCATGGCCTGTAATGAATGTTGAATCATGGGGCCACCGGAAGGAGCTTTGAAAAAAGGCCGTTTCTTCTCTTCCAATGTATGAGGCGCATGATCGGTGGCAATAATATCAATGGTGTCATTAAGCAGGGCATCAAAAAGTGCCTGTCTGTCAGTTTCCGATTTTACCGCGGGGTTCCATTTGATAAAATTACCCTTCGTGTCATAATCCTTATCGTTAAACCAAAGATGATGGATACATACTTCGGCGGTAATCTGTTTTTCCTCCAACGGAACGGAATTATCAAAAAGCGCCATCTCCTTTGCAGTGGAAAGGTGCAGAATATGAAGGCGGGTATTGTATTTTTTGGCAAGTTCAACAGCTTTTGAAGAGGAACGATAGCACGCTTCAGCACTTCGAATCAATGGATGAATGCGAGTAGGTGCTCCATCACCATATTTTTCTTTGTAAAATTTGGTATTGGCAGCAATGGTGGCATCATCCTCGCTGTGAGTTGCTACCAACACGGGGGCATATTTAAAAATATTTTCCAGTGCTGTTTCATCATCCACCAGCAAATTACCTGTTGAGGAACCCATAAATACTTTAATGCCACACACTTTAGCCGGGTCGGTTTTAACAACCTCTTCCAGATTATTGTTGTTGGCGCCCATGTAAAAGGAAAAATTTGCCAGCGATTTTTGGGCTGCCATTTTATATTTCTCCTCTAAAACCTCCTGAGTAATGGTATTGGGAACCGTATTGGGCATATCCATAAACGAAGTTACCCCTCCCGCAACGGCAGCTTTACTTTCGGTATAAATATCAGCTTTGTAAGTTAATCCGGGATCGCGAAAATGCACCTGATCGTCAATAACACCCGGAAGCAACAACAACCCGCGGGCATCTATCACTTCGTATTCATTGGGAATATCATCCTTATTGGTTCTGTCAATTTTTTCAATAATGCCATTCAAAATAAATACAGAGGCGGTAAATTTTTCGCCTTCGTTAACAATAGTGGCATTTTTAATAACAAAACTATTAGGCATAATATTTTCCCCGGCCTTATCTGTTTAAGCTGATTTATAAGGTTTTATCCTTCCAAACATGCTTCTAAACCTCAAATCAATCACTCCAAAAACAGCTTCCCTGAAAATGCTTTTGTTCATTTTTGATTCGCCTTCGGTACGGTCGGTAAAAATGATGGGCACTTCCACCACATTAAAACCCAGTTTAATGGCAGTGTATTTCATCTCTATTTGAAAGGCATATCCCACAAATTTAACTTTATCCAGGTCAATGGTTTCCAATACTTTTCTCGACCATCCCACAAAACCAGCCGTAGTATCACGGGTTTCCATACCTGTAATCATCCTTACGTATTTGGAAGCAAAATAGGACATCAATACCCTGCCCATGGGCCAGTTTACCACATTAACTCCCGATACATAGCGTGAACCAACGGCTGCATCGGCTCCATTTTGGATGGCATCGTGTAAACGAATAAGGTCGTTGGGATTGTGCGAAAAGTCGGCATCCATTTCAAAAATAGTGTTGTATCCTTTTTTTAGTCCCCATCTAAAACCGGCAATATAAGCGGTTCCCAAACCAAGCTTGCCTTTTCGTTCAAGAATATGCAACTTACCCTCAAACTCTTTTATCAGGCGTTTAACTATGTCGGCTGTTCCGTCAGGGCTGTTGTCTTCAACAATGAGTATGTGAAAATCTTTGGGCAACTTCATGGTTGCCCGGATAATCTTTTCGATGTTTTCCTTTTCGTTATAAGTAGGTATTATTACCAGTCCGTCGCTCATAATAAATTTTTTGGCTAAAATAATCTAAAGTTTTGCTGATTACTATTTTAAACGAAATTTTGTGCATAATATTTTCGGGAAGAAAGATTCAGCATCACCCCTTGCTGTGTTTCCATCTTTTATGCGACCAAAGCCAGCTTTCGGGTTGTTGTTTTATGAGGGCTTCCAGTTTTTTAGCAAACAGCACCGTAATTTGGCCAGGAGATGTTTTGGCAGAATCTTCTGTTAAAAGCTCTAATGAATATTCATACTTTCCTCTTTTAATACGATACATATTTAAAAACAAAACAGGGAGGTTGTATTTTCTGGCGTATTGTTCGGGGCCGTGAAGAAATGCTGTATCCACACCGAAAAAGTCAACCCAAATTGATTTTTCAGGATTTGACGGGCTTTGATCGGCAGCCATCAAAAATACCGAAGGTTTATTGGCATACTCTTTAAAAAAGAGCCTTGTTTTTTTTATGGAAGCTAAAATTGTCCCGGCTTTTGCCCTCGACCTGATGGCAAACTCATCAATATATTTATTGGAAAGCGGCTTGTACAAGCCGACAATAATGTTTTTTGTAAAGTATGCTGCCGAAAAAGCACCCCATTCCCAATTACCAACATGTCCGGCAACAACAATTACACCCCGATTCTGCTTATAATATTTTTCAAAAATTTCAGGGTTTAAAAACCGATGTCTTCTCATAATTGATTTTTTCGACATGGTAAATCCCTTAACTCCCTCAACAAAAATATCGGCAAGGTTTTTATACGATGCTTTTTCAATACGCTTTAATTCCTTTGCTGTTTTTTGTGGAAAAGCTTTTTTAAGGTTCGACCTGACCACGGCTTTTCGGTAGCCTACTACCCGGTACAACATAAAACACACAAAATTGGAAAATCCATACAACAAAAAGAACGGTGTAATGCCAACCAGTGCCACCAGAAATAAAAACAACAAATAGGTAAAAAATTCCATAAATATTTATTTTGTTTGGCGATACCAGTTAACTGTACGTGATAATGCTTCGGAGATATCCACCTTTGGGGTATAATTAAAATGATTTTTCAGCTTAAGGATGCTAAAATGATAATCGAGGCCGCCATTGTTAATTCGATAGGGGGTCAAAAACGGCTCCGATTTCAAATTGAGCAACGTATGTGCACCATAATAAATTTTTGCAGCCGCCATGGCCAAGCCATAGGGAACAGAACTGTTTTTCAGCTTAATATTAAGCTTTTCAGCCAACAACGAATTAAACTCATGCCAGGTAATATCAAGACCATCGGTGGCAAGATAGGCATTGCCCACAGCTTTTTTCTCCTTTGAAACCAACATAATAATGTCAACCAGATTTTCGATATAAACCGGACAGGTTTTGCTACGCCCGTGATTGACTTCGGCAAATTTTCCGGCCAGCATGGCATCGATATATTTGGAAATAAAGGTACGATCGTTAATACCAAATACATTGCCGGGACGTACAGCAGTAATTTCCATTTTCACCACTTTGGCATATTCCCACAACCACTGCTCGGCCATCCATTTGGTTTCAGCATAAGGTATCAGGTTGTTTGCCGGCGGATCATCTTCGGTAACGTTTGTTTTTCCAAATCCGTGAAATGCCACCGTACTAATTTGTACAAATCGCTTAACCTGTGCAGCAACTGCCACCTTGGCAACATTGATGGTTCCTTTAAAGTTAATCTTTTCAAATCTTTCGTATGGCCCCCAGTCGGCTGCCAGGCCTGCCACATGAAAAACTTTTTCAACACCCTTTACAGCAGGTTCGATGGTTGCATAGTCGGTAATATCACCATAGAAACAGGCAACATTTAAATTTTCCAGAAACTTTAAATCGGAGCTTCTACGAACCAGCACATTGACCTCTGCCCCTTCGTCGAGAAGCCGTTTTACCACATTGCTCCCTATAAATCCATTAGCTCCGGTAACAAGTGCTTTCATCAGTGAAAATAAATTATAAACAAATCGGTGAGTACACCAATGGAGATATGTAACAAAAATACCCACCATATTGAACGGCTTCGCAGGGCAATCATTCCGAACAGGATACCTATAAAAATAGAACCTATTATTTCGCCTTCGGGTTTATCGATGTGCACCAGACACGATGAAATAGTTTGAATTAATATGGCATTTACTGCGCCAAATCGTTCTTTTAGCCCAAAAAGCAGAAATCCCCTAAAGAAAAATTCCCAGGCGATGTAATAAAAAACAATGTATCCCAGCTCGTAAACAAGCAGGTGACTTTGATTGGTTAATAAACTTTTTGCCAGCGGATATTCAGTTCTTACATCAGGCATTTTAGAGCTGATGTATATAAGTGGAACCACCAGTAAAGGGATGGTAATGAGCCATTTTGACCCCCATTTAATATCACCCATGCCAAACCCGAAGTCTGACAACGGGCGCTTCATTACCAATTTAATATAGGCTACAGGAACCATAAACATCAACACAAAAAACACAACAAACTGCCAGACTCGTGCGTATAAATCGCCATCGGGCTGTCCGATAAATTGTGGAAAATAGCTGTAAAAATATTGGGGATATCCGTGATATCGATAAAGCGTAAGCAGTACCGGCGCACTGAGCAGCATTACATAATAGTGAATGTCGTGTTTTGTAAAATCTAACTTGTAAGTCATTTTTTTAATTCATAAAACGGAAAAAGTTTTCCCGATACAAATTTATCATAAAATTTCTGACCAAAGTAAAAACTTATGGTGGACCATGTAATTCCTGCAATCATATCGATAACATAATGATACCGGCAATATACCAAAGCTATCATAATTCCGGTGATTATGGGCACAAAAATCCAAAACATCCGCCGGTTAAATTTTCCCATTAAAAGAAGCGTTGTAAACGATATGCCGGCATGAAGGCTTGGAAAGGCATCCAATTTGTTAGGCTCCATAAAGTTTATGAAAGTTCTGATGGGAACCGCCAAAACCAAGCCATCTAAATTGGTTTTTTGCAAATGCATCAACGGTTCGTAAAAGCGGGGGCCGGCAGCAGGCACTATAAAATATCCAATATAAGCGCCGTAATAGGTTAACATTAATATCCAAACACTTTTATCAAGGTCGATAAACCGTTGTCGCCGGTAAAGCCAGACAAGAATAAACAGGGGCATGGGAAAATAGAAGATGTATAGCGAATAAAACAAATCGGTTAGCCACGGGCGGTTCCACTGCTCTATCCATACCGTAGGATGTACGCCGAACATGGCAAAGTCGATGTTGGCCAATGCTTCATCATACCTGTTCAGGTTAAAATAGGGCAATATCATGTAAAAACTCTCAAAGAGTACAAAAAAGAAGACAAGCGGATAGGCCAGCAAAAAATATTTTGCCAATCCTTTGTACCGATTGGTTTTTTTCAAAAAAACCGATAACCACACAATCAACGCTGCCGGAACAAACACAAAAAGAGGCTGATAGCTGTAAGGCGAATTATGAAGGGAGAAAAGATAAAAAACAAAAATCACCAACAGAATAACCAGGTTTAATCGGTCAAGTACTCCGGCATATTTTAACCATTTTTTCATAAAACAGTATTTATTATACAATTCCTCTCCTTTACGAGGCATTGGTTATGTCACACTTCGACTTCCTGCCCTTCCCACCAATGTTAATTAATTAAGAATAATCCGTTGTCGTTGCGAGGTTCCAATAACTATCGGAAGACAAAGCAATCTCATGGTTATACATTGTGTTTCTTGGGATTGCCACGCTCCGGTGTCGCTCGCAATGACCAATCTTTCTTAACTAATTGATTAGCCCGTTCGGAAGGCAGGCACTCAGTGTGGCCAACCCCTACAGCTATCAGGCTATGTATAAGACACAAGCGAACGACAAAACCGGTTAAGAACTTTTAAAATAACATGTTGAAACGACTCTTCACAAGATTAAGTTCTTTAATCCATTAGCTCTTTTAGCTTATCCTGAAGAGCCTGCCCGCGTATATTTCGGGCAATAATCTTACCCTCGGGACCTATTAAAATATTTTGAGGTATCGACTGGATACCGTATAATTTTCCTGCTGCGTTTCCCCAACCTTTCAAATCGGAAACATGTGTCCAGGTCAACCCGTCATCCTGAATAGCTTTAATCCAACTATCTTTATTTCTGTCAAACGAAACCCCGAAAACAGTAAAACCTTTATCGTGATATTTGTGAAAAGCATTAACTACGTTGGGGTTTTCGCCACGGCAGGGCTGACACCATGATGCCCAAAAATCAACCAGAACATATTTGTTCTTTTTAACAACCGAAGAAAGCGAAACAGGATTTCCCTTCGGGTCCTCTTGTGTAATGTCGATAAACGGCTGCCCGATTTGAACCCTTTTAAGGGTTGCCACCTTGTCTTTTAACAATTTAACATACTTATTATTGGAAAGTGACCCATCAGTATTATTTACAGCATCCTCCAATTGGTCAAGATCAAACATATATGAATTTGAATAGATTACGTAAGGCCCAACAACACTTTTGTTGTGCTCCTTAACATAGTCCAACATAGCCTTCTTTTTATTGTTTTGAATATTTTCATACTCACTTTCCAGTCGGTTAACCTCTGCAGTGTCGCCATTTCGTTGCGCAACACCATATTTAGAACCCAACTCCTGAACTTTTTTATCAAATGCTCCAAGCACATTGCCCATAAAGTTTTCGTATTCGGCATGCGATTTAGAGTTTTCAACTTTATAACCTCTTAAATTTTTACTGTCGGCAATAAAATTAATATCACCTTTTTCAACAAATACCGGAAAAGCACTCCTGACTTTAGCAATAGTAACATAAAAAACGTCGGGCGAATCAATGCTGCCAGAAAGCGTAGCTTTTGAAGCCGACAACAGAGATGAATCAACGGTTACCCATTTGGCCTCTTCACGTTTTTTTAAAAACACCATGGTGCTGTCGGGCATGCCGGTAATGGTAACATGAAGTCTGAAATTACCGTCCTGTTTGGGTTTTTGTGCTTCGCCACACGAAACAACAGTGATGGCTAATAAGCCTGCTATTAAAACTGAAAATAATTTTCTCATAATAATGTTTTTAATTAATGTTTTTACTCTTTAGCATAAATAGTTGTAATAGTGCCCAACTGAGTTTTGCTTTCGGAAACAATATTGGGGCTGACAAAGGTGCCCAGTTTATGCGATTGTGAATCACCTTTAAAATGATAATTAATAACGTTGGTATTTTTATCGTACGACCATACAGCTTCGTAAGTTTTGTTGTTTGAAATAATAACCATAAACGAATCGTTTTTAATTTTAAAATGAGTTTGCTTCTGTATTTCAACAATTTGCTGAAGCATTTGAGGGGTACTTGTGTTTTCGTTAAAATCGGTTTTAACATCCTGAACCTTCCAAACACCGGTTAATTTATTTTCTGTAGATGAGCACGCAGCAAACAAAATCACACTCAAAAACAACACTTTTGATAAAACTTTCATCTATAAAACTTTAATTTAAGTAAACAGCAAAAGTAATTTTTTAATGCCGTTATTTTCGTTAAAAAATGTGAAAGCGACAGAATGTGCCGTTTCCAATATTTTAATTACCTTTGCTCTCAAACCAAACTGATATTAATTAACAACAAAAAATCAGACGTATGAAAACAAAATTATTATTAAGCATGATGGCTCTCTTTTTCCTTTCACCGGTATTAAAACTGTCGGCTCAGGATTTTAATGCCGATGATATTGTAGGTGTATGGCTCAATGAAGACAAGGATGCTCATGTTGAAATTTTTAAAACCGGTGATAAATATGATGGCAAGATTGTATGGCTGAAAACTCCCATCGATTCAATTACAGGAAAGCCCAAGTTGGATAATAAAAATGAAGATGTTTCATTGCGAACACGTCCGGTAATGGGTTTGTTGCTATTAAAAGATTTTGTTTTTGATGGTGATGATGAGTGGGAAGACGGAGAGATTTACGACCCCAAAAGCGGTAAAACCTATAGCTGTTACATGGAATTTCCGGATGAGGATAATAAGGACAAACTGAAGATTCGTGGTTATATAGGCATAAGTTTACTTGGCCGCACAACCTATTGGACAAGAGTAAAATAAAGCATAATTATCTTTATAAAAAAGCCGCTTGCAGCGGCTTTTTTTATGTTATTTTTTTAACCCAAGTATATCTTCTGGTTGTAAGACTACTTCGTCTCCCCATACCTATCGGAAGCATTCTCAAAAAGTCACTTTGAGGTTTAACTGGCGATAGCTTAACCTAAAAGGTTATCTTCAAAATTTACTGTCCATGGCCGCAGTTCATCGGATTCAGCCCATAGCTCCACCCATTTTGGTACCGGTATTGAAACACTTTCCATTCCCATCTTTTATAAAACCTCAGTAGATGACATCAATCCTTTGCGCGACGGAACTGCTGTTCTAACCAACGCCGATGCATGCAGCTTGCCTTTACTAATAATTTTTAAGGGAGTGAATGGTTTTTAAAACATCGTTCGATTTAAAAACCGCATTGCCGGCCACCAGCACGTCAGCTCCGGATTTAACTAATTTTGGAGCATTGTTCAAATTAACACCACCATCTACCTCAATAAGTGCTTTAGAGCCTTTTTTTATCATCAATTCCTTTAGTTGTTGAATTTTTGCATAACTATTTTCGATAAATGCTTGTCCGCCAAATCCCGGATTTACCGACATAATCAAAACCAAATCAACTTCTGTAATAATATTTTCGAGCAGCATTATGCTGGTGTGCGGGTTTAAAACCACACCTGCTTTCATCCCCTCTTGTTTAATGGCATGAATGGTACGGTCGAGGTGTGTTACCGCCTCGTAATGCACCGATAAAATATCGGCACCAGCCTTTTTAAAATCACGAATATAGCGCTCAGGATGCACAATCATCAGGTGTACATCCAATGGTTTTTTAGCATCACGTTTAATGGCCGAAATTACCGGAATACCAAATGAGATGTTGGGTACAAAAACACCATCCATCACATCCAAATGAAACCAATCTGCTTCACTTTTATTTACAATCTCTATATCGTGCCTGAGGTTGCCAAAATCAGCCGACAACAACGAAGGGGCAATTAAATGATTCATAATTTTGTTTTTGTCAAAATTAAACATTTCAGGGTTATGGGGTAAAATAATTTGTAAGGTTTCGTTTTCGGACAATCAAAAACCAAAAGTTTTTGCCTTTTTCCATTGGTTATTTGTATCAATACAATTCTAAACGGTGCCTTAAAGGCATAAAAAAAGCCGGCATTTAGCCGGCTTTTTTATTCAAGAATACTTATGTCAACTTTAAAATTAATCTAAAAGAAAATTTCTTAATTCTTTTTAATTATTTTAATAATCTTTTCTATGTTAGATTCTAAATTATTAAATTTAAAATAATAAATTCCATCAGGTTCATTTCTAAGATTAACTTTACTTGGAATATTTTTAAATTGTCGGATACTAGTACCATTGCTGTTGTAGAT
>WGDP01000317.1 GCA_015493215.1 Bacteroidales bacterium | reverse complement strand
ATCTTTGTCTGTTCAAAACATCATTGAAATGATTGAAAGAGAGATAAAAAAGAAAATTACTAACACCTTAGCGCTAAAGGAGATTACTATTCTCACCGGTGCTCGTCAAGTGGGTAAAACTACTATTTTAAAGATAATAATGGATGAGTTGAGGAAGAAGGGCAAATCTGTTGTTAGTTTTAACCTCGATATAGAAGAAGATGCAGGTTATTTTGAGTCGCAACAAAAGTTGCTTAACAAAATTGTTTTGGAATGTGGCAATGATTCGGCTTACGTTTTTATCGACGAAATACAGCAAAAAGAGAAAGCCGGCAGGTTTTTAAAAGGCATTTACGACATGGGGCTGCCCTATAAGATTGTTGTTTCCGGATCAGGAAGTATGGAGTTAAAAGAACAAATAGGGGAAGCACTTACCGGCAGGAAAATATTGATTAACATGTGGCCGGTAACTTTTTTGGAGTTTATCGAATACAAAACTCATGGAAAGTATAGACAACAATTAGAACTTTTTTTTGAAACTGAAACCGAGAAAGCATCGTTGCTTCTTTTTGAATATCTGGTTTATGGAGGTTATCCTGCTGTAATAACTGCAACCACAATTGACCGCAAGCTTGAAATAATGCGTGAAGTTTTTGGTTCCTACATAACAAAAGATATTTCATTTTTGTTAGGGGTACGCCAACCAGATAAGTTTGTCAGGTTAATTCAACTTTTAGCCAATCTTGCAGGGAATATTCTTAACTATTCAAACGTATCACAAAAGACATCTCTTCGGGTGGAAACCCTCAAAACGTACTTATGGTATGCCGAACAAACATTTATTATTCAACAAGTTAAACCATTTTTCACCAATCCTGTTAAAGAACTTACCAAATCGCCGGTTGTCTATTTTCACGACACGGGGATGCTTAATTTTAGTAAAAATAATTTTCGAAACACTGCTATCGACGGTATGTTGTTTCAAAACTTAATCTTTCAATTTTTAAAGCAAAAGTTCGAGCAGGGGTTAATGCAAATAAAATATTGGCGTACAAAAGATAAAGCGGAGGTGGACTTTATTGTTGAAAAAGAAAACAAAATAATTCCCGTTGAGGTAAAATATAAGGTATTGAAAAAACCTGAGATAAGCCGTTCCTATCGTAGTTTTCTAAAAAAGTATCAACCTGACACGGGCATCATTGTAAATTTGTTACTCGATCAAGAGGTGAAAATCGACAATACACTGTTAAAAATAATTCCGTATTGGAAATTAGTGTTGGGAGATTTTTGAGCTTAAAAAAAGGCAACAGCTACGAGATAACCTAAACCGGATAAATCAGAAAATGCAAATAACAACTTCCATTCTATTTTCGCAATTGTTTCAAAAACTCCAACAACTCAATATAAAGCCTGTGTGTGGGCAATCCCACCACATTAAAGTAAGAACCTTCTATTTTTTCGATGCCTGCGTGGCCAATCCATTCCTGAATACCATAGGCACCGGCTTTATCGAAAGGTTTATAGTTGTCAACGTAAAAATTAATCTCTTCGGGTGCCAGCTGCTTAAAATAAACAGCCGTTGAAACGGAAAAACTTTTTTCATGGTTTGCCGACCGCAATGTTACTCCCGTAATTACGTCATGCTTTTGGGTCGATAACTGCTGCAGCATTTTCACTGCATCGATTTTGCCTGACGGTTTACCCAGTATTTCATTATCAATTGCAACCACCGTGTCAGCTGTTATTACAAGGGTATTTTCTGAAAAATAAGCCTTTTCAAAAGCATCGGCTTTAAGTTTGCTTAAAAACAGGGCTGCTTCGGAGGGCGATTTTCCAAAAGGAATTTTTTCCTCCACCGGACGGGTGTCAATGGTAAAATCAAGCCCCATCTCCTCCAAAAGCATCTTCCTCCTTGGCGAACCGGAGGCGAGTACCAGGTTGTAATGTTGTAATTGTTTTTGCAGAATAGCCATACCGGTTAATGTTCAAAATAAAACAGAAGCATCGACAAAATTCCTATTGCCATAAAGAGTTTTGATAGTCCCGACAGCTTGCCAAAATCATTAACCACTTTTGCTTTGAACAGTTTAATTAGCATCAAAATCAGCAAAACATCCAATACAATAAAGTATCCCGAAACAAGAAAATATCCCGAAAGGAACAGAAAATATTGCGCATAAAGCAAAAAAGCAAGCATCAGCACACCGGCTGAAAAAGCATAGGTTTTAGCTTTACCTGCCCCCACAACAACGGGCAGCGTACGGCATCCCATCCGGCTGTCGCCTTCAAGGTCTTCAATATCTTTAATCATCTCTCTGAAAAGAGAGGCAAAAAAGGCAAATCCCATGTATATCAACACCAGCTTGCTAACAATTTTAAAGTTTGATTGTGCCGCCGAAAAGAGTTCGGCACTAGCTTTAAGGGCAAAAAATTCGTACAGCCAAACCAACCCGAACGAAAGCGCACTTAAAAAGGCCACAACAAGGTTGCCCAATAATATTTGACATTGGTACCTTTCGGAATAGTACCAAAGCATGCCGGTGGTAAACAAAAATATAAGGGTGTAATTTATTTCGCCGACCCACCACGATATCAGCAGCCCGCCAATAGTTCCTAACACGGAAAAGAGATAATAGGCATTTTTTGCCCATGCCACCGAAAAGGTTGTTCCTATTTGGTTTTTTCCCGGCTTGTTAATGCGGTCGGCATCCATGTCGAAATAGTCATTTATAATGTAGCCGGCAATGGTTATAAATAGCACTGAAAACAAAAGCAACAAAAACTGAATGATACTCATACCGGCAGCACCCAAAAAGGGCAGAATTACAAACCAACGAATAAACACCATGCTAAGAACGATAATTAACAGGTTTGGCCAACGAATAAGGTTAAAAAACTGTTTTGATTTCATTTTTTTTTTAACGGATTAATATTTACCATTTAAACGCTTCATCGGTCATCCACTTGCCCTGCACTTTTAAAACCTGTTCGATAATGTCGCGTACACAACCCTGTCCGCCCTTTTTATCGGAAATATAAACCGAAATGTTTTTAATCTCCACGCTGGCATCGGCAGGACAAACCGGAACTCCGGCCATCTGCATCACTTTGTAGTCGGGCAGGTCATCGCCCATATAAACCACCTGGTCTGCACTAAGATTGTTCTCTTTCAAATATTTTTTAAACACCTCTGTTTTATCGCTGATGCCCAAAAACACATCGGTAATACGTAAATTATCAAAACGATTTTCTACCGATTTTGAAATACCTCCTGAAATAATGACCACTCTGTAACCCAATCGTCGTGCCAGTTGCAACGCATAACCATCTTTAACATTGGCGGTACGCAGGGGCTGCCCGTCGTGGAGCAAGATTAATTTACCATCGGTCATTACTCCGTCATAATCAAAAATAAAGGTATTAACTTTTGATAGGAGTGCTTTATAATTACTCATAATATTTTTTTGTTATCTGGCCGGTTATTAAATTGTAAAGTACTTCAAAATCGGGATGAGCATTAAGCATTTCACGATGTACGGCAATGGTTTTTTTATCATTTCTTCGGGCAGGGCCGGTTTGTGCTTCGGCAGGCGACAGCGTTTTAACTTTGGCGGCTACCTCTTCGATAAGCGGCATCAACAAATCGAAGGGTAAGTTGTTTTCATCGGTAATTGTGTTAGCCATTTGATACAGATGGTTTACAAAGTTGCTCACAAAAACGGCAGCAAGATGCAATTTTTTTCGTTCATCGCTACTAACCGGATGAATGTTTTTTGAAAGCAGAGCAGCAAGCTGTGTAAGGGTTTGCATTGCATGTTCGGTATTACCTTCAATACAGAAAGGAATTTCGTTTATGGCCACAGGCCGTTGTTTACTGAATGTTTGAAGCGGATAAAATACACCGCTGTTATTAAACCTTTCCGAAACAACCTGCATGGATGTAATACCCGAAGTGTGCGCCACAATTCCTTTAACCTTTGGCATTGCAGCAACCACCTCAGCTACCTTTCCATCGGGAACGGCAATGATGTAAACATCGGAAGCCGTAGTTAAAGCAGTCAGCTTATCAGCTGCTTTTGCGTTTACTTCTATAGCAAGGGCTTGCCGGTGATTAGCGCTTGGCGACCATACTTCGTCAATTGCAACTCCTGCATTATACAAAGCCTTCGCCAAATGAAAAGCCACATTTCCGGAGCCGATAAAACTAACGTGATATTTTTGGAAGTTATCCATCAAATTGTACTCTAAGGTCGTTTTTTAACACGGCGAGTGCATTGTCAACCGGACTTTCGCCATTTTCGAAAGCAGCTGCTAAAACAGATTCTCCTAATTTAACAGCACTTTCGGAAGGGTCAATATTTTTTGCCGCTTTATTAATAAGGCTCATCACCTCCTCCTTGGCACTTTTTATGGCTGTCCAGGCCTGATCGGAAATGTAAATTTGTTGCGACATGTTGTGCTCAAACTCATCTTTGATACTGCTTAACAGATTCTTGTGAAACTGCCCCGCGTTAAGGTTCGGTTGCAATTCGCGAGTAATGAGGTTGGGTGGGTTGATGCGCTCTAAAAAAAGTGCCAGCCGCTCGTAAGCCTGCAATTTAAGCGGTATAAAGGCCTCTTCTTTTTTGCTTTTGCTACCCATCTCCATTTTCTGCTTTTCAAGCTCAAGATTTTGTTGCATCACCACAAGGTGCTTGGTATTATAGTCGATAAACTTTTTTAAAATCAGCCAGGTGGCAAAAAGAACCAATAGCGCCGGGATGGTATATTTTAATATTTCGAGAAATGTGTGCATTTGATTGTTATTTTGTCCATTATTAATTTCAATGCAAAAATAACAAATTTTACGGGGCTTTATTTTTTTGATTTATGTCGAATTATTCACGATATAATTATCGTATTCGCAAAATGTAATTTACAAATAGTAATGCACAAAATGTTTATTACACAAGCCCAAAGCTTATCCGAATTTGCAATCCTAAAAAACGGGTAAAATCTTCATTCGATTTAATGCAGCTTTGCTCGTTTAATAAGGTACGAAATCAAGACATGTTCAAACCCCTTGTTGATATCGGCTTCAACATAGTCGATGCGGTAACGGTCGCAGCGCTCTTTAAGCTCTTTTTTGGCGGCAGCAAATTGCTTTTGGTATTGCGTCCTCACTTCAACCGGATTGAGCTTAACCATGTCGCCCGATTCCATGTCAATAAAGCGGTATGGACGATCGTCCAAATCAAGTTGTTCTTCCAGTTTTTTATCGGTAACATGAAAAAGCACCACTTCATGTTCATAGTGCCTGAAATGTTGCAAGGCGGGAAACATTTCGTCTAACCTGTCGATGTGGTCCATCATATCGCTGAAAATAATGACCAGCGATCGTTTGTGAATCAGCTCGGCAATGGTGTGCAGCGAATTGGAAACATTGGTGTTTTTTTGATTTTTTGCCAGTGCTGCCGGCAGTAACTTCTCCATTTCAGAATAGAGAAACTTGCGGTGTGTAAGGCTTGAGCGGGCATGGGTATGCAAGTCAATATCTTCCGAAAACAGACTTAATCCTACGGCATCACGCTGTTTTTCCATCAGATTAATAAGTGCGGCAGCAGCATAAATGGCAAAGGTTATTTTATTGGGGTTGTCGATGCTGATGTTGTCTTTTACCGGAAAATACATGGACGAGGAGTTGTCGATAATTATCCGGCAGCGCAGGTTGGTCTCCTCTTCAAAACGTTTTACAAAAAGCTTATCGGTGCGGGCAAATAGTTTCCAATCGATAAAGCGGGTTGCTTCGCCGGGGTTGTAAAGCCTGTGTTCGGCAAATTCAACCGAAAAACCATGAAACGGACTTTTATGGAGGCCTGTGATAAAACCCTCAACAACCTGTTTCGCAAGAAATTCCAGCGAATTAAACTGTTGCAGCCGGTCTCTGTTGATTGATAAACTCATGTTGTTATAAGCTAAAAAGGCTGTTAATGATAACAGCCCTTTTTTTAAATTTTACGCTTCGGAAAAACTACATTAATTTTTCCAGTTTTTCCACAAGCACCTGTTTTGGAACGGCACCCACCTGTTTGTCAACAACCTCGCCGCCTTTAAAGAAAAGGATGGTGGGGATGTTTCGGATGCCGTATTTGCGTGCTGTTTCCGGATTGTGGTCAACATCCAGCTTGCCCACAACAACGTTTTCGCTAAACTCTTCACCAATTTCCTGAACAATAGGGCCAACCATACGGCAGGGGCCACACCAAACAGCCCAAAAGTCAACAATAACAGGTTTGTCGGAACTTAAAACAAGTGCCTGAAAGTTTGCGTCTGTAAATTCTAAAGCCATAATATTCTGATTTTTCTGATTCTTAAATAGAGGGCAAATATAAATAAAGAATAGGTTGCAACAATACGATTTTTAAAAAAGCATGGCTAATTCTTATTTTGATGTGCTAACTATTTATACGACATGTTGCTAATGGACCAGACCCGCCTGCATTTTAATAGTACACTGATTGGACTGATAAAACTGATTGTTATGATAAGAAAGAGAAATTCTGTGTCCTATTTGATTTGACGAAACCCCTATCGTATCAAAACAGGAATTGTTTATTGACCCGTCTGAGTTGCGGCTTGAGTTGAATCGACAGAAAAAGATAACCTGCTGACACTTTCGTGATTATACGGGTTTTCAAACAACAGTTTCCGGTCGATGGAAATATCGTGGCTGCTTTCCAACAGTTTTTTCACCGTGCGATTGTACAACGCTTTGCTGTTTTTTTGAAGATACAAATAAACTGGTTTGCCGGATGCGGCAATTTCGTTCGCATCATAGGGCTTCCCCCAGTATTTTATGGTATTATCCCACGTAAAATACATGTAGTTGTCAGGGAATAGCTTATCCAGTTTTTCCCGGTAATTGGGCCATTGTTTTCCGCCCATGGCAAAACTGAACATAAGTGCATATTGCCGGTAGGGTGAGCCATAAGCCTGACTGGTAATGATGGTGTAGCCGTTTTTGTTAAGGGTTTCAATAAAATCACGTGTTTGTGCGGTGGCCGCCACCTGTTGCGAAATGGTTCGGGAAACAACCCGCATATATGATACCGACTTACTAAATTGAAACAAAATAATAATCACGATAACAGTGCTTAACAGATGCTTTACTATCTTCTGTTTGAAAAACAACTGTATCGCCTCTTTATTCAGAATCAACAGAAACGGATAAAACAACAAAGCCGGTAAAAAATACCGGATGGCATATTGCTTACTTACAATAAACATAAGCCCCAATACCGATAAAGTAAACCCTGAAAATATTTGTGCGGGAATCGACCATCTTTTCCGTGTAAATGCCATGATTATCAGTAAAACAACCATTAAAGCAGCAGCGTAAAAAAAGTATCTTTCGCCGGTTAACAATTTATCAAGATTTTTAACAAATAGCGTGGTGTCAATAATATTGGATTCCCCGGCCTGATATTGTCCGCTATGCACAAACATACCTTTCATCCACCAATAAAAATGGTGCCACTGAACGGCTACCTGTGGCGACAAAACAAAAAAGGCTATCATGGTGTAAACAAGGTATTTAAGTTTGTTTTTGATGGTTTTAATTACAAACAACGGAAGTACTATTAAAGGAAAAAAAGTCATTTTAATGGAAAGGCCGATACCCATGGCCAGCGAATAGTTAAAGACTGACTTTTTAGAACTGTAGTCAGGTTGGTAGAGTTCGCGAAGCAGCTGGACTTCAAGCAGGTAAACCGGAATAACAAATATCAGCTCGGGATATATCCGCCCTGCAATTTCGTACCACACATTTATTATAAAAGGTGCCGTTTGAATAATAAGCGCATAAAGCGTACTGCCTGTTATTTTTCGTGCGGCCTTACCTGCCCAAACCATAGCAGTTGCAATAATGACGGTAATGGCAAGGTTGGATACAGCAAGATACATGTCGGCATTGGCCATGGCATCTTCAAAAAACGGCGTTTTGTTACCACGGATAAAATGGATGATTTTAAAAATAAAAGCAAGAATTATTTGAAAAATTGCTCCCGGATGGTCGATATTTGCCTGTCCGAATCTGCCGGTGGCAACACACATGCCGCTTATAAAGTCGATGTATTCGGGGTCGGTGGAGCGGAGTGATAAATCGCCGTTAACCTGCCTGAAATAGAAACCAACCAGCATGTACAATGCAGGAAAAACAACCAACAGGTATTTGCTATATTTTTTCATTGACAGCTTGATTTACTTTAACTTATAATTAATATTCAATTTGTCGAGTTCGGTAACAAAGCCTGCCGGTTCTATCCGTGCCGTCAACGATTTTAACCTGATGGAGCGCTTTTCTTCGGGATCCCACAGCTGAACCTCCAAGGGTGTTTTTCCGCTTTTTTCGCGGGCGGCTTTAATGAGCTTCTCGGTAAAGGCCACGTCAACCTCCGAAGCGCTGATGTCGATAAGCACCGAATGTAGTTTTTTATCCATTACCTCTTCCATCAACATCACCTCTTTTACCTGAACCTGCAGATTTTCTTCATCGTTAAACCTTGGTTCAACCCGGGCGCTGATAAAAAGTATTGCCCCTTCAAAAATAAGGTGTTTGATTTTAAGATATTGTTCGGAAAAAACCATCAACCGGATGCTTCCCGAAAAATCTTCCAGCGTAAAGATACCGAAGGCAGAACCTTTTTTAGTCTGTCGCTCAATAGCTTCAACCACCATGCCGCCAAAGGTTACTTTTTTGTTTTTAAAAGATTTCAGGTTGTTTTTTAAGTTGTCGATGTTAACGGAGCAAAAGCGTTTCATAGCCACCTTATGGTCGTCAAGCGGATGTCCTGAAATGTAAAAACCGGTAACCTCTTTTTCGGCTTTAAGGGTAACAGCCCGGCTCCAGGGTTCACAAACAGGAATATCGGGGTCTTTAATGGCGAAAGCATCATCCATTTCACCAAAAAGGGATACCTGTTGCGAGTTTTGGCGCTCTTTGATGCCGGCACCGTGTTTCAACACCTTTTCAATAAAGGTGCTGCCTTCCGGATTTTCGCGATGAAAATATTGTGCCCGGTGGGTCTCTTTAAAAGCATCAAAGGCACCAGCTTTTGCAAGCGCTTCAAAGCTCCTTTTGTTTACCGACTTAAGGTTAACCCTTTTGGCAAAATCGAAAATATTTTTGAAGGGGCCGTTTTTTTCTCTTTCGTTTATGATGTCTTCCACTGCCGAGCCGCCCACTCCTTTTATGGCAGCCAGCCCGAAACGGATAATTCCCTCTTTGTTAACGGTAAAGTTGTGGGCACTTTCGTTGATGTCGGGGCCAAGAACGGGAATTCCCATTCGTTTTGTTTCGGCGATAAAAAAGGTTATCTTATCAATATTTTTCAGGTTTCTGCTCAATACGGCAGCCATAAACTCAGCCGGATAGTGCGCCTTGAGGTATGCCGTTTGGTACGAAACATACGAGTAACAGGTGGCGTGCGATTTGTTAAAGGCATATTTGGCAAACTCTTCCCAATCGTGCCAAACCTTTTCAACTTTTTTTACCGGCAGCCCGTTGTTTTCGCATCCTTTCAAAAACTCCACCTTCAACTTATTCATTTCGGCAATCTTCTTTTTACCCATGGCTTTTCGCAGCGAGTCGGACTGGCCACGGGTGAACCCTGCCATTTTACGCGAAAGCAACATCACCTGCTCCTGATAAACGGTAATGCCATAGGTTTCCTTAAGAATTTCCTCCATGATGGGGATGTCGTAAACAATCTCCTTGCGGCCGTGCTTTCGATCGATAAATTCAGGAATGTATTGCATGGGACCCGGACGATAGAGGGCATTCATGGCGATAAGGTCTTCAAAACGGGTGGGTTTCAGCTCTTTAAGATGCTTTTTCATACCATCCGATTCAAACTGAAACAGAGCAGTGGTTTCGCCCCGGCTGTAAAGCTCATAGGTCTCCTTGTCATCCAGCGGTATGGTGCTAATGTCGATATCAATACCCTTGGAGCGTTTAACGTTTTCAACGGCATCCTTTATGATGGAGAGGGTTTTAAGGCCCAAAAAGTCCATTTTTAACAACCCGATTGATTCGATAAATTTACCATCGTATTGGGTAGCCACGTCAAGCACCGAATCTTTAACGGTTGATACAGGCACATAATTTTCCAAATCATCACGGGCGATAATAATACCACACGCATGGGTACCGGTGTTTCGTACCGACCCTTCCAGCGTAAGGGCATTTTTTAAAGTGGACTGAATTTCAGGGGTACCCTCTTTCAGATGCTTTTTTAATTCAGGTACTTCGTCGATGGCTTTTTGTAGCGAAATACCCGGCGTATCGGGAACAAGCTTGGCCAGTTTATCGGCTTCATTTAAAGGCAGTTTCTGAACTCTGGCAACATCCCGTATGGCCATTTTGGCAGCCATGGTACCAAAGGTTATAAGGTGAGCAACGCGTTTGGAGCCGTACTTGTTGGCCACCCATTCCAATATTTTTTCGCGGCCGTCGTCGTCAAAGTCAATATCAATATCGGGCATCGAAATACGGTCAGGATTTAAAAACCGTTCAAAAAGCAGATGATATTTTAAAGGGTCAATCTCGGTAATACGCAGGCAATATGCCACTACCGAGCCGGCAGCACTACCTCGCCCCGGACCAACTACCACCCCCATATTACGGGCGGCATTTAAAAAGTCCCACACGATAAGAAAATAGTCGGGGAACCCCATCTTTTTAATGGTTTCCAGCTCAAAATCAATGCGTTCCTTTATTTCAGGAGTAATTTCACCATACCTGAATTCGGCTCCCTGGTAGCTGATGTGTTTTAAATAGCTGTCGGCATCTTCAAAAGGTTCGGGAATTTCGAAGATGGGCATAATGGGTTTATGATCCAACTCATACACTTCAACCTTATCGGCCACCTCATTGGTGTTGGCAATGGCTTCGGGGATGTCGGCAAACAACTGCTTCATCTCATCCTGCGTTTTAAACCACTCCTGCCGGGTGTATTGCAACCTTTTGGGGTCGTCAACATCGCTGGCGGTTCCAATACAAATTAACCGGTCGTGGGCATCGGCATCCTCCTTATTTATAAAGTGTGCATCGTTGGTGGCCACCACTTTAAGGTTGTGCTTTTCTGCCAGCTTAATCAATTGGCCGTTCACAAAAAGCTGGTCTTCATAAACTTTTCTATCCATTTCAGGATTTCCGGAAGGGTGCTTTTGCAATTCCAGATAGAGATCGTCGCCAAAAATTTCTTTATACTCCAAAATGGCCTGTTCTCCTTTTTCAATGCCTTCGTGCACCAGTTTGTCGGGCACCTCGCCACCAAGACAGGCGGTCAGTGCTATTAACCCTTCGCTGTGTTTTCTAAGGAGGTCTTTGTCGATACGGGGTTTGTAATAATATCCCTCTGTCCAGGCTGCCGAAATCAGTTTCATCAGGTTTTTATACCCTGTTTGATTTTTTGCCAGCAATACAAGATGCCATCCCGATTTGTCCTGCTTATTGTTTTCTTTGGAGTGCATGCTGCGACGGGCAACATAAACTTCGCATCCCAAAATGGGCTTTACCTCTTCCTGCAAGCAAACCTCATGAAACTTTTTAGCGCCAAACATATTGCCATGGTCGGTTATAGCCACCGCCTTCATGCCATCCTTTTTAGCTTTGGCAATAAGTCCCGGAATATTTGATAACCCATCCAACACCGAAAACTGCGTATGGTTGTGAAGGTGTGTAAAAGTTACTTCGTCGAGATGCGAAACAGATACCGGCTGTTTGTTTTGTACTGTTTCTGTAACGGTTTCGTGATATGCCTCCACCTCCAGACCGATGGGTTCGATGGGATTGTCGTGCGATTGCTGAAAGGCCTCTACAACTGATGGGTCAACTTTAAGGTGTTGTGATTGAATAATTCCCAAACGTATCAGCTCCAAAAAGCAGCGGGCAGTGGCCTGCACATCGGCAGAAGCATTGTGCGCCGCATCAAAATCCTGCCCAAAAAGTTTTTGATGCAATTCGCCCAAAGTGGGCCATTTATATTTACCGCCTCGACCGCCCGGCAATGCACAGTAGTCGGTCGATAAATCTTTGGTATCAATAACATTTAGTTGGTGCAAATTGGTTTGTATGCCGGCACGCAAAAACTCAGCACCGGTAACATTGATATCGAACTCCACATTGTGGCCTGCAATTCCCTTAACGGCTGCAAGCGATTTATTGAATATTTGCAGCACCTCTTCCAATGGCAATCCTTCTTTCAACGCCCGTTCGGTAGATATGCCATGGATTTTTTCAGCACCTCGTGGTATTTCAAAACCGTCAGGCTTGATAATGTAGTTTTTTACCTCTGTAAGTTCACCTTTTTCATCGTGCACCTGCCATGCCAGCTGAATCACTCTGGGCCAGTTGTCAAAATCGGTAAGGGGTGCGTTATAATTTCGGGGCAATCCGGTGGTTTCGGTATCAAAAATTAAAAACATAATCAAAAAGAGTTGCTAAAAAATGTATTTGACTGACACAAAGCAACCTGAAAAAACTGCCTTGCTTAGGGCAAAGTTAGGTAATTCGCCAGTGATAAATAAGGCTTTTTTGTAACTTTTGACGAGAAGTTTTGAACAATAACCATGAACTACCCGATTTTTTTCCGGAATTTCGTGGGTATTTAAATTTTCCTTATAAAGAACATATAAAAATTGAGCCCCTATTTATAAGGTATGCCTGCCGGCAGCGTCCATGTAACAGTTGTTTTGGCCGGGTTGCAGGTGGAATCTGAAAAAAATAAACATTTTATTAACAGCTACATTTATTTATAAAACCCATATTTACTGTTAGATACAGCTTTTGTGCAAAATCTGTTAATAGATGTTAATGTTAATTTAATATGGATGGTTTTATTAATGTTAAAGAATTTATACATTTGCGCAACAAATTAATTTTTTGAAAACCAAAATAATCAAATTTTTAAGCTTATGAAAAAAAGAAGTTTACTCTTTACAGTAATGGTAATGTTGATTGCCGTTACTTCGTTTGCACAAGGAGTAGTTCAAGGCGTTGTTATGGATGCCAACACGAACGAAACGCTCATTGGTGCCACCGTTGTTGTTGAAGGAACAACTTTTGGTGTAACAACTAATCTCGACGGAAGCTTCCTGCTGGTTGCTCCTGCCGGAGATATTAAACTCGACATTACCTATGTTGGGTATGAAAGCAAGGAAATGGACTTAACAATTAAAGATGGTTCTACCTATAATGTGGGTAACATCCTGTTAAAATCCAGTGCCATTGGTTTGGATGAAGTTAACGTTATGGCATCGGTTGCTGTTGACAGAAAAACTCCTGTTGCAGTTTCAACTTTAGATGCTCAAACTATTCAAAATCAACTGGGTAGTCAGGAATTTCCTGAAGTAATGAAAAACACACCTAACGTGTATGCTACTAAAACCGGTGGTGGTTTTGGTGATGCCCGTGTTAACGTTCGTGGTTTCGACCAAAAGAATGTGGCTGTTATGATTAACGGTATTCCTGTTAACGACATGGAAAACGGTTGGGTTTATTGGTCAAACTGGGCAGGTTTGGGCGATGCTACCCGTACCATTCAGATTCAGCGTGGTCTTGGTGCTTCTAAATTAGCCATCAACTCAGTGGGTGGTACCATTAACATTATCACCAAAACATCCAGCATGAACAAAGGTGGTTCATTCCAGGTTGGCGCTACCGATTATGGCCGTTTCAAATCAATGTTAACCCTTTCAACAGGCGAATTGAAAACCGGAACAGCCATCACTTTTGTTGGTTCACGTACCTTTGGAAAAGGTTATATTGATGCTACCTGGGTTGACGCATGGTCATACTTCCTTTCTGTTTCCCAAAAAATCGGTAAAAACCATCAGTTGGTATTTACTGCTATTGGTGCTCCTCAGCAACATGGCCAGAGAGATGGCTACTACATGCTTGACTCAGCCACATTTAATAAATACGGTCCTCGTTATACCCGCAACTGGGGATGGCGTGGTGGCGAAATGCTTAACGAGCGCGTTAACTTTTACCACAAACCACAAATGGCTTTAAACTGGTATTGGACCATTAACGAAAAAGCTTTCCTCGCTACTTCGGCCTATTATTCATTTGGTAATGGCGGTGGTTCAGGTCCTTTGGGAATGAGCCCTTACAAATATGAGCCTCCTCGTACAGCCAGTGGTTACTACGATTGGGATGCTTTGGCCGATGTAAATGCCAACAACATTGATTCAACCATTTCCGAAACCGAATCACGTTCGGTACATATTATTCGTAATTCGATGAACAACCACAAATGGATGGGTATTCTTTCTACTTTAAATTATAACTTTAGCGATGCACTGGTTTTAACTGCCGGTATCGATGGTCGTTATTATAAAGGAGAACACTATCGTGAAGTACGCGACCTCGTTGGTGGTGATTACTGGTACGACAGCAAATTCGGAATGTCGAAAGTTGGCGATAAAATTGCTTACTGGAATGATGGTATTGTAACTTATAGCGGTTTATTTGCACAGTTGGAATATACCAAAGGTATCTTCAATGCATTTATTGCAGGAACCGCTTCAAATACCTGGACAAAAAGAATTGATTACAGAACCTATTTACCTGACAATGATGCTGCAGTAAGTGATGTACTTTCTAATTTTGGCTATAACTTTAAAGTTGGTGCCAACTTTAACATTACCGAAAAAAGCAACGTTTTTGTTAATGCCGGATACTATTCACGTGTTCCTTTCTTTAGATTTATGTTCTTAAACTATAGAAACGATGTGAATCCTGATCTTACCAACGAAAAAATTACCGCTGCAGAAGTTGGTTATGCTTTCAATGGTAAAAAACTTAAAGTCAGAGCCAATGGATATTATACCATTTGGAATGATATTTCGTTGTTAACAGGTTTTGTTGCTGATGATGGTAGCTATGTAACTGCATTTATGTCAAGCCTGAAAGAGCTTCATACAGGTATTGAACTGGAAGCAACCTGGGTTGCTAGCCGTTGGTTACGTTTAGGCGGTATGGCTAACGTTGGCAACTGGAAATATACTGATGATGCCACAGCCAAACTTTATGACGATCAAACTCATGATCCAATTGGTGAAGGAACCATTTATACAAAAGACCTTAAAGTTGGAAACCAGCCTCAGAACTCTTTTGGTGTTAATGGTACTTTAAGAATTGCCAAAACCATTGATTTAGGATTCAACTACCTGTATTACACACAGCTGTATGCTCAGTTCAAGCCTGAAACACGTAAAGATCCTGATGTAAGAGCTCAGGCATTCCAATTACCAAATTATGGCATGTTAGATATGCGTATTGGTTGGAAATTTAAACTGGCCGGTTTAAATTCATATTTTAACTGGAACATTTACAATGTTACCGATAATGTAACATTGGTTGAAGCCGAAGATAAATACAATGCTGACCGTGGTGAGTATGTATTTAAAAAAGGCTGGTGGAGCTGGGGACGTAACATGAACTTCTCACTGAAAGTTCGTTTCTAAACCCATTCCATAATATTAAAAAAAGCCCTGCAAAATGCAGGGCTTTTTTTATGTTAAACAGATGATGTTGCAATTTTGTAATACCTTTGCAAACTTAAATTTTGTATTTTTATTCAACCTGAAAAACCAATGGCATTAAACTGTGGAATTATAGGGCTTACCAACATAGGTAAAACAACCATTTTTAATTGTATGTCCAACTCAAAGGCCGAAAGCTCAAACTATGCTTTTAGTGCCACCAAATCGAATAAAGGTGTGGTGGATGTTATTGACCCGCGTCTTTACGAAATTGATAAACTTATTGAAGCCGACAAGGTTGTGCCGGCAACTGTTGAAATTGTTGATGTACCCGGGCTGGCAAAAGGTTCCTCACAGGGCGAAGGAGTCGGAAATAAATTCCTGGCTGATATCCAGCAAACCGATGCGCTGATACACGTGCTTCGTTGCTTTGACGACGACAACCTGCCTCACATTGAAGGCTCGGTTGACCCGGTACGAGATATGGAAATTGTTGACTTTGAGTTGCAGGTTCGCGACCTTGATTTGGTGATGCGTAAAATTCAACGTTTGGAAAAGCTGACAAAAACCGGCGATAAGGAAGCTAAAAAGTCCATAGAGATAATGAATATCTATAAGGAGCATCTCGAAAATATGGGCAATGCGCGTACGGCACCTGTTTCGGAAGAGGATGCGGAGATTATAAAAGATATGCAGTTGCTCACCGCCAAACCCGTTATTTATGTTTGTAATGTAGATGATGCCTCAGCTGTAACAGGAAACGAGTATGTAAAAAAGGTAAAGGAAGCCCTGGGTGACAACGCCGGCAGGCTATTGGTAATTGCCGGTGAGATGGAAGCCGAAATTGCAGAATTGGAAGATGAAGACGACAGGAAAGAGTTTTTAAGTGATGCCGGACTTGAAGAACCCGGTGTTAATAAACTGGTGCGCGCCGCTTACGACATTTTAAACCTGCAGTCGTTTTTTACTGCCGGAAAAACCGAAAACAGAGCCTGGACCATAAAAAAAGGGATGACGGCACCACAGGCTGCCGGGGTAATTCACAGTGACCTGGAACGCGGGTTTATTCGTGCTGAGGTTATTGCCTACGAAGACCTTATTAAATATGGCTCCGAACATGCCGTTAAAGAAGCCGGCAAACTACGCGTGGAAGGAAAAAACTATGTGGTACAGGATGGTGATATTCTGCATATCAGATTTAATGTGTAATAAGCTGCTCCGACTCACAGTTGCAAACTGTGCGTCGATAATCTATATTTAAGCTCACAGTTTGCAACTGTGAGCATGCTTGAAATCAACTTACATTAGGATTGACAACAATACCCATAAACAGAATAGCGCCGGTATATTTCTCCTTAATGATAAAAATAAAAGGATGATCGGCAATAAAAGGCTGCCCCGGGCCAACCGAAGTGGTTCCCACAGTAACGGCAGTAACGGCAGCTGCTTCTGTACCCTCCTCTTCATCAACTTTTATGGGCAATAAAATAGTACTCGCTGTTATTTTTATACATCTGATCAAAAGTTTCCAAGGTAAGTGAACTACCTTTTTTTATAAACGACTTGAGTGTAGATATTTTAAGTCCACCGTCAGTCAACAAATTATAAATATCAGCGGGTTCAGTGCCATAGAAATCGCTGGCACCGAGACCAAATTCAAAAATGATGTAAGGCTTATCTCTTTTAATTAAATTACCGGATCCTTTTAAAACCCCCAATTCAGCTCCTTCGACATCTATTTTAATCAAGTCAATTTTAACAGAATCGGGTATTACATCGTCCAGTTTTTTAATCTCAACACTTATCTCCTGAATATCCGGTGATTCAACATCGTATTTGCGTTTTTTTATACCACTGTATGCAGGTGCATTTTTTACCAGCTGAAAAGAAGAAGTTCCGTTTTTTTCGGCCAAAGCATACGGTAGAATAGTTGCCCTATTTGCAAAGTGTTTTTTCAGATTTTCATAAAGATAGGGTATGGGTTCAAAGCCAAAATGTTTTCCATTGGGAGCGTCTTTTAGCATAACCGCCAGAATCTCACCTTTGTGACAGCCAACATCAACACAATTGGAGTCAACCTTGAGCACTTTCTTCATTATGGCATTGGTAAGCCTGTCGTATTCCAGATTTTTTGTTAAATCAATGTGAAGCAGGTTAAGTGCTCCTCTGATGATGTTTTTTATTTTCATGCCTGCCGCTAAAATTCTCCGCTTTAAATAAGAGGCACAAAAGTAGTTTTTTATTTAATGTTAATGGAGAAAATTATCCTTTAATACTATCTGCTTCGCACAATTGCTTTAATTTTTTAAGGTAACCTGTCCAGCTTGAAATCGTTTTTTCTTCTTTTTCATCATTAATTAAATTAGTATGTTCAAAGTGCAATAAGGCACCTTCGGGACAAGGCTCCAACTTAAACACCACCTCCGAATCAAGCCACTCTTTATAGCCGTCAACACATTTCCAATGCACCAGTTTATCCTCAAGCAACCGGACAAGTTCCATCTTAAAATTCAAATCAAATTCAAAGGCAAAGGCCGCAATGGTTCCTTCAACAGCAACGGCAATAACCTGTGGGGCAAACCAACGGGACAACATTTCCTGATTTGTAAGTGCTTTATATACAGAACTATCTGAGGCTTTTATTTTTATATCAACCGAAACCGAATACACTTGCTAATAGATTTCCCGTTTTCGCTTTAACAACAGCCAGCCATTTGTAACGGCATAAATTATCAAAACAAATCCCATAAAATAATTCACCAGACCGGTTGATTCATGCGTAACATTCATAATACTAAATCCGCCTACGATATAAGATATTCCCAACAACGCATATAGCCATAAGTAATCTTTATTATGTTTGCTCATTAGGCCGGAGGTGAGCATAAGCGTACCCATGATGGCGAACCAGAATGAAAAAATTATCAGGTAAAACTCATTATCGCTGTTGGGATAGGTAAAAATAACGAGGCCGGCAAAAGCATCAACAACCATTTCGGCTATAAGCTCTTTGGGTATGCTCTCATCAAAATGCATAAACAGGTAAATCAGGGTTAAACCCGCCGAGGAAAGCGCTGTAACTCCAAAATAAAATGAAAGCCCGTCAATATTGCCCTTAAGGCTAATGGCGATACCCGCTAAAATTAAATAAAGCGCACTTCTTCCTAATCTGTACCCTAATTTCATAACTGTATGTTTTTTGCTACAAATATACAGTTATTTAATTATTGGCGACAAAACAAATCAAAGTTTAGGAGGCACATTTTTTTCAAAATAAGGAGGTCGTGTATTGTCTGAGGAAGATTTTAAAAAAGTCCCCATTGATTAATCAAGAAAATCCGGCGGGGAGGCAATGCCTTCCCGCCGGATTTTCAGGATAAAGTAACTTGTTGTTTAATTGTTGTCTGCTTTTTTGTCTAGCATCAAAATTTGGTTGGCAACAATTTCGGTAATGTAATGTTTTTGGCCGTTTTTGTCATCCCACGAGCGGTTGGTAAGTTTTCCTTCAAGGGCAATTTCCTTGCCTTTTTTCAAGTAGTCGGCAGCTATTTTAGCGATGCCGCCCCAGGCAACAATGTTATGCCATTGGGTTTCCTCCACGCGTTCACCATTGGCGTTGCGATAGCTTTCGGAAGTGGCCAACGAAAAACGTACTTTCATTTTTCCGCTGTCATAGGTTGTTGTTTCAGGGTCGATACCCAGATGTCCAATCAGGTGTACTGAATTTCTTAAAGATGTCATAATAGTAAAATTTAAAAGGTTAAAAAATAATTAGTTAAAAATTTCAATTTGTAATTTGTATTTTTTGTTTTCAAATCACGGTGCAAACATACGGTGGCTTTTTGGCCCAAGTCGGTTAATAAGTATTTATAGCCGTTTAACATCCGTTTATATTCGTTTAAAAATGGATATTTCACATGTTATCAATATTAAACAGCTTTTATTGGGAATGGATAAAATTGTTTATATTTGTGAGTTACCGCCAAGCAAACAAAACGACATAATGCGGAGATTAAAAATATATATCCCGAAAAATATACTGTGAATATTTTGTTTGCGGAGAAT
>WGDP01000316.1 GCA_015493215.1 Bacteroidales bacterium | reverse complement strand
GTTTGATATATGGCAATTCATTAAAAACAGATTTGTATTCAATTTCTATGATTTCAGGGTCTTGGTCTGATATTTTTGTATTTTTCACTTCAATATTAAACAAATGATTATCAATGTTGTAATTTTTAAACTCTTTTCGTAATATTTCAACCATTTCAGTGGAAACAAACTCGTGCGATTTTTTTCTTAACTTTCTGATTTGACCTTTGGTTAATTCTCATGAAAATCCAAGGTATTCACGATTTACGGCAAGGTCAATATCTTCTGAAAATCTTTTAATTAATTGATATGCTTTGCTCAATGAAGTGCCACCTTTAAATACCAAATGCTTAGAAATTTTAGCATTAAAAACAAGCCGCAACACAAGTGTTACCCAGGCATCTTTCTCAATAGCTTGCTGTTGAATACCTGTTTTAAAACTCAATTGCCGAAACAGTTCTTGCTGTTTTTGTATAGGTAATTTAAGCCATTTCATCTGATAAAATTTCTAAAATTATTTTCTGTATCCATATTGGGGCATTTTTAATATCTTTTTTTATTTTTTCTACTTCCCCCGATTGTTTTATAATTTTGGCAAGTTTTTGTTTTACGATTTCATTTACATTATTTTCTTTTAAAGATTTTAACGACTGAATAATTAAACTGCTTAATTTACTCTCAAAATTTAAGTTTTTAGGACTTGTTTTTTTGAATAAAATAGTTTGATTGCCAATTTTAATTTTTCGTGCTGAACCGTCTGTCAGAAAAACGACATTCATTGGAATTTGTGTTGACAATCCGAGTAAATGTTGGGCATAAGCACCAGTCGGAATTATTTTTGCCTTATCTCTTTTGGCAATAGCTTTTGCAATATCTTCAGTTGTCGGATATAAAACTCCTAAAGTTTTATCAATTTTTGGGTAATAATAAATTCCTTTTGATATTCGTATTAATTTCCCTTTGGCAACCAATCGTTGAAGTGTCTTTCTAATAGCATCATAATTTCCATATTCTAAAAAGTCTGAAACAAAAAGTATTTTCCCTTGATTGGATATACTAACAATATTTTCAATTTCTTTTGATACAGTCATTATTTATAAATTTGTCCCAAAAATAGTAAAATAATGGGACAAAATAAAAGTTTATTTGTAATTCTGTGGATTTTTCTTTCACCCTTGCAGGTAACTTCCTGATAGTCACCAGGCCTTTTTTTGTATCTCACCTACCTATTCACAATAAACCCTAAATCATAATCCTGAACCAGTGTAAGTTCAGTGGCAACCGAGAGTTTTACCGGTTTTGTTACCGAGTGTCGCGATGCAAACAGTCCCAACGCATCGTCGCCTTTGATGTTTGAAAACTGTGGAGCCTCTTCCAAAATTCCACCTGAAGTGTTGTTCACCTCGTAGTAAGTATCGAAATCTTGTGATGCACAGGCAATGTGAACGTCAACATTACCTGCCCAGCGTTTTACATTGGGGTCTTTTTGCAGTGTGTTGTTTAAAATGTTGTAGAACTCAATTCCGGTATAGGGTATCGCCATGGTTTCGGTTCCGTCGGTGTTAACTGATTTTTTAACACCTAACGACCACGAAACGGTTTTTTGCAGGGTGTCGGTACTGTTTGGCCACAGCTCACGATAATGGAAAGTGAGGCTGATTTCGTAACGTTTTCCGTTGGGTGCCGACTTCCACTCAATTTCTTTGTCGTAGTTAAAATTAATCCGTGATACGGGGTAGGTAATGGGGAAATCGGGTATAACCGAGGTTTCGGCTTGGATGGTTCCGTTATTTTTTTTGACGGAGAGATGGTAAACTGCCTGATTGTTTAATGCCGCTGTGCGAACAGCATAGTACATAAGCTGATTGGGATAATAAAATACGGAGTCGCCAGCCTGCTTATTATGAATAGTGATGGTGTCGAATATAAACTTTTGAATTTCAGAACCGTTTTTTATGCCGGTAAGCTCAATATCAAGCTTGTAGGGGTAGTTGCTCGAATCGGGGTTTTGAGCAAACTCCAATGCGTTGCCGGAGCCTAAAAAAGCTTTGGTAACCTTTACCCACAGGGTGTCGTCCGATTTGTCGATTACCCCGTAAACAATCGTAATGTCCTTGTAATCGCTGTAAATATTTACATCGGTGTTACAGCCGTTAAAAAGAACAAAAAAGAGTGTAATAATAATAAAGGATTTAATTATTTTCATTGTGATGGGTTGTGAAATTATTTTAAGGCTCAAAAGTACAACTTTAATGTTTGCCAAACCAATGGCAATATTAAAGAAGTTTACGAACTTT
>WGDP01000315.1 GCA_015493215.1 Bacteroidales bacterium | reverse complement strand
TACCGTCGGCAGTACAATTGATGGCATGAACTTTATCGCCAAGCAGGTCTCCGGTAAACAGCGTGGACATGCCGTTGGAGCAG
The DNA here is from genome assembly GCA_015493215.1 of Bacteroidales bacterium. Taxonomy (GTDB): domain Bacteria; phylum Bacteroidota; class Bacteroidia; order Bacteroidales; family F082; genus B16-G9. The sequence continues at coordinate 31,788 of WGDP01000315.1, read as the reverse complement.
TCAACAACAATATTCAAATCGGAATAATCTTCTTTATACTGGCTGAGGAAATCGAGATAATCCTTGTGAAAGTCAAATTTACTTACAGCTCCTTTATTACCTGATAACGTAACTTCGTCATTTTCCACCATCTTTTCCACGGTTCCCAGCCCATTGTCGTATCCCACGGGCAAAACACCCTTTGAAGATACTTTTAATCCGTTATGTTCCTTAGGGTTGTGCGATGCGGTAATCATTACCGAAGCGTCAAAATCGTATTTACCGGTTCCCCAGTAAATCATGGGTGTGGTGGTGAGGCCTGCATCGGCTACATCAACACCTGCATCGGTAAAACCACGGCTGAGGGCATCAAAGGCTTCGTCGGATGAAAGCCTGATGTCTCTGCCCACCAACACTTTTTTCATGGAAATGACCCTGGGCAAAAAGAACCCGATTTTGTAAATGATGTCGGGGTTGAGGTCTTTTCCGTAAACCCCTCGTATATCGTATGCTTTAAATGCTTTCATTTTAAAAAATTTTGATTGTTGTAATACTTTTTATTCTTCGGGTGCAAACATGGGATCCCAAGGTGGAAGCAGGGTTGCCTTGCTGTTTAATATTTTTAAAACATCGGCATCAATGTATTTTTTATTAATCACCAGCCTGAACATATAGTTGTCAAACCAAGCATCAGTCATGGTTAGGTAGCCGTGGTCGCCCTTGTCAGCTCCCCAGGAGTTTTCCAAAAGCCATTTGTCGGTTGTGCCGTCATCCAGTACATTGGCTCCTATAAGCGCCATGCCATGCGACGACCCGCTGTCGAATGTTTGAATGCGTTTTGCCTTGTTCATGCCAAATTCAACCCCGAAAAGGTCGTTGTAGTCGTATAAATTAACATCCAAATAACCGGCTTTGCTGTCGAGCTGCTTGCCCACATCACACGAAAAATACATGGCTTCGTTGTTCTGAATTGATTTGACAGCGAATTTTTTAATCACATCAATGGGCAGATTAATGTATTTCCAGTTGGCTCCTTCGGCGAGGTTTCTATCATATTCAACTTCGTAGAGTTTGTAATAATCCCTTGAAGGGTCGTTCATAAACATCACATAGTCGTCAACATTAATTCCAACAACTTCCTGATAAAATTTTTCAGGCGTATAGGTATAAACCTTCGATGCCGATCCGTCTTTGGTTTCGTATTGCCATGTAAATTGCTGTGGAGGTTCGCCCAGCGATAACACCAACATGCGGTAAATATCCTTTAGCATCTCTATTTTTGTGGATGCCAAATTTTTATGTTTTGCGCCATTATTGGCTAAATCGCGCAGTTCCATGGCATCCTCACGCAATTTGCGCGCAAGCAACCGCGACATCATGCGCGTGTTTTTGCTTTGATAGGTATCGGGCATAGCCGATGCCGGTACGACACCGTATTTTTTAACGATGTCGGCAAAGGTGGTCCATTGTCCGCCATCGCCAATGGGATTTTTCATCATCCACTGCACTTTGCGGTCGGTAAGCGGCTTGTCGGCGGTGGCAATGGCAATTTCCAAAAAGAGGTTTGATTTCTCAAACTGATCCCAAAAGAAATTATAGGTTTGTGAAAATTCAAAACCTTTAATATCAAACTTTTCCAACACCATGGGTTTAAGTGTGTTTAACCCTGTGTACAGCCAGCATCTTCCTGATGAGTGCTGGTTGCTGATGCCGTGTGTAGTGACTTTTGTATTGATAAAGTGATTTTGTTTTCCTTCGTTGGCTCTGCTTTTGGCAAGTGTTTTTATGCTGTTGTGCGTAACGGCGTTTATTGCAGCAGTGTTTTGAGGTGTGTTTTTAAAAGAATTACGGATTTCGTTGATGGTTTTTTTGTCCAACTTACCCTTGTTGTTTTGTGCTGACACCATCGAAATGGTAAAAGCCAGTACGATGGGTAAAAGATACTTTAATTGTTTCATAGGTTTGTTTTTTGTTGTTATTATCTATTTTCCCCGGGGTTCAGCCCGGGGAATTGAAAAATCTTTTCGCTCCGTCAACCTTTCAGGTCTCCACCCGCATGCCTGCCCCGACCTGAAAGGTTTGTTTCTGCCCGCAAGGCCTTTGTCGATCTGAGAGGCTGTTTATTTATCATTTCTCCCCCGGGGTTTAGCCCGGGGAATTGAAAAACCTTTTCCGCTCCTTCAACCTTTCAGGTCTCCACCTGCATGCCTGCCCCGACCTGAAAGGTTTGTCTCTGCCCGCAAGGCCTTTGTCGATCTGAGAGGTTGTTTATTTATCATCTCTCCCCCGGGGTTTAGCCCGGGGAATTGAAAAATCTTTTTCCGCTCCTCCAACCTTTCAGGACTCCACCCGCAAAACCTGCCCCGACCTGAAAGGTTGTTTTTATCCTCCCGACAGCTTGCATTTGTAACCCATTCCTTCCAAGATGGTTTTTATTTTTCCCTTAAAATCTCCCTGCACCAAAATCTGTCCATCCTTTACCGAACCACCTACGCCGCACTTCGATTTAAGGGTTTTTCCCAGCTCTTTTAAGTCATCCGAAGTACTCACAAAACCGGTTACAAGAGTTACCTTTTTTCCTTTGCGCTGCTTTTTGTCCAGTAAAATGGTAAGCTTTTGCTGTTGAGGGGGCAGGGTTTCGGCCTGTTCGTCCAATTCATCATCTTGATATTCATAATCGGGATTGGTGGAAAATACGATACGGTTGTTTTTATTTCGGCTCATTTTGAGGTATAATTACTTTTAGTGATGAGGGAACCACTTTGATAGTTAGTTTCTTATCAATTTTAACAGGCTCTCCGTCAATATTAATAACTCTGTTTTTCTTTTGTTTAATGGTTACCCCGGTGGTGGGGATAATATCCATAAGCGGCGATTTATCAATAAGCTTCAAAAGAAGCAAATTGGCAACTACCGGGGTTTGAAATACATTGGGTTTTTGCGCAATGCAGATATCAATTTTTCCATCGTTTAATCTTGCGTTGGGAGCAATTTTGGCATTGTATCCAAATTGATTTGAGTTGGCAAAGGCAATAAAAAAGGCACGCCGTTTAATGTAAAGGCCATCGTCAAACGAAAGGGTGTATTTTTTGGGTTTATAGGTCATAAACTCATTGGCAGCTATTCTAAAATAGGTTAAAAAACCTCTTCGCGGACTTTTGGCAAATTTTTTAGCTACCAGCGCATCAAAGCCTACGCCGGCAATACTGATAAACGGGCGGCCGTTTACCGTTGCCGTATCAATTTTTGACTCCACCCCTTTGTTTAACAGATTAATGGCACGAGTGGCAATAAGCGGTATGTTAAGGTGTCTTGCCAATCCGTTTCCCGAACCGCCCGGAATGATGCCAAGGGTGCTGTTGCTGTTAATCATTTGCGATGCCACTTCGTTTACCGTTCCGTCGCCTCCAACGGCAACAATAACATTGTAATTGTCCTTAACGGCATCGCGGCTTATCTCAATGGCATGTCCTGCATATTTTGTCAACGCAATGGTAATATCGTATTTATTCCGGTCGATGTGGTCGTTGATTAGCTGCACAAGATTCCTCCTGCGTCGTGAACCTGAAATGGGGTTTACAATAAATAAAATACGTTGCTTTATTTTTGAATCGGGCATGTAAAGTTCTTTATTTAAAAATCTGAATATAAACCGTGCGGGTTACTTCGTCGGCTTTGTTTCCGGCGTCATCCGAGGCATTGTACTTCACTTCGTATTTTCCAACTACCTGCGTGTTAACATTATCTGTTACCACAAGATTACCGGAGATGTCAACAGTATCGCCAACACTGTTAATATCTTTTACAACGGCTCCTGCATCTTCGTAAGGTTTGTTCAACTCCGAATAAACAGGGTTGGTGCCTTTGAGTTCAATCCACGGTTTTGTGGTATCGCTGCTGCTCTTTTTGCATGAAGCAAAAGCAATCAGCATAAAAACAGCAACAATCAAAACTAATTTATATTTCATAGCACATTTATTAAGGATGCAAATTTACTTAAAAAGCCGTTGGGATGAGCAGCATTTTTTTGTTGTGTTAAAAAAAAGATATTCTTTATTTAGATTTGATTCTTTAAGAAAAAACTGCAACTTTGCCAAGCCTAAAATTCAGGCTTTCGTTTTTAGATTTCAGAGTGTTAAATAAGTAATATATAGCAAAATGGGACAGAATCAATTAAAAATTAACTGGACTAAAGTGGACGAAGCTCCGGCTTTGGCAAGTTATTCGTTTTTACCAATGGCAAAGGCATTTACAAAATATGCCGACCTCGATATAGTTGAAAGTAACATATCGCTGGCAGGAAGAATTCTTGCCAATTTTCCAGATAACTTAACCGAAGAACAAAAAATTCCCGATTATCTTGCTGCACTGGGACAGTTGGCACTTGAACCCGATGCAAACATTATTAAATTACCAAATATCAGTGCTTCGGTGCCGCAACTTAAAGAGGCGATAAAGGAATTAAAAAGTAAAGGATATGATATTCCCGATTATCCCGAAGAACCGAAAACGGAAGAAGAGCATAAACTTGTTGAACGTTATTCAAAGATTCTCGGAAGTGCTGTTAACCCGGTGCTTCGTCAGGGTAACTCCGACAGGCGGGCAGCCAATTCGGTTAAAAAGAATGCACAAAAACACCCCCATCGTTTGATGAAACCTTATGGCAGCGATTCGAAAACACATGTTGCTACCATGAATGCCAACGATTTTTACGGAAACGAAAAATCAGTAGTTACTGAAAAAGCCGTGGGATTTGCCATTAATCTGGTTGACAAAACGGGAAATACCATCGTTTTAAAAGATGGGCTTCATTCGGAAGATGGAGAAACTTTGGATGGAACCTTTATGAGTACCAAGGCTTTAAGAGCTTTTTACAGTGAGCAAATTGAGGAAGCAAAAAATCAGGACATTTTATTTTCACTTCATTTAAAAGCCACCATGATGAAAGTATCCGACCCGGTACTTTTCGGCCATGCTGTGGATGTCTATTTTAAAGAGGTGTTCGAAAAATATTCTGAAGAGTTGGAGTCAATCGGTTTTAATCCGAATTTCGGGCTGGGCGACCTATACAAAAAGCTGGAAAAACTGTCGGCAGAAAAAAAAGCCGAAATTGAAGCTGCCATTCAGGATACCTATAAAGCCAATGCCGATTTGGCCATGGTAGATTCCGACAATGGAATTACCAACCTGCACGCACCCAACAAAGTTATTATTGATGCTTCCATGCCGGTTGTGGTTCGCGATGGCGGTAAAATGTGGAATGCCGAAGGTAAACTTCAGGATACAAAAGCTGTTATTCCCGACAGATGCTACTCCACCATTTATCAAACGGTGCTTGAAGACTGCAAAGTCAATGGCCAGTTTGACCCTGCAACCATGGGCGACGTTTCCAATGTAGGCCTGATGGCTCAAAAAGCTGAAGAGTACGGATCGCATCCCACCACTTTTGTTATTCCGGAAGACGGAACCGTTAACGTTGTTGACGAAAGCGGTAACGTGTTGATGGATTTTGAGGTTGAAAAAGGAGATGTATGGCGTATGTCGCGCGTAAAAGATATACCGGTTAGAGACTGGGTAAAGCTTGCCGTAAGCCGCGCCAGAGCAACCGGATTTCCAACCATTTTTTGGTTAGATGAAAACAGAGCACATGATGCCCAAATTATTAAAAAGGTAAATACCTATTTAAAAGAACATGATTTAACAGGGTTGGATATCAGAATTATGAAACCCGATGACGCCATGCGTTTTTCATTGGACAGAGTCAGGAAAGGTGAAAATGCCATTTCGGTTACCGGTAATGTACTAAGAGATTATCTTACCGACCTTTTCCCCATTTTGGAACTGGGTACCAGCGCCCGCATGTTGTCAATTGTTCCACTGTTGGCCGGTGGCGGCCTGTTTGAAACCGGTGCCGGTGGCTCAGCGCCAAAGCATGTTCAACAATTTTTGCAAGAGGGTCATCTGCGTTGGGATTCACTGGGTGAATTTCTGGCTTTGATGGTTTCGTTGGAATTTGTTGCCGACAAATATAAAAATGCCAAAGCCGGTGTTTTGTCAAAAACACTTGACAAAGCAGTGGAAGTGTATCTTGAAAATCAAAAGTCACCGTCGCGAAAAGCCGGTGAAATAGATAATCGTGGCAGCCATTTCTATTTGATACAGTATTGGGCTGTAGCGTTGGCTGAACAAAATGATGATGCTGAATTAAAACAACACTTTGCAGGGGTTGCCAAACAACTTGTTGACAACGAAGCAAAAATAATGGATGAAATTATGGCCACCGAAGGCAAGTCAACCGACATTGGCGGCTACTACCTGCCCGATGATGTTTTGGCTGAAAAGGCCATGCGTCCCAGTGCAACGTTGAATAAAATTATTGCAGCTGTTTAAAGTATTTTAAACATGCTAATTTTCAAAAGGCCGGCTACAACCGGCCTTTTGAAGTTTTTGCGGGCAAGCCTATCGTGTCTGGCAGCTTAAATTGTACTATTTTCAGTTTGGGATAAAATAATTATATATTTTAGCGGGTAGTTAGTAGTTTTTAATAAACAAACAAAGCAACAATAATTACTTGTCGATATGTATAAAAACTAATATACTCAATTTATAAAAAGTCTATCATGGTAGTAAAAGTAAAATATGTGAAATATTTAACTCGTCTATTTACCGGATTGATTAGAGTTATTTTAATATCCAGTGTTTGGACAGTATTTATTTTACTAAATGATATTCAAAGACTAGGAACGTATATTACTTTGGGTGTTGCTAGTGTTTTGGCTCTTACATTGTCCATGTCTGTTTTTAGAAAAAGTAAAAGTTATTTAGGAGAAATTAAACTTGATAAAGAAGAATGTGAATTCCAAGTTTATGAGTATGACCATCAGAAAGAAATAATTAAATCAAAAATCGCTGAAACACGAATTAAAATTTGGGAATTGTTTTTTCCTTTTACCAAATATGGAAGGAATTATAAACTTATTATTGAGACTAAGCAAGGCCTAACTTATAAAAGAATAATAGAACAATATGAGATTGGTAATTGGGATCTTGAAAAGTTCAAAGAAGTAATAAAATCATATGGAGAAATGAAAGAAGTTAAATCATCTACAACATCCTTTACCAGAAATAATTTTACAGTAAGTAAATAAAACACTGACACATAGCGTGGCGCAAATTTAAATTAATCCTATGTCGAAAATAGAATGGAAAGCAGGCAATATGTTATATCCGCTTCCGGCGGTTATGGTAACCTGTGGAGTAAAACCCGAAGAGTACAATATAATTACGGTTTCGTGGGCAGGGACCGTCAACACCGATCCGCCCATGGTATCCATCTCTATACGGGAAAAAAGGCACTCCTTTAAGCTGATAAAAGAAGCCGGTGAATTTGTTATCAATCTTACCACCAAAGAGTTGGCCTTTGCCGCCGATTGGTGTGGCGTTAAATCGGGCCGTGATGTTAACAAATTCAAAGAGATGGGATTGACCGCTTTGCCCGCGTCAAAAATCAAAACACCGCTGCTGGCCGAATCGCCTGTAAACATTGAGTGCAAAGTAAAACAGGTAATTGAACTGGGAACCCATCATCTGTTTTTGGCAGAGGTGGTTGCCGTAAATGTTGACGAAAAATACCTTGATAAAAATACCAATAAATTCGACCTGCGGCAAACCAACCCCATTACCTATCTGCATGGAAGCTATTATACTCTTGGTGAAAATCTGGGACGTTTTGGCTATTCGGTTCGTAAAAAAAAGGAGAAACGGAAAGATGCCGGGAAGGAGATATGAGTTAGTTACCCTTTCCTCTCCAACAATTTTTCCAACTCTTTAATTTCATCGCGCAGGCGGGCGGCTTCAATAAAGTCGAGCACCTTAACAGCTGCCTGCATATCCTTTTTGTTTTTGGCAATGGCGTCTTTCATATCTTTGGCACTCATGTACTGAACCACCGGATCGGCAGCAATGGTGGCAAAATCTCTTTCCACATAAGCCTTTGGTTCAGCGGGTTTGTTGTCAGCCACTGCCGTTTGTCCCATGATGGAGTCGGTTGATTTAATAATTTGTTTGGGTGTAATGCCGTGTTTTTTATTGTAAGCCATCTGTTTTACACGACGGCGGGTGGTCTCTTCCATGGTACGCCGCATGGATTCAGTTACCTTATCGGCATAAAAAATAACTTTGCTGTTAATGTTACGGGCAGCCCTTCCCGCAGTTTGCGTAAGGGAGCGCTCCGACCGAAGAAACCCCTCTTTGTCGGCATCTAAGATGGCCACCAGTGCCACTTCCGGGAGGTCAAGCCCTTCACGAAGCAGGTTGACGCCTACCAGCACATCATACTTACCCAACCGCAGGTCGCGCATAATCTCAACACGGTCGAGGGTATCCACATCGGAGTGAATATAATTGGTTTTAATATTCAGGTTGACAAGGTATTTAGTCAGCTCTTCAGCCATGCGTTTGGTGAGAGTGGTAACCAAAACACGGTGGCCGTTTTTTACGGTTTTGTCAACCTCATCCAGCAAATCATCCACCTGATTGTGTGCCGGCCTGACTTCAATAACAGGGTCAAGCAGCCCTGTGGGGCGGATTAGCTGCTCCACCACAACCCCTTCCGATTGTTGCAGCTCGTAGTCGGCAGGCGTGGCACTCACATAAATCACCTGTCCTGTCAAACTTTCAAACTCATCAAACTTCAGAGGCCTGTTGTCCATGGCCGAGGGCAACCTGAAACCAAATTCCACAAGGTTCTGTTTCCGCGACCGGTCGCCACCGTACATGGCGCGTATTTGTGATACCGTAACATGACTTTCGTCGATTACGGTTAAGTAGTCATCCGGAAAGTAATCCAACAGGCAAAAGGGGCGTGAGCCTGCATCACGTCCGTCAAAATAGCGCGAATAGTTTTCGATGCCGGAACAATAACCCAGCTCGCGCATCATCTCAATATCGTAAACCACTCTGTCTTCCAGCCGCTTGGCCTCCAAAGCTTTTCCTATAGAGCGGTAGTATTCGGCCTGTTTTGTAAGGTCGTACTGAATTTCAGCAACAGCACTTTTTATTTTGTCCTTGGAAGTAACAAAAATATTGGCAGGATATAGTGTAATGTCGGGCAACGATTCAATCTTTTTACCTGAAACAGGGTCAATTACTTCGATGCTCTCAATTTCATCGCCCCAAAAAATAATGCGGTAAGCATCATCGGCATAAACCGGAAACACATCAACAGTATCGCCCTTAACACGAAAGTTTCCCCTGTTTAACTCAACATCATTTCTGGAATAAAGTGCATTTACCAAATCAAGCAGCAGCTTATTTCGGCTTACCGTTTGGCCTGTTTTTAAATAAACCACTCCGTTGGTAAAGTCATCGGGGTTGCCAATGCCATAAATACATGAGACGGAGGACACCACAATTACATCTCTTCTTCCCGACAACAGTGCCGAGGTGGCACTGAGCCGTAATTTTTCAAGTTCATCGTTGATGGACAGGTCCTTTTCAATATAGGTATTGGTAACGGGCAGGTAGGCTTCGGGTTGATAATAGTCGTAGTACGAAACAAAATATTCAACGCGGTTTTCGGGAAAAAACTGTTTAAACTCGCCATACAGCTGGGCTGCCAGTGTTTTGTTGTGGCTTAACACCAGGGTAGGCCGGTTCAGTTGTGCCACCACATTGGCAATGGTAAAGGTTTTACCTGAGCCTGTTACACCGAGCAATACCTGCGCCTTATCGCCCCTGCCAATTCCTTCGAGCAACTGTTTGATGGCTTCCGGCTGGTCGCCCGTAGGTTTAAATTCAGATGTGAGTTTAAATTGCATTTATAAATGTGTTTAAAGGCGGTGAATTTATAGAATTGCAACCTTCGGTATGCAAAAAAGCTCTATTCAAAATCTATCTCCATCTGCTGGATTTCGTCGGAGGAATCGGGAGGGTTCTTTTTGCCCGATGGTTTTTTCTTTTTTTCCTGTTTTGGTTCTTCAACCGCAGGAGGAAGCTCGTCAAAAAGCGGGATGTCAGCCTTTTGGATTTCGGGTTGTATGTCCGCTTCTACGGAAGGGGTTTCTGCTTCTTCCCGATTTTCATCTGCCTCGTCAACATCAGCATCCTCTTCTGCCGGAGGCTCGTAGGGCAATGGGTCAATTAGTTTAACTTTTCTTATTTCTTTGTTGCTGAGCCGTTTGCCTTTGGCCTTGTAACTTTTAACGCCGATAAAATCAGCCGGCAACACCACTTCTATTTCGTTGCCGTCTCTTTTAACAATTTCCACTTCAAGGCGAGGCAGGTAATCAAGCGAAAATAAGATTACTTTCGACCCTTTGCTGTCAGGGATAAACAGGTATCGGTTGTTCACCGTTGTATCGGCATCAATGCTAAAGCGTTTGATGTAATAGAGGTTTTGCTGCCCGTCGAGATAAACCACCGTAATTATTTTACGCGGGTCGAATTTTTCGATGTGAACCATATTATCTTCAAAATGTGTTTGAAGGTCGTAAGTGGTTAACTTAAATTCTCCCGATGACAGGATGGTAAGAATCTTATCGTCTCCTTTGAAGGCTCCAAGATAGGTGCCCCGTTCGCTTGAATTTAGACGCCTTACGGTATCATCGTACCAAATATCGCGGGCAGCGAGGGTTGAAACACCTTCTTCGCGCTTAATGATGTTTTTTATTGCGTTTTTGCTGAGGGTATTTCCCCTCGATGAGCGGCCTTTTATGGCAAGCGTGCTAAAATCAAAATCGAAATGTAACTTTTTTAGCTTGGGGCGTGGCCTCAGGTTTATTTTTACAATCTCGGCTTCGCCATTGGGATTGGCGGTGAAATATACCACTTTTGAACCTTCGGTGCCTTGTGTAAGATCGTATTCACGTTCGCGCGTTACCCCTTTAACTGCAAAGCGTTTAACATAATAATTACCCCGCTTTCCATCGCGATATATCATGTTGTAGGTGGTGCGGTCATCGTTCTTTTTAAATACAGCCACATGGATAATTCCGGTGCCCACAAACAACTTGGAAGCCACTTTTACAACCTGAAAAGTACCGTTGTCGCGAAAAACAATGATGTTATCAATGTCGGAACACTCGGTTACAAACTCATCTTTTTTAAGCGATGTACCCACAAAGCCCTCTTCGCGATTGACATATAGCTTTTGATTGGCCACCGCCACCATATTGGCATTGATGGTGTCAAAACTTCTGATTTCGGTTTTACGTTCCCGCCCTTTACCGTATTTTTTCTTTATCTGCTTGAAATAGTTAATGGTATAGTCAATCAGGTGATCCAAATGGTTTTGTACCTCTTCCATTTCAGCTTCAATGGCTTTTATCTGCTCTTCGGCTTTAAAGGCATTGTATTTGGAGATGCGTTTGATTTTTATTTCGGTTAACCTTACGATATCCTCTTTTACCACAGGACGCCTGAGCATTTTTTTAAAGGGTTCCAATCCCTTGTCGATGGTAGTAATCACACATTCCCAGGTTTCACACTTTTCAATTTTAAGGTAAATCCTGTTTTCGATAAATATTTTTTCAAGCGAATAGTTATGCCACTGGTCAAGAAGCTCCTGCATACGGATTTCCAACTCCATTTTATGCAGTGCAACGGTGTGGTCGGTATCATATTTAAGTATATCCTTAACCGAAAGAAATTCAGGCCTGTCGTTGGCAATTACACACGAATTGGGCGAAATGGAGACTTCACAATTGGTAAAGGCATAAAGGGCGTCAATGGTTTGGTCAGGCGACACATTGGGGGCAAGATGGATAACAATTTCAACATTTTCAGCCGTGTTATCGTCAATCTTTTTAATTTTTATTTTCCCCTTATCGTTGGCCGACACAATGGAATCGATAAGCGAGCCTGTGTTGGTGGTATAAGGAATTTCGGTAATCACCAGCGTTTTTTTGTCTTCCTGATGTATTCGTGCCCTCAGCCTGATTTTTCCTCCTCTTAGTCCTTCGTTGTAGCGCGAAAAATCGGCCAGACCGCCTGTTAAAAAATCGGGAAGCAGCTCAAAATCTTTACCTTTTAAATAGAGGATGGATGCATCGATAAGCTCATTAAAGTTATGAGGAAGAATTTTCGATGCAAGCCCCACGGCAATACCTTCAACACCCTGAGCCAACAACAAAGGGAATTTTACCGGAAGCGAAACGGGTTCTTTGTTTCGCCCGTCGTAAGAGAGTTTCCACTTTGTGGTTTTGGGGTTAAAAACAACCTCTTTGGCAAACTTTGATAACCGGGCTTCAATATAACGGGGTGCTGCGGCGCTGTCGCCGGTAAGAATGTTACCCCAGTTTCCCTGCGTTTCAATCAACAATTCCTTTTGTCCCAACTGTACCAGTGCATCACCGATGGAGGCATCTCCGTGAGGGTGAAACTGCATAGTATGTCCGATAATATTGGCTACCTTGTTAAAGCGGCTGTCATCGAGGCGGTACATGGCATGCAAAATACGACGTTGTACAGGTTTTAACCCGTCGTTGATGTCGGGAACAGCCCTTTCCAGAATTACATACGAAGCGTAATCAAGAAACCAGTTCTTGTACATTCCGCTTAAATGCAAAGTACGATGCCCCTCATCACGGTTTTGCTCCTGAGGCTGTTCTTCCAATCCTTCTAATTCATCCATGTCGCTCATACAAAAATTCCAATTTATCTATTTCCACCAACGCAGTATCATAACTTCGGCCAGTAATAATAAAGCTGCGAATATAATAAATAGCTTCCAAAATCGAGCGCCTTTTTGCTGTTGGTTGATAACTTCTTTTACATTGTTTATTTCTCCGTTAAGTACCGTGTAATGCTTTATGGGGCTTTTATTAAGCAGACTGTCGAGTTTTTTACTGCTGTAAAACTGCATATCCGATTCGCTGCGATTGTAATTAAAGGCCAGTAAATATTTTACACTATCGTTGATAACAGCCTGATAGATACCGGCTTTTTTAATGCCGTTGTAAAGTTGCAAAACTGTTTTCCCCCCTTGTTGATGCTGCCCGGGAATAAAACTGTAATTGTCATTCTGCCTTTTCAGGGTTATGGTGTTATCACCGTTTACAGCAGTGGAGACAGGAGCTGTAATTTGTGCAGCATCGTTAATGTAGTAAAACAGGCTTCCTTTTTTGTCGGTGGTAATGGCTATGCCGTACAACACCGAAGCAAAGAGAGGGTTAAAAACAAAGTCGGTTGTTTTTTTATCGATGGAGCCTGTTAACAGATACATAGAACCGCTGCCGGTTTTTTTACGAATGAGAAAATCATCGCCATTTAACAACGACAGCAGGGTTACCGAGGCCGTCAGGGTTTTGTGATGCAAGGGGTAGTGAAGATTAACAGCAGGCAGGTCGGCGTTTTCAGGCACTTTATCCAACCCGGCTTTAAAAACAGGGTCGTTGATTTTAATTCCCTTAATTCTGGTTCTCGTGGTGTCGGCCTGTACAAAACTGCCGATATTCCAAAGTTTTAAAAAATTATTGGCACCCGTAATATCCAGCTCTGCCGTAGGAACAAATAACAAGTTTCCTCCTTGTTTTACAAACTTCAGTAAAACATCGGCAAGGCCGCTGGTAACCTCGGGCAACCCGTCTAAAATTATCAGCGAATAATTTGAAAAGGAGCCGGGATTAAGTTGCATATACGATGCGGAGCTATATGAAAAAACGCTATCAGCACTAAAAAAGGCTGAAATCCAGGGGTTTTTACTTTCCGAAAAAATATCCAGCACCTTAATACGGCTGTTTACTTTATAGGTAAAATAGAGGTTGTCGTCAAAGGTTACGGGGTAATCCTCAATGGTGAGTTTTCCTGCCTGCCATCCACTGTTGTTTGAAGTAAACGACAAAGGAACTTCCACCCGTTTAAATGCCGGAAGATCAACACCGGTTACGGCACGCTGTACGCCATCGATAAAGAGTGTAAGCAATACCTTTTCGTATGAAGAGGCGGAGGTATTGACTAATACCACTTTTATTTCAGCCTGTTTTCCCGGTAGCACAAGTGGTTTGGTAAAGTAGCATGAGTCGATGTAAATGTTTTTGTTTTGAACCTGTTCCAGCGGAAAAAAATAGTAGTAATCGGTGCTGTCGGCAGCAAACCGGGCAAAATCGGCACTGTTTTGTTGAAAATCGGAAAACCAGTATGATTCAATACCTTTCAGCTTTTTAAGCAGCTTTTGTTGCCGCTGGTTTACCGACGATAGCTTACGGGTGGCAGGACTGATTTTGAGGTGGTCAATCTCCTTAAGGGCTTCATCACGGTTTAATAGATGCCTGCCCGATGAAAAGTCGTTCGTTTGCAGCAGGTAACGCTGGTCGTGGCCTGAATTTTTTATCAGCTCGTCAGCCAGTTGGCGTGCGTTTTCAAACAGCATCCCGTTCCGGCCTTCCGCCATCATGCTAAATGAATTATCAAGGTACAGCGCTTTTACTTTTTGGTTAACATTTTTTTGGCTGTTGTTTAAACGTGGATTGGCAAAGGCAATGATGATGAGCGCCATGGCTGCCATTCTTAACAGCAACACAACCAAATGTTTAACCTTGTTCTGTTTGCGCGTCTGACGGGTAATGTTTTTTAAAAATTCAATATTGCTAAAGGGCAGCTTACGGTATCTTCTGAAATTAAACAGATGAATAATCAGTGGTATCAGCAGTGCCAACAACCCCCATAATATTTTAGGATGGATAAAAAACATAATTACAATTGGTGAAGATGCAAAAGTAAATAATTTGATAAGCCTTTGTAAGATTGTAATGAAATGTTTATTCAACGGAAGCACTTTGCCGGCTAATTTATATCGTTAGCGAGCCGCAATGGTTTTAGTACCTTTTACAAAATTCACAGGATTTGAATTATTGGGCAAAACAAAATATTTTACCAAATTAACCTGTCAAATAATCAATATTTAAACGAATAATAGTAACTTAGCTGCCCCTTTTTTATCAATTTAATGTTGTTAAATTGTTATGTTTTCAACAGTATAAAATAGAAAGGCAAACAATTTTAATTTTGTTAAAAATTAATCATTAAATAATTATCTATGAAAAAATTTACGTTTTTATTTGGTTTGGTACTGATGGCCTGGTTTGGTTATGGTCAAACAACCATCAACTATCAGGACTTTGAAGGAGCTGCTGACGATTGGAATTACACTCCAAACCCGGCACCCTACAATGTTTCAGGAGACACCTGGGATACGGTTACCGATTTCAACTCCCATATTGCTGCTGCTCAAAACGGCACCTACTTCTGGGGAATGCGAGATTTGGATAATCCCAATGGTGGCGGTCCATTTCGCCATACACTTTCATTTGACGCCATTGATGTTTCATCGTATTCCGACGTTGAAATCTCTTTCTATTATTACACCGATGGATATGATGGCTCCGACTCCATCTTTTACAATGTTCAATACGATAATGGCTCCGCATGGCCCATTGCCGATGATATTGAGTTGTCAAAAAATACAGGCACATGGACATTGGTAACCGTTGATGTACCAGCAGGCACACAATATGTTCGTTTGCAGTTAAGTGCCCGCCAGAATGGGGGAAGCGATTATGCCGGTTTCGACAATGTTGTCCTCAGCTACGGAAACGGCGGAGGTGGTGGTGGAGGAACCACTGCTGATACCGCCTTTTACGAACCTTTTGATGCCGATTTAGATGTGATGACCACTCAAAACATAATAGGCAACGATCAGGAATGGGTTTGGACAAACTACGGAAACCCTCCGGGAAGCGCTAAAATGAACGGCTATTCAGGGGGTGCACAAGACAACGAAGACTGGCTAATTACACCGGCCATCAACCTGTCGGGATACAGTAATGTTACACTTCATTTTGACCATGCACGTAACTATGGCGACAACAGCGGCCTGTATGTATTGGTTTCAAATGATTATGATGGTGTATCCGATCCAAATACCAGCGGCACATGGAATGATGTTACTGCTCAGTTTACCTTCCCCGATCCCGGTGGCTGGTCATTTATTGATGCGGGAACCGTTGATATTTCTACCTACACCGGCGGCACTACCTATGTAGCCTTTAAATATACTTCCACAACCGCAGGTGCTGCCACCTGGGAAGTTGATAACATTACCGTTGCAGGCAATCCTCCTCCGGTATATATCGTTGGTTCTTTTCAAGGATGGACTCCCGGCGACCCCGATTACGAAATGACACTAAACACAAACGGTGTTTATGTACTCACCAAAAACCTTCCGGCTGCCGATAACGAGTATAAAGTGGTTGAAGGTTCCAGCTGGAGCGACCCCAATTATCCCGGAACAAATCAGCACATTAATCTCACAGTAGCCACCGATACTACCTGGCGTGTAAATGCCGATGCCGATTTGGTAATGCACACTCTTCCTGTTGTTGCAGGCGACTTTTTCAGTGCCATGAATGGAACTGCTGATTGGGACCCCACCAACCTCACAGGCCAAATGACAGATGCCGACGGTGACGATATCTACACGGTTGAACTTACCGTTCCATCAGGTAACTGGCAATTTAAAGTTGCACTTAATAACAATTGGGATCAAAGTACAGGCGGCAATGTTTCATTTACTTCCGACGGTGTTAACGCAACCACCTTTACTTACGACTTTTCAACCAACACCACATCCGTTACCGGCCCCCCTCCCCCAACAGCAACAGTAACTTTTATTGTTTACGATACGCTGGGACAAAATTATGATGGATTTTACCTGAAAGGAAGCTGGGATGTAAACGGAAATTACGACCCCTCGTGGGATAGCGGTAATGAGCATTCGGCTTTTTATGATGACGGAACCAATGGCGATGCTGTTGCAGGCGACCACATCTGGACTTGCCAGCAGTATCTGGTTGTTGACAACGGTGCCAACACCTGGGAATGGGGTGTTAACGACAGCGATCACAACTGGGTTGCCGGAAACTGGCAATTCACCATTCCTGACACCAGTGCACAAACACAATCGTGGGAAGTACCGGTTAGCCCTGCATTGGTAATCAACGAAATCATGTATAACTCTCCAGGTGCCGACGAAGAATGGATTGAACTGTATAACACCACCGGCTCATCCATCGACCTCGAAAACTGGAAAGTACTCGACAACGATGCCAATCATACACCTATTATTATACCGGCAGGATACAGCATTGCTGCCAACGGCTATTTTACCATTCAAATAACCGACAATGGTAATTTCCCCTTCACCCCTGATTACGACGGTAGCGGCAACTTCGGACTTGGTAATGGTGGTGACGCCGTACGGTTATGGAATGCCGATGGAATTCTTGTGGATATTGTAAACTACGACGATTCAAGCCCATGGCCTACCGAACCTGATGGTGACGGTCCTTCGCTTTCGTTGATTGACCCTTCATACGACAACAGCCTGCCCGGCAGTTGGCTAGCCAGCGACCAGGACGGAGGCACCCCCGGTGCTTTAAACTTTATCCCTCAACCGTTTATCAGGGTTATCAACCCCAATGGCGGCGAAAGCATTGAGCAAGGCTCGGTTTATACCATCAACTGGAGCTATGGAAACTGGGACGGCAACATCGAAATCGATCTTTTCCATGGCGAAAACGATTCATCAATCATTGTTTATAACCTTCCGGCATCCGATTCAAGTTTCGACTGGATGGTATTTAACAATCAGGCCATCGATACCAATTACAAAATAAAAATTAAAGGTATCAACGCGGGCGACCCTGCTGATATGAGTGACAATAGTTTCTCAATAATTGAGCCTTATATTTCACCCAATCTGGTCATTACAGAAATCATGTACAATCCTCCCGAGTCGGGTGAAGATACATTGGAATTTATCGAACTGTATAACAACAGCGCCGATACGGCCAATTTGAATGGCGTACACTTTTCGGAAGGGGTTGAATTTACCTTCCCCGATGTGGATTTGTTACCCGAATCGTATGTTTTGGTAGCAAAAGACTCGCTGGCCATGCTGGGAACCTTTGGCGCAACAGCATACCAGTGGACAAGCGGCGGATTAAGCAATGGCGGTGAGGACATTGTTGTGCTCGACCTTGTTGACAATGTAATCGACTCGTTAACTTACGACGATCAGGCGCCATGGCCCACCGAACCTGATGGCGATGGCCCCTCGCTTACCCTTTGCAATCCTGATTTAGACAATTCGTTGGGAGAAAACTGGCATGCATCGGTAAATCTTGCTGCTGTTAATGCCGATGGCGACTCAATTTACGCCACTCCGGGATTTGCTTGTCAAATTCAGCTTATTGCTGCATTCCAGGCTGACACCACCATCGTTTTAGTTGGCGATAGCGTTCAGTTTACCGACATGTCAACCGGGAATCCAACCTCATGGGAATGGAGCTTTGAAGGAGGTACGCCTGCAACTTATTCGGGACAGTATCCTCCTGCCATTACCTACGATACCGCCGGTAAATTTGATGTTACCTTAATTATCAGCGATGGTTCGTTAACCGACACTGCTGTTTATACTGACTACATCTGGGCAGGAGAAGCACCAGTAGCCGATTTCGATGCCATGCCAACCACAGTAACCGTGGGCAGCTATGCCAACTTTACCAACCTTTCCACTGGCGAAGCGGTAAGTTATAGTTGGACATTCGAGGGAGCAACTCCCGACACATCCACAGCAGTTAATCCGCAGGAAATTTACTATCTCATTCCTGCCGATTCGTTGTACAATGTAACCCTTGTGGCAACCAATGTGTTTGGAACGGATACACTTACAAAGAGTGATTTTATCCACACCATTCCCGATGGTTTGTCGGAAAACAGACTTGCAGGCCGGGTTGTATTGTATCCTAACCCGTCAACAGGGTTGGTTAACATTACCTTGCCAACCAATACCAACGTGGAAGTTTCTGTTATTAACCTTGTTGGAAGACAGGTATTTTCATCCGATTATACAGGTTCTGCAAAACTTTCACTTTCACACCTGCCCAAGGGAGTCTATCTTGTTAAGTTTACTAACAAATCAACAGGAGAACAAGCAGTAAAAAGATTAATCATTAAATAAAAATAATTGTTAACCAAAAGCACCTGAGTTTATTAACCACAAACTCAGGTGCTACTTAAAATCAAAAAAGCGATGAGAAAATTTTATTTTTTAATGGTAGCAGCATTGTTAATGGCTGCTCCTTTTTGGTCGATAGGCCAAAACATGGTATCAAATCCGGGAATGGAAAACTGGGACAATGCCTCCACTCCCACCGATTGGGATTTGTATGACAACGTATCACAGGAAGCCACCACCATTCACAGCGGAACTTATTCAGCTGCGCAGATGTCGGACGCTTCAAGTCAAAAATTAAGGCAGGACATTTCAGGTGTTACGCCGGGAACGGAATACACCATTACCTATTGGTATTACGACAATGATCCGGCTGCCCGTACACGAATCTGGTCCTATTGGATGGATGGCAGCGGTACCTACCTTGACGACGATGCCGACGTGTTAAGGCCAAACACATACAGCGAAGATAATGCTTCGTGGCAACAGTACAGCGTTACGCTTACTGCTCCTGTAAATGCAGCACAATTCCGCTTTGAGGTTCGTACCTACAAAGAAAACAACAACACCGGCGGACATGTTTATTTTGATGATTTTGGCTTTTCAGGACAAACTACCATTGACCCCGAACCAAGTAATTATCCCACAAACTTTGAAGCCAACGCAAACGGCCTGTCGATTGATTTAACATGGACAGATGCTACCGGAACACAGCTGCCGGCAGGATATCTTATTCTGGGAGCTAAAGAAGGTTCGACAACCACCGCACCGCAAGACGGAACACCTGTACCTGATGATTTTGACTGGAGCGATGGTACTGCTGCTGCCAATGTTAGTTACGGAGCCGAAGCATTTACCTTTAGCGGCCTCGAAACTTTTACAAGCTACACTTTTACCATCTATCCTTATACCAACGGTGGTGCAAACATCGACTACAAAACCGATGGTACCGCTCCTGTTGCAACGGCTACCACGCCCGATATTACCGTTTTGTCATCGGTTGACTTTGAAGACGGCACTTTTGGCGACTGGGTACCACACAATGTTTCAGGCGACCAGGAATGGGAAGCATATACATATAGCGATAACACTTTTGCAAAAATGTCAGGCTATGATAGCGGAAGCCATGCCAACGAAGACTGGTTGGTTTCTCCCGAACTTGATTTTACCAATTTTATCAGCGGAAACTTCACCTTTGATAATGCATACAAATACGATGGCAATCCGTTGCAACTGCTGGTATCAACCGACTATGACGGAACAAGCAGCCCCGAAACATTTACATGGGATGATATTTCAGGCAGTGCTACCTGGTCAGATGGCAACTTCGATTGGGTAAATTCCGATGTTGATTTGAGCGCCTATTTAAATCAAAAAATATACCTTGCTTTTAAATATACCTCAACCGATGCAGCCTCTTCAACCTGGGAAGTTGATAACCTTTTTGTTTTTGGTGTTAAAACAACCGGCATCGACGAAAACAGTGCAAACAATATCAAAATTTACCCCAACCCTGCCTCAGGGTATGTTAACTTTGTAAGCAATGAAAACGGAATGGTTACCATTCTGGATGTAACCGGCAAAGTTGTATATAGCAACAGCGTTAATTCGGGAAACAATACCATTGACATTTCAGGATTAACAAGTGGTATTTACCTAATTAACACAGTATTAAACGATGGCACAAAAACATCTGCAAAACTGATGGTTAAATAGTAAATTCCCTGCTTTACTTCAAAAAAGGCTGTTTCAACTTTGAAACAGCCTTTTTTTATTTTATTCCCCATAAAATACTATTTTTGGTACTTAATCAATTTTTGAGGAGAACTATACTATGGCAATCATCAGTTCGGTAATAAGTTGGCTGATTAGGAAAAGAATTCATCAGATAGAGTTGTTTAAAACCTATCCTGTTGATGTTCAGCAGGAATTAATCGGCAAGCTGATTTCAACAGCACGAAATACCGAATGGGGCAAAAAATACGGCTACGAAAGCATCTCCACGGTTAACGAGTTCCGCAACCGGGTGCCATTGAGCAAATACGAAGACATTGAACCCGTTATCACAAGGTTAAGGAACGGGGAACAGTATCTGCTATGGCCCGAAGAGGCTAAATGGTTTGCCAAATCATCGGGAACCACCGCCGGAAAAAGCAAGTTTATTCCCATGAGCCAGTCCTCCATTGAAGAGTGCCATTACAAAGCCGGTAAAGATTTAATTTCCATATACTTTAACCTTTATCCCGACTCAAAACTGTTTGAAGGAAAAAGTCTTGTAATGGGAGGTAGCAGCCAAATACAAGAGGTAAGCAACACCTCCTACTATGAAGGTGATTTATCTGCCATCCTCATGCAAAACCTCCCCTATTGGGCTGAATTTATGCGCACACCGTCACTTAGTATCGCGTTGATGGATGAATGGGAAAGCAAACTGGCCTTAATGGTTGAATCGACCATGAACCATGATGTAACCAGCATTTCAGGAGTGCCCTCATGGATATTGGTATTGCTTAAAATGATCCTTCAAAAAAAAGGAACCGATAACCTTATGGATGTGTGGCCCAACCTTGAGGTGTTTTTTCATGGCGGCGTTAGTTTTAATCCCTACCGGCAACAGTTTCACGACATCATTAAAAACGATAAAATGGTCTATCTTGAAACTTATAACGCATCGGAGGGATTTTTTGGAATACAGGACAGAAGAGACAGCTACGATATGCTACTGATGCTTGATTACGGCATTTATTATGAATTCATCCCCTTTGAGCATATAAACGACGATCAGCCAAAAACAGTTTTACTTGAAGAGGTTGAAACGGGTAAAAACTACGCCATGGTTATTACCACCAATTCGGGATTATGGCGCTATGTGATAGGCGATACGGTAACTTTTACATCAAGAAATCCATTTAGAATTAAAATTACCGGACGAACCAAATTGTATATTAATGTGGTAGGCGAAGAGGTTATTATTGATAACGCCGAAAAAGCCTTTGCGATGGCTTGCGAACGAACCGGCGCAATTATTACCGAATTTACCGGAGCTCCTAAATTTAAAAACCATCACGGCAAAAAGGAAATTGCGCATGAGTGGTTAGTGGAGTTTGAAAAACTGCCTGAAAACCTTGATTTCTTTAAAGAAACATTTGATACAGCACTAAAATCGCTCAACTCCGATTACGAAGCCAAACGCTATCAGGATATTGTATTAAAGCCACCGGTGATGGTATCGGTACCGAAAGGCACTTTTTATAACTGGATGAAGAAGCGGAACAAGCTTGGCGGACAAAACAAAGTACCGCGAATGTCGAATAACAGAAAATACATTGATGAAATTCTAAAAATGATACAGTAATTTTTTTACTTTCGTACCAAATTAAATTTAATACTATGCATGTTGCAGTAGCAGGAAATATAGGCTCAGGCAAAACAACCCTAACTAAGTTGTTAGCAAAGCATTACAAATGGAAACCTCATTATGAGGATGTTGAAAACAATCCATATTTAAACAGTTTTTACGAGGATATGCAACGATGGTCGTTTAACCTTCAGGTCTATTTCCTTAACAGTCGATTCCGGCAGGTTATTGATATTCACGAAAGTGGAAAAAATGTTATTCAGGACAGGACAATTTACGAGGATGCTTATATTTTTGCACCCAACCTGCACTCGATGAACCTGATGTCAACCCGCGATTTTGAAAATTACATTTCGCTTTTCGAGCTTATGAGCTCCTTTATTAAAGCCCCGGATTTATTAATTTACCTCAGGGCAAACATCCCCACTTTGGTTGAACAAATACAGAGCCGCGGACGTGAATATGAAGAATCAATCAGGCTCGACTACCTTAAACTGCTCAACGAGCGTTACGAAAACTGGATAAACAAATATACCCTTGGCAAACTTTTGATTATTGACGTTGACAATCTGGACTTCAAAAAACCGGAAGACTTGAGCGTTGTCATCGAAAAAGTTGACGCCGAAATAAACGGACTGTTTTAATATAACCTCAACCCCGTTGCCATGAACATCCTCGGCATTATTCCCGCCCGATATGCCTCCAGCCGGTTTCCCGGCAAGCCGTTGGCCATGATTCGTGGTAAAAGCATGATTCAAAGGGTTTACCAACAGGCTCAAAAAGCAACAAGTCTTAACAAAGTGGTTGTTGCCACCGATGACGAACGAATTTTTTCGCACGTTTTAAAATTTGGCGGCAAAGCAACCATGACCGCCCCGTCGCATAACAACGGTACTTCACGCTGCAACGAAGTGATAAGCTTTCCTGATTATGAGGATGCAGATGCGATAATTAACATCCAGGGAGATGAACCTTTTATCGAACCAGAGCAAATAAACCAACTGGCAGCACTGTTTAACGACAGCCAAACCGATATTGCCACCATGGCAGGAGCCATCAATATTCAGGAAGAGCTTTTTGACCCCAATACCGTTAAGGTAGTAATCGGACAAAATAATTTTGCACTTTTATTTTCAAGACAGGCCATCCCTTACTACCGCGACCAAAACATCCAAAATTGGACAAGGTATCACACCTATTACAAGCACATCGGAATTTACGGTTATCGCACGCATGTGCTAAAAAAAATAGTCACCCTTCCCCCCTCCCCGCTTGAAAAAGCCGAAAAACTGGAGCAGTTGAGATGGCTCGAAAACGGCTACAAAATAAAGGTTAAAGTAACTGATTATGTGAGTCTTTCGGTGGACACGCCGTCAGATTTGGAAAAAATCATCAATAATATTTGATAACACACTATTATTTAACTACTTTAGCAAGTTCGATTAACGCACAATTTACAGAATGGTTATAGCAAAGTACATAGGCGATTTATTGTTTGATTATGAGTGTGTTGTAATACCCGGTCTGGGTGGGTTTATCATTAACGACAAACCTGCAACGGTAAACTACAACACGCACTATTTCAAGCCACCCTTTCGCGAAGTGATGTTTAACCCATACCTGCGCACCAACGACGGGCTGCTTGTAAACTACATTGCCAAAGAGGAGAACCTTACCTATCAGGATGCTAAAAAAAAGATGGATGCTTTTGCCATTGCCTGTCAAAATGCATTGGACAGTGGCAAACAAATTCGATTTGACAAGGTGGGAACCATTCGTAAAGATGGAAACGGTAAAGTTGTTTTTAGTCAGGACACCTCTGTTAATTACAATCCCAACTCATTTGGCCTTTCCCCTTTTATATCGCCGGCAGTGAATAAGATATCGGATGAAGAACGAATTAAAGAGGCAATAAAAAAGGTAAAAAACAGCAGTAACGACAAAGCTGCTGCCCCTGCCAGACAAAAAACCGAAAAACGTACAGATAAAACACCTTCCGACCTAAAAACCAAACCTAAAAATGCCGATGGTAAAATACTGGTGGCACGCAGAAGATCGCCCTACCGCTCGCAGTTTTATTTTATTCTGCTGCTGCTTTTGGGAATGCTTGCCGGTTGGGGTGTTATGAATAAACAGATTGTAAACCACTATTATACACAATACGGTTCTAAAATTCCTGTTTTTTACAACAATGCCGGAAGTTATATTTCCAACAACGTTGAAATACTTCCCATTAAAGAGCTGAGCAAAAGTGCATCGGGGCTTTGGCTGGTTAAATTGTTTAGCAAAGATGAAACGGAAACCAAAACCGCTTCGCTTGCCAACGATGATTTAACCTTTAAGGATTCGTCCAAAGAATTAACGGCAGAAACCGGTAACGAAACAACTAAACCGGAAGCTCCGGTTGAGAAAGTTGAAGCCGAAAAACAGGATGCCACCATAACAACACCTCCCGGTAAAATTAACATGGATAAACAGGTTACTGAAGAATCCGGCAACGAAATTGTTGAAGAGCCGCCTGCTGAAGAAACAAATATGGAAGCTGAATCTGTTGCAGAAGCTGAAAACACAGAACCGACCGCTGCACAGGCCAAAACATCACCTGCCGACAATCACAACGATCCGGTAGTTGAATCATCCCCCCATTACTCCTATTTTATCATTGCCGGTTCGTTTAAAAACCACAACAACGCCGTAAAGTTTATTAAACAGTTACAGGCCAAAGGATTTGTGGCTATTATAGCAGGAACCAACAGCTATGGCATGACAAGAGTTGCCTATGCCGGTTTTAACACCATGGCAGAAGCAACACAACAACTGTCCCGTATCAGACAACACGAAAATCCGTCAGCCTGGATTTTAAAAAAGTAAGCCCTTTAGTTAAGTATGAGTAATAAAAATAAATTGCAACGTTTTGCCGAGAACAGAACTTTCAGCAATATGTTTCAATATACCTTTGAAGAGGTTAAAGACGGTTTTTTCTTAAAAGGTAATTGGCGAAAAGATTTTTTTAAAAACAACAATCCCATCGTAGTAGAACTGGCCTGCGGAAAAGGCGAATACGCCGTGGGGCTGGCTCAACGACACCCAGATAAAAACTTTATTGGTATCGACATAAAAGGAGCACGTATCTGGCAGGGCCTTGTTAACGCGCGGGCGCTTAATTTAACCAATGTTGCTTTTATAAGAACGCGCATCGACCAAATAGGATATTACTTTGGCAAAGAGGAGCTTGACGAAATCTGGATTACTTTCCCCGATCCGCAACCACGGCGTATAAAAGAAAAAAAACGGCTTACTTCGCCACAGTTTATGGCACGTTACAAACCGCTTCTTAAAAAGAACCACATCATCCACCTGAAAACCGACAACCTGCTTTTTTACGATTACACCATGGATGTAATTAAGGATGGCCACCATAAGTTGCTTTATGAGAATGAGGACATATACAACTCCGAACTTGATAATGAAGTAACGCAAATTCAAACCTTTTACGAAAAAATATGGCTGAAAAACGGCGTTAAAATCAAGTACCTCGAATTCAGAATTAACAACGATGGCTGACAAAAATTTTTTTGACAGGGTTTACCAAGTTGTAAAACAAATTCCCTACGGTAAGGTAACAACCTACGGAATAATAGCCGAATTTCTCGGGAGTAAACGCTCGGCACGCATGGTGGGCTGGGCACTCAATAATTCAAAGTATAATTTGAAAAACATTCCCGCTCACAGGGTAGTAAACCGACAGGGGATTTTAACCGGCAAAAGGCATTTTGGCGGCAACAGCACCATGAAGGAGTTGCTCGAAAGTGAAGGAATTAAAACCATTGACGATAAAATTATTGACCTTGAGAAACACCTTTGGCACCCGTTATAATTGCCTTCCTGCTCACCTTCCTGCTCACCTTCCTGCTCACAGCTTATAACTGTAAGCAACCTTCCTACTTCTTCTCACAGTTTGCAACCCCTATTCCTTCTCACAGTTTGTAACTGTAAACAAATATCTCAAAGCATACAACGCAAAACCTACTCCTCTCACAGTTTGCAACTGTGAGCAGACACCCCTACTCCTCTCACAGTTTGCAACTGTGAGCGATCATTAAAAAAACTACAAAAACTTCTTCATTTCATCAAGACAGCTTATATAATAGGTGGCTTGGTTTACAACAAAACCGGCATTTGGATCAAAAAGCACCTGATCCATACCCATCTGCTTTGCACCAAGAATATCAACATCAGGATCGTCGCCCACCATTAAACTTTCAAAAACAGCTGCTCCTGCCTTTTTAAGAGCGTACTGGAATATTGCAGGGTTCGGCTTTTTAATGCCAGCCTCTTCGGAGGTAACAATTGTTGTAAAGTACTTATTCAAATCGGACGCTTTCATTTTCACATTCTGAACCTCCTGAAAACCATTGGTAATAATGTGCAACTTGTACTTTGACTTAAGATACTCCAGCGTATCAATTGCCTGAGGAAAAAGATTGACTTTTAACGGACTTAATGTTACATAATCCACCCCAATCAACTCGGCCAGTTCGGGATTCTCAATTCCAAAATCTTTGAGTGTCAAATAAAATCTTCTCCCACGCAAAACCTCTTTTTCTATTCCGCCGTCACGGTATAAATCCCAAAGTTTTTTATTGTGCACATCATAAACATCATGAAAAACTTTAACCGACTCAATACCAAGTGATTTTAAGTTTCGTTTTTCAAATATTTCATCAAATGCCTCCAGTGAACTCTTATCAAAATCCCACAGGGTCCGGTCAAGGTCGAAAAAGATGTGGTTGTATTTCATATTTCATTTTTATTATTCCAAAATTGTTGCCGCAGCCACTCAAAGGCGGCAATACCCAACGCGTGTGTTACATTTAACGACGAAATTACTCCGGGAATGGGAATATAAACCGTTTTATCAGCCATATTCAAAACAGATTCACTAATTCCATATACCTCATGACCGACCACAAAAGCAATCTTTTCAGGCAATTCGGTTTGAAAAATATTAACAGCTTTTTCTGAAGTTTCTACTGCCACCAACGAAAAGCCGGAAGGAATATGCGCCTTAAGTTCATCGGGCTTAATAA
This sequence comes from Bacteroidales bacterium, assembly GCA_015493215.1. Lineage (GTDB taxonomy): Bacteria > Bacteroidota > Bacteroidia > Bacteroidales > F082 > B16-G9. The sequence continues at coordinate 4,349 of WGDP01000315.1, read as the reverse complement.
TTTTCCAGACAACCTTTTCATCCGCACCCGAAGCTGTTTTTTTAATTTTCCAATTCCGTGGCACCTCTTCTGTTTCGTACCGCAAAAAGAAAACCTTATCAGCACCCACATTGGCAGCAAGGCGCAATACGGAACCCATATTTTCAGGTGTCCGTAAGTTATCAGCTACAATTACAGGCCTTACTTTGCCGGAATATATCTTGTTTAGCTGTAGCTGTTGAAACAGGTGATATGAATTAATATTTTCGTTTTGTGTCATCCTGATGTCAAAAATAAAAAAAGAGGCTTTCTCAAAAGTCTTCGATTTTGTCGTCCTGAGCTGAGTTGAATATTACCGTGGTAACCTTCAACTCAGCTCAATCGGACATTTTTGCACAAATGACTTTTGAAACAGCCTCTTTATAAAAGTAACTACAAACTATTATTTAACAACAAGCTTTTGGGTTGCTGTTCCAAGTTCAGAGTTTGTTTTTACAAAATAAACACCATTTTGCAACGATGACAAATCAATCGAAGCGGATTTAGCATTTACAGTTGTGCTGTAAACCATTTGTCCGATTGCATTAAAAATCTGAACATCGGTAATGGTTGTATTGGCAGTAAGTTTAACACCATCGGTGGCAGGATTAGGATACATTGAAACATACCCTTTGTCGCCATTTTCGTTAATGCCCACAAACACACCAATTTGAACAGGAACATCAATCCATTCGTTAGCCAAATCGTTGCTTCTAACTACCATGGTAGCATTGTAAGCACCCGAAGTAAGGTTGTTGGCATCGATGGTTAAAGTAGCATCTTCGGTAGCGCCGGGAGCTACAGTACCTGTATTGGGACTTGCTGACAACCATGCTTCCTGAGCATCGCCGGTAAGGTGTGCGCGGATATTCCAGTTCAAGTTGTAATCGGGGTTACCGTCGCCAAGATGGCTCCAACCCGGACCGAAAGCAATCCAACTTCCATCGGGATTGTAGTTTGTTCCGTCGTCGGTGCTTGCAACAAAGTTATTGGCAGGAGCTTCAATATAATATCCAACCCATAAATCCTGTCCGTTCAATTTTACCGGAGTATCCAAGGTAATGGTATTCCAATCGTTAGGAGTTACGGTGTAGGCCTGCGATGTAATTAAATCACCAGGGCCGGGAACGTTGTATGAACCCATCTTCCAGACTCTTACCTCAAATGTTGTAACGGTACCATCGCCGATAAATACTTCAACGGAGGTTAAATCCATACCAACATAATCCTTAACCATATCGGCGCGGAAAACAGCTGCTGTACGCCACTGGATATCAGCATTTGCATTACCGAATGCATTGGCAGGATCGCCATCGTAATTTAACACTACTTCCCTACTGTCGGATGGTTCGGAAACACTTGACAACTCAACTTTTGAAAGCTGGCCGTTCAACACTTTAGAAGTTGTATAATTTGTTTTCTCTGTTACAGGAGCGTAAGAAGCACCAACATCATAAGTAGGTGTCAGGTCATACTCAAGGTCTTGCTGTCCTTCGTTACCAATGGTAAGTGTTTCATCGTCGGTAGTACCGCTTTCAACAACAACATTGAATGAAGTGGGAGTAACAGTAATTTCAGGAGCCTGAGCACCGGCATCCAACAAAATGTAACCAACATCGTCAAGATAAACTTTTGAAAAAGCTTCCTCTCCTTGCGGAGCACCTGCGTAAAAGTCAACACCACCTAACTGAACGGTGGTAGAACCGGTACTATAAACCCATGCGTTGATGAGGTTTCCATCAATGTACATAAAGGCAGAGTCGTTGGTTAAATCGATAATATTCTCAATCTGCATCCATGTATCGTGTGCATAACTAAAGAAACCAACCTGCTCACCGTCAATCGACATGTAGCCGTCTCCCGTTTTCCCAAAATAAACTTCATAAGCCCATTCTACACCAGGGTCTTCAAATCTTTGAATATTGAAATATCCGGCAGAATCGGTAGGAATATAATATTTGAAATTAATTTGATACTTACCCGAGGTTTTGTTCCCCAGTTTCAAAATCAGGTCGGTTCCATCTTCCAACAAAGCTGCATGAGTAGGGCTTGCTGAATAGGTATCCTTGATTTCGGCATCCTCAGTGCCACCCGGTTGATTGGTCCAGGTAGTCCACCAGTCCTGGTTGCCATCCAAAGCAACATATTGTCCGGTTGTAAACGACTCAAAATCATCCTGAAACAGGTAATCGTAACCGCTTTTAATTTGAACGCCATCCACTCCGGCAATATCACCGTCGTTTCCAACGTACTCCCAGGCAATTTGGAAAGGAGCACCTGCATAAGCATCCAGATTAATGGTAACCTTATTCCAATCCCAGTCAGCAGCAGGATCTATTTCATCAAGAGCATCCCAAAGGACAGTCCAGGTTGTACCATTATCGGTTGATATTAAACATTTTAAAGTAGCAGCCGTAAGCCAGCTTCCACTGGTTCCTGCATACCAAACAAGGTTTAAAGGTGTTTCACCGTTGGCAAAAACCGAGTTGGTAATAAGCCACTCATCCTGATCTTCTGCTACCCATGGGCATATTGCCGAAAACAGGCTGCTGGTATCAATCACATTAAAATCGTGATCGGTAACATTTCCCTGCTCCCAGGTATTGCTGGCATTAGTAATTGTTTGAGACCAACCTGTTGGCGGGAAAAGGTCGGTAGTGTCAAAGTTCTGTTCAAGCAATAAGGCTCGCGAACCGTTTGACAAACTCTTATCAAAAGTGGCATGTACCTGCCCGGTTTTTAAACCAAGGGTTTGAGCCTTGGTTTGAAATACTTTACCATTTTGAGCCGAAGCAATGCTGATACCAATCATCAATGCCATGGCAATGGCCATAAAACGTGAAAATCTTTTCATAATCAATAAATTTTAGTTAATAATAATTTCCTTTTTTTGAAAGCAAACAAATATACTACATATACCTTTTTAAATTCAAAAATTTGTTGATTTTATTTTAAAATTCCATTTTAATAATAAAATAGCGATGAATTGATTCATTTTTTTCTACTTTTGACTACATAAATCAAAACCTTCAATTATGAAATTTAAAAAGTTTACCATTTTTTTACTCGCTTTATTTTTTGCCGGAGCAGCATCAGCTCAAACCGACAGCGATACAACAACCAAAAAACCTGAAATAAAAAAAGGTTGGAATTTTGGAGTTTTACCCACCATCACCTATAATTCCGACCTTGGTTTTCAATACGGGGCTTTGGTCGATTTATATAATTACGGCGACGGAAAACTTTATCCCAAGTATTACGAGCGATTATATGTAGAATGGTCGCGCTTTACAAAAGGTTCGGGAATTAATAACCTCTCATTCGAATCGAACCGATTATTAAAAGGCCGCACCATCTTTTTTGATGTAATGTATAATCCGGATGACCAATATGACTTTATAGGCATGAACGGTTACGAAGCGATGTACAACCTCAACTGGATTGACCCTTCCACACAAGACTATAAAACCCGCATGTTTTATAAAAATCAAACCAAACTTTTCAGAATAAAACTGGACGTTTTAAACCCCATCAACAAAAAGTTTAGTTGGACTGCAGGAATAATTTTTTATAACATAGGAGTTGATACTGTTGACATAGCAAAATTTAACAAGGGGAAAAAAGATGCCGACAAGCTGCCAAATAACACAAGCCAGCCCGGTCTTTACCAACGGTATGTTAACTGGGGACTGATTCCTGAAGCTCAAAAAAACGGCGGTTCGTTTATGGGCTTTAAAGCAGGTTTGGTTTACGATACCCGAGACAACTGGACCAGCGCCAATAAGGGTATTTGGACCGAGTTTGTTTTAATGTATGTTCCTCCCTTTATTGGTACGGCAAATGCTAATTATATGAAATTCAGCCTTATTCATCGCCAGTATTTTACCATTGTAAAACACAAATTAACCTTTGCCTACCGTATAGGATATCAGGGAATACTTTTTGGCGAAGAACCGTTTTATGCGCAACCCTATATGATTAACGTTACCATTAAAAACTCCATGTCAACAGGCCTCGGAGGCAAAAAAACAATCAGGGGGGTAAAACGAAACCGTGTTGTGGGTAATGGTAAAGCATGGTTAAATGCCGAATTCCGTTGGAGATTTGTTAACTTCGATCTCTTCCGTCAACATTTTTACCTTGCCACCAACCTTTTTATGGATGCCGGTATGATTGTTCAAAAAACTCCGATTGAAGAAAGGTATGACGATATTGTTGCGCAACACCCACTTACCGACGCCAACTTCTGGGGAACTGATTACAAGCAATCTGACTACTTTAATTTTGGCGGTGAAAAGCCTCATGTTTCCTATGGCCTCGGCTTGCGAATC
>WGDP01000314.1 GCA_015493215.1 Bacteroidales bacterium | reverse complement strand
GCAATTAAATGTACCAAACAAAAGTTCCTTTCCTTTTTTCCAGGAATTATGATTGGAAAAGGCATGGTAACATTCGTTAATGAGATCGTCTAACTCATCTATTATTGTGGCGTCTCTTCGTTGAGTTTTTTTTACTTTCTGACATTTTAGCCTTTTGCCTTTTTAATGTCATTTTGTATTTATCTTCTACTATCCACTCCACAAGCTCACCCTTATCAAATTCCATGGCTTGTGCAACAGCTGAGGGTAGATTAACGTACCATTGTTCGCTTGCCTTACGCTTGATTAACTGAACCTTTGTTGAAAATCCCATGATGTTTAAATTTTAATTAATACTAGTTATATAACTAGATACAAAAGTAAATAAAAAAATCAAAACAATAACATTTGTCCTGATTTTTTTATCTAGTTAAATCCAAACTCAAGAAAAATGCTGCTCTTTTTGAGCAGCATTTTTTTTTTGCAACCCGGTTGCATCAATACAACTTATATCTTTGCTTTACAAAAAACAACATCATGAGTCACGACCATCAACATCACAGCCATCAGGTATCGGGAAAAAATATGGGTATCGCCATTTTTTTAAATATCTTAATAACAGTAGGACAGGTTATTGGCGGCATTATATCCGGTAGCATGGCGCTACTTACCGACGCGTTGCACAATTTCAGCGATGTAATAGCCTTGCTTTTAAGCTATATTTCCAACCGGATTGCCAAACGAAAATCAACCGCCAAACAAACCTATGGTTACAAACGAGCCGAAATACTTTCGGCCTTTGTAAATGCTGCCGTGTTAATTGGCATAGCGGTTTTTTTGATTGTTGAAGCAGCACAACGTTTTTTTAATCCGGTTGCCATTCGGTCAAACATTGTAATATGGTTTGCGCTGGCAAGCATCGTTATCAATTTTATCAGTGTTTTAATGCTTCAAAAAGATTCCAAAGAGAGCATGAACATCAAATCGGCATACCTGCATTTATTAACAGATGTACTTACTTCGGTGGCGGTATTGATTGGCGGCCTGCTGATGAAGTACTATTCCGTTTTTTGGGTTGACCCGTTACTGTCGATACTCATTGCTTTTTACCTGATTTTTTCAAGCTATCGCCTGTTAATGGATACCATTAAAATATTGATGCAGTTTACCCCTTCGGACATTGATTTGGAAAAGATAAACGAAAAAATTTCCGGTATTAGCGCCATCAAAAACATGCATCATGTTCATGTGTGGCAGCTTGATGAAAATATAAAACATTTTGAGGCTCATGTGGATTTAAAAGAGGATATTCCCATGTCGCAGTTTCAGAAAATTTTAAACCAAATTGATGAAATTCTTCATGGTTTCGACATCTATCATGTAAATATTCAACCCGAATACAACCGTGATGATTCGAAGGATATGATTGTGCAGCATGGTAAATAGCGAAACCAATTTTTGTGAACGGCTTTTTTTGAACTTACATTTTTATATCAACAGAATTAATAATGCATGCGGCTTTTAATTCTCTTCAAATTATACGATTTTTGCCAATACCTATTTCGAGCATGAATCCGGTTCATCCATAATTTTAAACAAATGGATACAACAGCCCTTCAAAAAAAGCATAACGAGTTATTTGGAAACAGCAACCCGCTCCTGGTTCGCTCTCCCGGCCGCATCAATCTGATTGGTGAGCATACCGATTACAACGATGGATTTGTTTTTCCGGCTGCCATTGATAAAGCCATTTGGTTTGCCGCTTCCAAAAACGACAAAGCGCTTTTCAGGTTTTATTCAATGGATTATTCTCAAAGCTTTGAGATGAAAGCAGATGATTTATCAAAAAGCAATGTTGCCTGGGCTAATTATCTGCTGGGTGTGGCCGATCAGTTTAAGAAAAGAGGTTATCAGCCGGGTGGTGTTGATGTTGTTTTTGGCGGCGACATACCCATTGGTGCAGGGCTTTCATCATCGGCAGCCGTTGAAACCGGTTTCGCCATGATTTTGAATAAACTGTTCGGATATGGTGAGTCCAATATGGAGATGGTTAAAATGGCGCAAAAAGCTGAGCACGAATATGCCGGCGTAATGTGTGGTATCATGGATCAGTTTGCCATTGTGTTTGGTAAAAAACAGCAGGCCATCAAGCTTGATTGCCGCACACTGGATTTTGAATATGCCAACCTCAACCTGACAGGCTATCAAATTGTTTTGGTTGATACCAAAGTAAAACATTCGCTGGCATCCTCCGCTTACAACCAACGCAGACAGGAGTGCGAAACCGGGGTTAAGATGCTTAAAAAATACAATCCTGATATTGTTGCGCTGCGTGATGTGCCGTTGGATTTATTACTTGAACATAAAAACGAAATGGAAGATTTGGTGTACCGACGTTGCAAGTATGTTATTGAAGAAAACAACCGTGTTGCTGAATCCTTTGAAGCCTTGCATCAGGGTAACATCCGGCGGTTGGGTGAGCTGATGATGGATACCCATGCCGGCTTGCGCGATGATTTTGAAGTAAGTTGCAAAGAGTTGGATATCCTTTTCGATTTCGCCAAAGACTTTAACGGCGTAATCGGTTCGCGCATGATGGGAGGTGGTTTTGGTGGGTGTACTATTAACATTGTAGCGCAGTCTGAAGTTGAGCGGTTTAAGCTTGAAATCACCAAACACTACGAGCAAACAACCGGCAATAAAGCTACCGTTTATCAGGTGGAGGTTGTGGACGGAACGGGGGTTGTGGGTTAAGCAAAATAAAAAGAGGGGTGCTTTTTTTTTGGAGCACATTCGCAAGTATTAATTCAAATTGTTGTTTTCCTTTTTTCCCATTTGTAAATATTGTACAATGTTGCATTTCAAATGCAGAATTGTACTAAACGGTTTTTACTCTCCTTTTTGCAGTACCTCTGCAGGCCTAACCCCAAAGCGTTCTCTGAACTTCTTGTTAAAATGGGCTGCACCGGGCATACCCACACGGTTTCTTACTTCCGCAAGGGTTGCATACCTTTTCTCACTAAGATACACATAGGCTTTTTGTAACCGCATTTCCTGTATAAACTGCAAGGGGGTTAACCCCGACGACTGCCTGATAACCCTGCTCAACTGCCTGGTGCTGTAACCGGCTTTTCCGGCAAGGTCGGAAACCTTGAAATTCTCGTCCGAAAGATGCTCTCTGATAATCGACTTGAATTTTGCCAGCAACATTTCATCGCTGCTGCCCTGCCCGGCAATCAGCTCGGGGTTTTCTTTCGCCCAGTTATCGCGCATCTGCTTATTGGCCAACAGGGTTGCAATACGGGCAATAAGTTCCTCTTTGGCAAAAGGTTTTACAATATAATCGTCAACGCCGAGCCGGTAACCTTCAATACGGTTTTCCAATTGTGCTTTGGCGGTAATAAATATAAAAGGTGTGTTTTTATAGTTGTTGAGGCGGTTTATTTTTTGCTTAAACTCAAAACCGTTTATCCCGGGCATCATAACATCCGAAAGAATTAAAGCATACTTTGACGTTTGTACCTTTTGCAGCCCTTCAATACCGTCAAAAGCCACATCGCAACTGTAATAAGGATTTAAAATCTCACGTAAATAGGCATTCATTTCGGGGTTGTCTTCCACAATGAGAATTTTTGTTTTCTCTTGCGAATTTATCACAACTCGATTTACCTTTTTTTCATTGGATTTTAAAGCCTTATCACCGGTAACTTCCCGAACCTTATAGATTTCAACCGGCATGGAAAAAATGAATGTGGCACCTTTCCCGCTTTCGCTCTCCACCGATATTTTTCCGCCCAACGATTTGGCCAATTCGTTAGCCAGCGACAAACCAATGCCCATGCCACCTACATTAGAAGTTTCGGAGGATTGATAAAAACGGTTGAAGATTTTTTTCTGTTCGCCCTTTGATATTCCCGGACCGGAATCGGTAACCTTTACTGTTAACTGATTTCCGTGTACAGCAGCTTCAAAAACAATTTTAGAGCCGGAGGGAGAAAACTTGACAGCATTGGAAATAAAATTGTTTAATATTTTTTCAATTCTGTCTTTATCCGATTTTATGGCCATGTTGGGTTCTAACCCCGAAACATATTTTAACTCGATTTTTTTTAACTCGGCCAACGATGCAAACGAAAAAAATATTCGTTTGAAAAACGAATCCAATAAAATTTCGGATGTAACCATAGGAAGATCTTTATTTTCAAGTTTTAAAAGATCCAAAATTTCGTTGGCATTCGACAATACCTTTTGGCTGTTGGATAATGCGGTTTTAATGTGTTTTTGCACGTTGGTCGCATCCGAAACATTTTCCATTGCCAATTCAAGATGTCCGTTAATCAAGGTAATGGGCGTGCGTATTTCGTGGGCAATATTTTCCAGAAAACGCTTTCGCATGGCATTCAGTTCCTGTTCCCTTTGCAGCTCCTGCTCTGCCTGTTGTTTTTTCTTTTTATGCTTTGTAAGGTACCATTGGAAAAAACCTATAATCAGCAATAATACCAACAAACCACCGAATATTATCCGGTCTCTTGTCTTTTTTTTCTCTGTAATTTCAAGTTTCTGCAGAGCAATCTCCTTGTCTTTTTGCTCTGCATTGAACTTGGCTTCCGAGTCGGTAAACCTTTTATCAAGTTTAGCCTGATAGGATTTTTCGAGGCTGTCGGTTACAAGTTTATAGTATTCCGATGATTTTTTGTAATCACCCAGCTTGTAATAGTCTTCTGCAATATTTCGAGCATCCGTAATCAAATAACTCAGATTATCAAGTTTTTTAGAAATATTAAAGGCTTTTAAATGATAATCAAGTGCTTTTTCATATTGATTCGATTTTACAAAAACATTGGCAATGTTTCCCAGTACGGCTGCCAGAAAATAACTCGTATCTATTTGGCTGAAAAGCGCTTCCGCTTTCAGACAATAACTGTTTCCTTTTTCTGTTTTTCCCAGTTCCACCAATGCGTTACATTTATGCATATAGGCTTCACCAAGCATTTTTTCATTACCTGCAATCAGCGAATACTTTATGCATGTATCGGCAAGGGCATTGAGTTGGTGCGCCGAACCCGGTACATTGTACAACGAAAAATACTTGAAACTGTACGACCGCTCCATTAGTGCGGTATCACCTGTTTTGTTAGCGGCTGCAATGGCTTTATTGGCATACAACAGGGCAAGGCTGTCGTTTTCAAAAACATAAAGATTGGTGAGGCTTTGATAATTTTCAGCCAGTTTTGTATAGTACGTTTTGGAACCATTGTTGTGTTTTAAAAGGTAATCAAGTAGTAAATAATGAATCTTTACTGCCTCATCAACCTTCCCCTGTTTATGAAACGATTTTGCCAGTTCAAATTGCTTGTTATAGTTAAAAGTGGTATCTGTTTTTGAAGGGATGGCCTGAGCACATAAACTTTCAAAAAACACTACATTCAACAATAAAAAGAAAATGATTTGTTTTATCGCGTTCATCCGGCAAAAGTACAAATTTCATTCAAATTATATGTAAAAAACCAGATATGTAGAAATAAGGTTTTTAATAACTGAAATAAATAATTTAGGTTTTGCTGTTATATATTTAATGAAAAATCTTTCCAGCTAGAAACTTTGGTATTAAGGAAGTTGAACGACTCATCACCTCCGTAAACCAATGAGAAGGAATCTTCCGGCAAGCCTGTTGTTTTAATCCAGTATTTTTTCATTTTCAGGAAATCTTTTGAAAATGTTTTACCCGCTTTTATTTCAATAGCCATTGGAGTTAATCCATCAATAATGCAATCTATTTCATTTTTCTTATTGTCACGCCAATAATATATATTTGCCTGTTTTCCTGTATTATAACGTTGTTTTAGTATTTCGAGAATTACATGATTTTCAAAAAGGCTTCCTTTTAAATAGTGTGATAACAATTGCTCACGGTTTTCTATCCCCAATAAAAATGCTACAAGTCCTGTGTCATAGAAATATAATTTTGGAGATTTAATTAGTCGTTTACTGTAATTCTTGTAAAACGGGGGCATTAAAAATATTATATAACTGGCTTCCAATACGGAAAGCCATTCCTTAGCAGTATTTACACTTATACCCGTATCGTTGGCAAGAGAAGAGAGATCAAGAATTTGACCCGTCCGTCCCCCACACAGTTTAATAAACGTGGTAAATGCTCTCAGGTTTCTGATATTTTGGATGCTTCTTACGTCACGCTGAATATAGGTTTCAAGATATGCAGGATAGAAATCGCCGGGGTCGATATTGTGGCTGTAAATAGCAGGATATGCTCCTTTGTATATAATTTCTTCATAAGAATAATCTTTGACTCCTTTCTTTTTTATAAGCTCGAGCCTGTTAAACGGCAGTAATTTTAACAACGCTGTTCTTCCTGCAAGCGACTGGGATATTTTTTCAGACATTAAAAGGTTTTGAGAACCTGTTAGTATGAATTTTCCCATGGTTTTTTCCGCATCTACTATTGTTTGAATATATGATAATAATTTAGGAACATGCTGAATTTCATCAATAATTACTTTTCCCGAATTGTTTTCAAAGAACCCTCTTGGGTCTTCTTCTGCCTTTAGCCTTGTGTCGGGATTTTCCAAAGAAACATATTCATAATCGGCAAAAACATGTTTGGCAAGTGTAGTTTTGCCCGACTGTCTTGGACCGGTTATGGTTACTACCGGAAACTTTCCTGAAAGCTGAATCAGCTTTTCTGTAATTTGTCTTTTTATCATAGTGCAAATAACGTACAATTTTGCATTACAAATGCAAAATTGTACCAAAATTTATGATACCAATTGAAAAAAGGGAAGAAATCAGGTGTTACCTTTTAATGATGTGATATTTTCAATCTTTTTATTGAAAGTACCATTCCCGTTACAAGAAAACCAGCATTATGTCCCAAATGAAACCGTTATTGTCTCAAATGAACATGTTAATTCCTTATCACATATCTACTTTTGTTTCAAAGTTTTAATAAACACATTTTAAATCAAAGGTAGGAAATTTGATTTGCAGGTAAAAACCGGGTTATTGTTCTTACGAGAGCAATTTCCCGGTGGATACTAACAGTTTCCTATCATGCTAAAACGTAAAAAGATGAAAAAAATAATTGTAACATGCATGGTTCTGATAGTGGGAATTAACACCCTTTTTTCGCAAGTGGCTGTAAATACCGACGGTTCCTCCGCCGACAATTCGGCCATGCTGGATGTTAAAAGCACGAGCAAGGGTTTGTTAGTTCCGCGGATGACTATTGCGCAACGCGATGCCATAAGTTTACCGGCAACGGGTTTATTAATCTACCAAACCGACAGCACAAAAGGCTATTTTTACTACGATGGAGTGGACTGGATATCGCTTAGCGGCGCCAGAAAAATAAACGACCTGATTGACGGAAAATCGGATAATGACGGTAATTATAACGGATCATCCATTTTTTTTGGTATTGATGCCGGATTGCACAATTCCCTTGGCAAACAATGTATAGGTATTGGTTTTCATGCCTTAAAAGCCAATACTACCGGATTTAATAATCATGCAATCGGGTACAAAGCTTTATATTCAAATATTACCGGTGTAAATAACATTGCAATAGGGGAACAAGCAATTGATGATAATATTGATGGATCTTCAAACATTGGAATTGGAAATGGCGTGTTGGGATCCAATACACATGGTGGCGAAAACACAGCCGTGGGAGAACAAGCTTTAGCTCTATTGGTTAGCGGTCAAAAAAATGTAAGTGTTGGAAATTCAAGTGGATTTTTCAATACCGGTTCCGGAAACATTTTTCTTGGATACAGTGCCGGATATAACTTTACCGGAAGCAACCACTTGTTTATTGACAACTCCGATACAGCCTCCCCGCTTATAGGGGGTGATTTTTCAACCGATCAGGTATATATCAACGGTACCATTAAAATTACCGGGGGAAATCCCGGCAACGGCAAAGTGCTTGTTTCCGACACCACTGGTATGGCCTCCTGGCAAACACCTGCCGCTCCGGGTGCGCAAAAAATTAACGACCTGTCCGATGGTATTGTTACCGGCGAAAGTGTTTACCTCGGTTCTCTTTCCGGACAATGGGACGATGGTTCAAACAATTACAATACAGGAGTGGGCTATAATGTACTGTCCTCTGTTACAGGAGGTGAAGACAATGCTGCTTTTGGTCACAATTCGCTTAGGGCGAACAGCGACGGGAGCAGTAATACGGCAATTGGATCTTCCGCGCTTTATTTCAATACTCATGGGAGCAATAATACATCCATCGGGACTTCAGCTTCAGAAAATAATACCACCGGAAATGGCAACGTTGCTTTGGGTTACATTGCGTTACTCAACAACCAAACCGGCTCATCCAATGTGGCTATCGGTAATAAAGCTTTATACAGTGGTGAAAACTTTTCCGGATTGGTTGCCATAGGTAGCAAAGCATTGACCAACAACGGAATCGGAGCAACCGGCAGTGAAGGACAATACAATACTGCAGTAGGAACGGAAGCTTTGATGGCAAACACCAAAGGGTATAAAAATACAGCATTGGGTTATCATGCCTTACATGCTGATACCACCGGACAAAACAACACGGCTGTGGGTTATCAAACCTTGCTTTCCAACACCACAGGATATGAAAATAACGCAATGGGTTCGGGCGCTATGGATAGCAATACTGAAGGATATCAAAACACCGCCATTGGGGATGATGCGCTGAAAAAAAATACAACCGGTGATAACAATACCAGTTTGGGAAATGATGCGCTTTATAACAACATTACCGGAAGCAACAATACCGCCTTGGGCGATCAGGCTTTATACAGCAGTAATTATTTAAACGGATTAGTTGCCGTAGGGAGACGTGCATTGTATTACAATGGTACCGGAGCAATTGGTAATGAAGGAAAATACAATACGGCAGTAGGAACGGAATCTTTGTATAGCAACACCAAAGGTTTAAAAAATAGCGCTTTAGGGTTTCACACCTTACTCAACAATAATACTGGTGATAACAACACGGCTATAGGTTATCAAGCTCTGGCTTTAAACACATCCGGTTATGAAAATAACGCGATGGGTTCGGGTGCCATGGATAGCAATACTGAAGGATATCAAAACACCGCTATGGGAGATGACGCATTGAAACAAAACACAACCGGAAATAACAATAGCGGTTTGGGAAATGATGCACTTTTAAACAATATTTCAGGAACCAACAACACTGCTTTGGGAAGCAATGCCCTTAAAGACAATACAACCGGAAATAACAATACTGCCATTGGAAAAGATGCTTACTTTACTAACGACAGTTTAAACAACACTACTTGTATCGGCTATAATTCAGGTGCTGTATCAAATGTTGATAACAGAATTGAAATTGGAAACACCAGCGTTACCTGGATAGGCGGACAAGTTGCGTGGAGTACTTATAGCGACCGGCGAATCAAAACGCATATCCAAAGCGATGTGGCAGGTTTGGATTTTATCACCCGCTTGCGCCCTGTTACTTACAATTTAGATATCCATAAAATGAACCAAATGATTACCGGTGGCAAAAAAAGAAAAGAAATGCCCGATTTTCCTTCCAAATATAATATTGAAAAAATCAAAATGACCGGTTTCATCGCCCAGGAAGTGGAACAAGCCGCCAGGGAAGCCGGCTACGATTTTAGCGGGGTTCAAAAAGCCAAAGACAATTTGGGTATGTACAGCGTTAGTTATGCTCAGTTTGTTGTCCCCCTTGTAAAAGCCGTACAGGAATTAAACAATAGGGATGCACAAATGATGAAAACCATCGAAAACCAAAAGAAAATCATTGAAAACAAAGACAAAAAGTATGAGGAACTGTTGAAAAGGATAGAAGTTTTAGAGGCTGCTATGAATAATAACGCCGATGCTAAATAACTCATATTTGGTGTAAATTATTGACTGTCAACTTATGATATATTTCATATTTATATATTTTAATAAATAAATTATTTAGTTTTATCGGAAAAGAAAATAATTAATTATGCGAAAAATAGTTTTAATTGTATTGTTGTATAGTCTTTCAACCGGTTTGTTTGCTCAACAAAAAAAAGTGGTAAAACCCACTTTAACAATCCTGTCTAAAGTAAAAACCACAAAAGAGGTCAGCGAAATGAATCCGGTTACACCTGAAGAGTGGCAACAAATGGTACAGCAACGCAAAAACCGCCAATCCGGAGAAAAAGAAGAGAGAAAAATAAAACGCACTGTTTCTCAGAAACACGACCCCGACCCTGTAATTCAGAATTTCATGTCTCCGGGCAGAGGTTCCAACGCTCCGTTGCTTACCTTCGAAGGAGCACAAAGCGCAGGTTTTCCAAGTGATGCCAACGGTTCGGTAAATGCAGATTATTATGTACAGGCTGTTAATGCAACCTTCTCCATTTACGACAAATCGGGCACACTTAAAGCCGGCCCCATAGCACTAAATACTCTTTTTACAGGATTACCGGGCAGCACGTACAACGATGGTGACCCCATAGTACTCTATGACGATCAAGCCGGACGCTGGCTGATTACCGAAATGTCAAGTAGCGGCCCCAACGATTATTTAATGATGGCCGTATCACAAACCGCTGACCCTCTGGGAGCGTGGTATTCCTATTCGTTTGATGTGGACGATTGGCCTGATTACCCGAAATACGGGATTTGGCGCAATGGTTATTACATAGGAATCGACAAATTGGGAAACAATACCGAAGACCAGGAAGATGTATTTGCTGTTGAAAGAAGCAAAATGCTCAACGGACAACCGGCCAGGATGGTCGGTTTTATTAATCCCGACAGACCCAATACCAACTATACCATTGCTGCTCCGGTGGACAATGAAGGAGCCTTTGCTCCTGTAAATACGCCGGCGCTGTTTGTAGCCATAAATGATGCCCAATGGAATGCGATAAAAGACCAACTTTGGCTTTACGAAATGGATGTGGATTGGAACAACCTTTCCAATTCAACCTTCGGGCTTGTAAATGCCTTGGACGTTGCATCGTTTACTCCGTCACCCGATCCCGAACAGCCGGGTGGCAGTACCCTTGACGGGTTGGGAAGTTACATTATGAACAAACCGGTTTACAGAAATTTTACCAGCCATCAGGAGTTGGTTTGCTGCCATGCTGTTGAGGGCAGCTCAGGTTTAAATGCCGGAATGCGTTGGTACGAACTGCGTAAAACCGAGGGAGATTGGGTAATACGCCAACAGGGTACCTATTCGCCTGACAACGACAGCCGTTGGACAGGCAGCATTACCATGAACTCTAACCACCGCATTGCCATGGGGTATTCGGTTTCGGGTTCTTCAACTTATCCCGGCATAAGATATGCTGCCCAAAGCCCTTCGGCTTATGCGGCTGCCAACGGATCGTTTGATATTGCCGAAGAGGTTATTTACAACGGTTCCCATCTTCAAGGGCCTGAAAGTCGTTGGGGCGATTACTCAAACATTTCCATCGACCCTTCCAACGACACAATGTTTTGGTACACCAACCAATATGCAGCTGCTTTACCGAAAACCAAAATCTCAAAATTCAAATTCGGGCCGTTTTCATTAACAGCTGATTTTGTGGTCAATACCACCAATCCCGGCTCGGGCGAACTAGTAAAGTTTTATGATATCAGTTACGGTAGTCCCACTACATGGAGCTGGTCGTTTACTCCCAATACCGTTACTTATGCCGGTTCCACTTCGTCAGGTTCGCAAGACCCGTGGGTTCAGTTTAGTAACCCCGGCACCTATTCGGTTACACTTACTGTTGGCGACGGCACCTCCTCAAATACCCTTACCCGTACCGGTTATATCATTGTAGATTCACTGTGCACCATTTCGTCGTTCCCCTGGACAGAAGACTTTGAAAACGGGGGCAATATTCCCGGTTGCTGGTCACAGGAATATGTGAATGTTTACAACGAAGACTGGAAATTTCAAAATGGCGACGGTTGGTATATTTCATCGGCACATTCCGGTTCATTCAATGCATATTTTATGAAAGACGGTGCTCAAACCAGACTCGTCCTGCCCCCCTTGGATTTAAGCGGTCTTACGACTCCCCAAATGGATTTTTGGTATGGTACGAGTTATGGTTATTATAAATTTAATGTGCTCTACAAATCAGTAGAAACAAGTTCGTGGACTGTTCTCAAGACATACGAAAATACAACCATCAACAGCTGGGTACACGATACCATAGTCCTTCCCAACAACACTTCCGACTCTTGGGTTGCCTTTGAGGTAGTTGAGAATAACGGAAGTCAGGGACTTAATATTGATGATGTTACCATTAAAGA
>WGDP01000313.1 GCA_015493215.1 Bacteroidales bacterium | reverse complement strand
GTGTTAGCCATACTCTACAAGCTTTATAACCCGTTAAACAGCAATCTGTTTCCTAAATGCCCGTTCAGAAGCATTACCGGATATCGTTGTCCCGGGTGCGGCTCGCAAACTTCCATCCACTATTTATTAAATTTCGATGTAAAAAATGCTGTCCGGGCTAATCTTTTACTCATTCTGTCAATTCCATACGTACTGGCAGGCTTTGTTTTCGACCTTATAAAAAGTCCGGGAGAAAAAGTTTTAAAATGGCGCAAAATACTTTTCGGCACAAAAGCCATTTATGTTGTTTTAACCGTAATAATCGGTTTCTGGATTTTGAGAAATACCGGCTGTTGCCGGCTTTGGTTGTAGCAACATTCAAATTCCATTTTCTATAACCAGACCAACTATCAAAAAGACCTCACCCCCTTATCATATTGTATATCACCACCATAACACAAATTACACACAACCAATCCCCTTCCTCAGAGTGGTTAATTTACCCTTTTGTAGTGTATTTGTATAGGTAATATTTAACCGCAATCTGGTTTTCAAACCTACTTTTGTACCTGTAATGATGTGCAAGTTCTATTTTTAATAAAAATTTAATCAAATGAAAAAAAGCAGTTACAGTAGTCTTTTACTGATTGGAATGTTACTGACATTTTTTATCAGCAATCAGGTATTTTCGCAAGAAAGTAACGTAATAACCGGTAAGGTATTTCCGGTGGGAATGAGAACTCCCATGCGTGGAGTTACGGTTCAAATAGAAGGAATACCTTCGAGCAAGGTGGTAACCGATGGTGATGGATTTTTCAGCCTAAAAACCAAATCTTTTCCAACCACGCTGGTTTTTACGTACAACAAATACAAATCGCAAGCCGTGGTAGTTAAAAAAGCAGGCGACATTACCGTTTACATGGCTCCCGCCTCAGCCGAAAAAAACGATTACGGCCAGGAAGTAGGTATGAGGGTGAGTTTAAATCCCGAATCGCGCGATGGGATTTTGATGCTTTCATCCTCCGACAAAAGGTTTAAATACTGGTTCGATAACCGCGTTTATTTTGACGGCGCCTTCTATTTTGGCGATAACACCTATCAGGGACAAGACAATAAAATCGGTAACGGTGTCAACATTCGCAGAATGCGCTTCGCCATGAAAACTATTATCTGGGGACATTGGGGTGGCGAAATTGACTTTGATTTTGGAAACAATGCCGTTGATATTAAAGATGCTTACATCAGATATCTTGGTAAAAACTGGCAGTTAAAAGCCGGTAACTTCCGCGAACCCATGTCGATAGAAACCATGACAACCTCGCGCTACATCACCTTTTTAGAGCGCCCGTACGCAACCGAGCAATCCCCTTCGAGGCATATGGGAATTGATTACAAAATGTTTTTTAATCATCTATTTTTTGAGGGAGGTGTTTTTTCCAGTGTAATTGCCAACGATTTAATCCGCGACCAAAACAAAAAGCAGGGAACCAATGCAGGTTGGTCGGTAACAGGCCGTATTGCCTGGGCTCCCATCAAAAAAGATAAAATGGTATTGCACTTTGGCTTGTCGGGTTCCTATCGTGTACCTAAAATTCCCGAACTGGGCGACCCCGTTAACAGTTTTCGTTATGGCGAAAATGCCGAAACCGAAATCAACCGCAAAAAATACATCGACACCGACTGGATTGAAAACTCAAAAAACAAAACCATCCTCGGCCTCGAAGCTGCTTATGCCGTTAACAATTTTAGAATTCAGGGAGAATATATAACCACCACCATCCACAGAGATGCCGACAAAGTCCCTGCCGGAGAAGATGTTGCCAAACTTGGCGGTTTTTATGTTATGGGAGCGTGGTTAATCAACAATGCCGATTACTATTACAACATGGCAGATGCCGAATTTTCTCAAATCGACTTCCGCAATATTAACAAAGGTGCCATGGAAGTTGCCCTGAGATATTCATACATGGACGCCAACAGCTTTAAGGACGGCGAATTAAAACCCTGGTTACCGGGTGGTTCAGGCGAAGTTTTTACCGCCGGCTTCAGCTACTACTTTAATTACAACGTTAAGTTTATGATTAATTACTCTTATGCCAACCACGACCGCTGGGCCGATGGCAAAGGAAAATACAAAACCTTTGATGTGGATGCCGATGGAAACGACATCACCCCCACAGGTAAAGGCGGCATCGATTTCAGCACCCTTCAGGCACGATTGTTAATCGCCTTTTAATCAAATGCAAATCAATTGAAAATCATAAAAAACACGATAAAATGAAAAAATATTTTTTTATAACGGCGATAATGGCACTGTTTTTTACCGGATGTGTAAAAGATGAAATGCCCACTGCTCCTGCTCCGGAGCCTATAGACTATAGTGGCATAGTGATTAACGAACTTATTACAAAAGACACCTCCGATGTATATTTTACTGATGAGTCAGGCAAAGCCAGCGATTGGATAGAGCTGTACAACAAAGGCAACAAAGCGGTAAATATTGCAGGCATGTGGATTACCGACAATCCGGGAACCGAAGCCGACTACAACCAAATTCCTGACGGCAGCGACAATGTTACCACCATTCCTCCCAAAGGATTTATTGTTTTGATTTGTGGCGCAAAGGATGCCGGCGGCAACGATGTACCCACCTCTATTTCAGATGGTAAAGTATTCATCAACATGGGCTTAAGCTCGTCAAAAGATCAATACGTGGCTATCTACACTCCTGACAAAACAGAAGTTGACAAATCAGGCGACTTTAGCGGCCTTCCGGATGACAAGTCCTTTGGTCGCAGCACCGACGGAACCGGCGATTGGATGATAATGGCAAACAAAACCCCCGGCGCACCCAACGACGGAAGCACACCTGAAGCAGGTACCCTTGTTATAAACGAGTTTATGGCAAGTAACGACAGTTGGGATGTGCCCGGCGACAACGGTGACCAACCCGACTGGATTGAAATTTACAATACCGGCGAAACTGCCATCGACATGGGCGGATGGTTTGTTTCAGATGCACTGGACACCCCCGACAAATACCAGATTCCCACTGACAACGCCTCTTTAACCACCGTACCCGCACACGGATTTTTGGTTATTATTTGCGATGGCACAAGCGAAGGCTTACATACCAACTTTAAACTGAGTGGTGGTGGCGAAGAAATAGCCATTAGTAAAGACGGCGTTAATGTTACCGAAGGATACACCTATTGCGATACCGGCTGTGATTTACCAAACCCGGGCAAGGACAATTCTACCGGACGCGATGGCGATGGTGCCGCAACCTGGGTTGTTTTCCAAAAAGATAGCAGCAGGCAGCCCACACCCGGAACAAGTAACAATTAATAAATCTGACCGGAAACCGGATGTTGACAAAAGTAAATAATAGCGTGATGGTTAAAGCAATTATTTCCATTGTTTTTCTTGCTGTGGTTATATCCTCATGTAAAAAAAACAACGGAGGTGTTTTGCCACCTGAAAATCCTGATGGAAAGCTTGAAAAATTGGAAGAGATAGATTTGGACATCGCCGAACCTTCCGGCCTTTCGTTTGGCTCCGATGGAAAAACACTGCTGATTGTGAGCGACAACACCAACAAAGTTTACGAAACCGACTTAAAAGGAACAATCATCAGAACACTTGCTTACACCGGAACCGACCTTGAAGGCGTTGGTTTTGACGAGGCAACACAAACAGTTGCCGTAACCGAAGAACGACAGAGAGACCTTGTTTTTTTGGATTATACCAACGGTGAGGAACAGGAGCGACATCATATTGAAACAGGGGGCAATACCGAAAACAAAGGTCTTGAAGGATTGTCGTACAACAGCAACAACAGCGCCTGGTATATGGTTAACGAAGATGTTCCGGGCGAGATGATTGTATGGAATAAAACTTTTGGCAACATCACAGTCAGCCCGCTTGGTTTTGCATCCGATTACTCCGGAATTTTTGTTGACACCGACAATGCACTGCTTTACATCGTAAGCGATGAGTCGCAAACACTTTACAAATGCAATTACAACGCAAAAGTTTTGTTGGAGTACCCCCTGCCCCATACAAAATTTGAAGGGATAGCTGTTGATAGCCAGCAACATTTGGTTTACCTCCTCAACGATAAAAGCGGAAAACTTTTTATTTACAAACTTATCAATTAAACGCTATGAATGAATCACAAAATCCACGATTTGAGTTCAGAATATTTGGAAACCACCTTGAACAGATTGAACAAAAAATCCGCCAGATGGCCGGCGAAGAGATGGTTCGCAGCATGATGTCGGTTTACCTGCTTGCTTCGGGAAACCCGGACAACAACATCAAAATCAGAGAAGGCGTAATG
Organism: Bacteroidales bacterium; assembly: GCA_015493215.1. GTDB lineage: Bacteria > Bacteroidota > Bacteroidia > Bacteroidales > F082 > B16-G9. Next base: position 1,329 of record WGDP01000313.1, on the reverse strand, counting down.
GACATTAAAGTGCTTGAAGACGAACAACATGGTCTGGAACAGTGGAATCCGTTTCTTGTGGGCAGTTTCCCCCTTGAAGCAGAAGTAATTAAAACGGTTATTTTTCCTGCTCTGGGTGTTCAGCATCCGGCTTTCGACCGAAGCACCTACTCGCTCGAACAATTTATCAATGAGGTTATTTGCGTTGATCCCGATTTAACCGTAGCTTACGTAAATAAAAAACGACACGGCTTTTTAATTGATAACGTTATTACCGAAATAGCCGAAATAAAGGTAAACGGTGCTTCCTTAAAAACAATATGCATCGAGTCGGAAGACCCCGAAAAAGTAATAAAGCTTAAAAATACTTTGGAAATTAACCCTGCCGCTGAAAATGTAAATTATCCTTTGGCGCTAAAAAGAGTTATGGGGTTGGAAAGCCTTCCGGAAGAATGGAAATCAGAAAATTTTTAAATAAAAGACGTTAAACAAATCCAATTAAATAATTACAAAATGGCAAAAGAAAAATTAACAATCGGAGAAATTTCCAAGCCTCGTTTTGAATTCAGAACCTTTGGCCGCGACTTTGACGAAGCAGCTTATCTGATGTCGAGACTTTCGGTGCCCGTACCCCAAAAAGTATGGGAAAGAACCTCCGAAGAGTTTTACATCGTGTCGAAAACCAACGACATCAACAACACCAAAATCCGCGACGGGAAAATGGACATCAAAACCTTTGTTCAGGAAATTGATGGCCTCGAACAGTGGAACCCGTTGATGAAAGCCGAATTTCCCATTTCGGCAGAAGTGCTTAAAAACGAAGTCTATCCGGCTTTCATGGTGGATGTCCCCGATTTTGATAAAGAGACCTACACCTACGATGAATTTATGGAAATGATAAAAAACAATCCCGACCTGCAAGCGGTAAAAGTTGAAAAACAACGTTTTGGATACATGGTAAACGATACCATTTGCGAAGTGGCCAATGTATGGATTAACGGTGCTGCCGTAGTAACGGTCAACTCGGAATCCACCGAAATTGACGACATCAAAAAAACCATCAGTGACCTGAAACTCGATGGCGTTGAAAACATCAACTACCTGCAGGCAATAAAACGGATAATCGGCTGGAACGACAAACCGCTGGCAAACTGATTTCCGGACCCCAAAACCAAACTTAGGCCGAAAAAACCCCCGGGCTAAACAGCTCCCCCGGGCTAAACCCCGGGGGAGAGGTGAAGAAACCAAAACCTTTCAGGTCGAGCAAAGCTTTGCGGGTGGAGACCTGAAAGGTTGAGGAAAAGAAAAAAGATATCAGCCCCCGGGCTAAACCCCGGGGGAAAGGTGAAG
>WGDP01000312.1 GCA_015493215.1 Bacteroidales bacterium | reverse complement strand
TATTTATCCTGTTGATAACCTGTATAACTTTTTACCCATAAATTTTGAATTGTCAAAAATAGTGTATTATCAAATTATATTAACAACTTTTGAGTGTTTAAAATGGTTAAAAATCAAACTTATCAAATAGATATAAACATACTGTTAATAACTGTTATGTTTGATAAATTTTAATATGAAAAAGATTTAAATTTGGTTCATTTCCAACTAATAAATTTTAAAAACTTTATCAATTTTACCGCTGTTTTTTTGGCACGGTTTAACAGCTGTTAATAACCCCGTTTTTATTAAAAATAGTTAACAAACAAACTTCGGTTTTTGTTAATAAAATGTAAAATTGTGATTAATAAATAATTAAAAGAATAAGCGGTTTTGTTGAAAAATATTTAAAGCTTAATTATCAGTTGGTTTTATGCCCCCGCGTTTTTTTGTCTAACTTTGTCAGAATATTTTATTAACAATGAAAGAACAGAACAATATTATACCAATGGCAACCGATCATGGTGGTTATGCCATGAAAGAGTTTTTAAAATCGAAACTTACAGAAGCGGGATATCAGGTTGTTGATATGGGTACCTATTCGGAGGAAAGTGTTGATTATCCTGATTTTATACATCCTTTGGCCAAGGCTGTTAACGATGGAAAATATTCAAGAGGTATTATTATGTGTGGCAGCGGTAACGGTGCTCAAATTACTGCCAACAAACATCAAAATGTGAGGGCAGGACTTTGTTGGAACGAAGAACAAACCCGCCTAACCCGTCAGCATAACGATGCCAACATTATGTCGATACCCGGCAGGTTTATTCCCTTTGAGCAGGCCTGGGAGATGGTTAAAATATTTTTAAACACCCCTTTTGAAGGGGGACGACACTTGCGAAGAGTGAAAAAAATTCCAGTTTATTAATTTATTATACATTCAACTTATTTAAAGATACCTTAAATAAGAGAAATATCAGCGCAGAAAAACAACATACCGGATGCAGACATCAATAGAAAATAAAGTTTTTTTAAAAAAAGCCGAAAAGGTAGCTTTCGATTTGGAACATCGTGCCAAGATTAAATATAATATCGGCAAATACGATGTTGCGGTAAAAAAGGGAAAAGCTATTTTTAAAGATCTCGACAAAGCCCGCAACAGAGCCGGCTTTATTAAATATAAAGTTATTAACGACCTAGAAAAATATTTAATCCAGTTTGAAAACAACTTTTTAAAAAACGGAGGTAAAATTATATGGGCGCAAACCGAAGCCGAGGCCATTAAAGAGATACAAAAACTGCTGAAGGAGCGAAATGTTAAAACGGTGGTCAAATCAAAATCGATGATTACTGAAGAGATAGAATTAAACAGAGCGCTGGAAAAGAAAAAAATTGAAGTCGTTGAAACCGATTTGGGCGAGTTTATTGTGCAACAGGCAGGGCAAAAACCCTATCACATTGTTACGCCGGCCATGCATCTTTCAAAGGAGGATATTGCTTCGTTGTATCACGAAAAATTTAACACCCCCGAAGATTTAAATCCTACAGAGTTAACCAACTACACCCGCGAAAAATTGCGTAAAAAGTTTGTAACTGCCGATGCCGGCATTACAGGAGCCAATTTTTTAATTGCCGATATGGGTGCCATTGCCCTTACCGAAAACGAAGGTAACGGGTTAATGTCCATGTCGTTTCCAAAACTTCACATTGCCATTGCCGGTATCGAAAAAATTATTCCCCGCCTCGAAGATTTGGATCTTTACTGGCCTTTGCTTTCCACCCATGGAACAGGACAGCTGCTTACCGCTTACAAATCCATCATCAGTGGTCCGCGTAAACCGGGCGAAAAAGACGGTCCCGAGGAGATGTTTTTAATATTGCTCGATAACGGACGTACCAATTTGCTATCGAAAGAACGCCAGCGCCAGGCCTTATCATGCATCAGGTGCGGCGCCTGCTTAAATGTTTGTCCCATCTATAAAAACATTGGCGGACACACCTATAATACAACTTACAGCGGCCCCATCGGAGCTGTTATTACTCCCCACCTCAAAGACTTTAAAACCTATAAACACCTTAGTTTTGCATCTACTCTTTGTGGTGCCTGCACCGAGGTTTGTCCCGTGGGCATTCCGCTTCACGACCTGCTGTTGTTTAACCGTAAAGAAGCTGTTGACAACGGTTATTATACCTATTTTGAAAAAAAGAGCAACGATGTTTCAACCTTTGCTCTTTCATCGCGTAAACGGCTTGACATGGTTGGCGGCGGATTTAAAAATTGGGCCATGAACCTTACTGTAAAAAAAGCATGGGGCCCGCGCCGCGACCTGCCTAAAATGGCACCTAAATCCTTTGCTCAACTCTGGAAAGAACAAGGGATGGGTGAAGAGGATGAGTAACTTTGTTAAATTTAAAAAAAAAGATATTGAATTATCTGATTTAATTTCTTGCAGTCCTATAAGCTGATGATTTTAATGCTTGTTCAGCCCGGGATAAACCATATTTAATAGACATATCTTTCCAGTTGCCAACAGCGATTAATGTTTCATCAATAATGTCATTATCTCTTTTTCAAGTTAGAGGTTGTAAATAAATATCCCAACTCAATGATTCTTATTTCCATATAGAGGTAACAATATGTACAAATACTTGCATTAGACTCATAATTGGTGTATATTGAGCACCATAAAAATAATTATTATGCCAAGACAGAGTATATCTTTTACAAAAGCTAATGATGAATGCTAATACCGTCGAAATAATGGCAATAATCGGACATCAGGATTTGAAAAGTATTTTAAGAAATTGTTTAAAGTTCAGGATATTTCGTTCTTGATAAGATGCTCTAAAAGAATAAATAATATCTAAAATTCAATTGTAATTTTTGTTCCAAAAAAATAATTATTAAACCCGTTCTTCTTCATGCCAAAGGCATGAAGAAGAACCATAATTTGTTAAATTCGTGTAATTCGTTGACAAAAACCAACGAATTACACGAAATCTATCATGCCTGCGGCGTGATAGATTTCATATTATTGCAATAGAATATCAAATAGTAGAAAAGGAATAATAAGTTGCTGGTTTGATTTGTATTATATTATTCCTTCTCCTCCTCCGATAGTTATCGGAGTAACGGAGCTATCGGAATAAAGAGTTAACTTTAAAACAACTTCATATTACCGGTAGTTTAAATAAAAGACTTTAAACAAGTTCGATTAATAAAACTGCTACCAATCAAGTAGGTGGCTGATGGTTTCCCATCATACTCAAAAGCAAATATCTCCATCATCACCGGTAATAATTTTAAAATATCTCCATTACCAATGGTGATATTTTGTATTACGAAGATAAAAAATTTCACTTGTTACAGGTAGCTTACGATTTAGACGACCCGAAAACCCGTGAAAGAGAGTTAAAAGCAATCGCTGATGCTGCCGCTGAACTGCCTGATACCGAAAACATAATCTTAACCTGTGAGGAGGAAGAAGAGATAGTTTATAATGGGGTTGAAATATCCGTTTTGCCGGTTTGGAAATGGCTTTTGGCGGAAGTTTGATAAATATTGATATTTCCAAATCGTCACCTGTTTTGCTGTTTTGAGTTTGCACCAAATACAGCAATAATACTTTTACAAAAGTATTTTTATGGTTAAATATTACTTTTACAAAAGTATAAATACAGAACCATTGGCAGCGTACTGGTAAATTTGAAAACGATTATTGCAAGATGTTTAGTTCCGTCTTTGCTATTATATGCTAATATTTCCATTTATGAAAAATAATCCTGTTTTGAGAAAAAAAGAAAATTTTATTATTTACAAATAACACATAATCAGATTGATATAAATATATTTTATTTGGAATAATTTTTGCTGTTTTGAGTTTACTGCTTTTTTTACCTAACTTTGAACAACCTAAATTTATTGGCCATGAAAAATCTATATCTGTTTTTTTTATTGGCTGCAATGCTGACCGCCGCATCATGCAACCGACACAATCAACCTTCAACAAATAATAGTATTACCGATCTTGCCGTGAGTGATGACTTTGACTGGCAAACCTCCTCTAATGTTAATTTTAGCATTAAAAAATCATCATCAGGAGTGATAACCATAACCTCCGAAGACGGTTCAATATTGTTTCATAAAGGATTTTACAACGTACTTGCTCCCTCCTACGATGTTTCGGTAAACCTGCCAAAATATATTACAACGGTTTTGGTTAACAATAAAGCTGTTGATATTATTGGTACCGAAATTTCGGTTGATTTGGATGCCTCTTACCAAAAAAAGGCGTTTGTCGTGTTGGATGATGCAAACAGAATTGCCTATTGGAAGTTTAATGAAAATTCGGGCAATACCGCAACAGATGCTGAAAATTCAAACGACGGAACAATTACCGGTGCCGACTGGACCACCGGTATTAATCAAAGCGCTCTTAATTTTAATGGTACTGATGGCAATGTAGAAATTCCTTTTAACAACAAATTAAATATAACCGGCAAAAAATTAAGTCTTTCGGTTTGGATTAAAAAAGAATCTTCCAACGATGACGGTTGTTTTATTTTTAACCGAACCAAGTATATTCTTCGCATGGACAATCATGGCAAAGTTACCTTTGCGGTTTATGTTCCCGGATGGAAATCGGTAACAACTCCATGGAAAAAAAGAGTTGTTGATACTGATTGGCATCATGTGGTTGCCACCTATAACGGAAAAAAACTAAAGCTTTACATTGATGGTGTTTTATTGGTAAAAAAGAGTGCTTCCGGAAATCTTAAATCAACCAACTCATCAACCTTTATTGGAAGCGAAGGAAACATCAACCATTTTGATGGTACAATTGATGAAGTAGCCATTTATGACAAAGCTTTGTCGCAGCAGGAAATAGCTGATATTTATGCCAATACCCCCAATCCCGATAATGGCGATGACGCATTGGTATCGTGGTGGAAGTTCAACGAAAATTCGGGAAGTACTGCTGCCGATTCAAAGGGAAACAACAACGGAACCATATTAGGTCCTCAATGGACTTCTGACGGTGCTGAAGGGTCGGCTTTAACATTTGACGGTCAGAATGATTTTGTGCTTGTCAGCAATGCTGATAATCTTAATGTTACCAATCAAATCACGCTAATGGCCTGGGCAAACACCAAAGAAAATAAAACAGCAAAAATTGTGGAAAAGGGCGATTGGGACGGAAACAGTCTTTTACAAGATCATTGGAACGGTTGGGCAGCCCAAATAAGAACGGCCTCAAACAAGAGTTACTCAATAAACTGGGGCAACGGTATTCCGGTGTATAACGAGTGGTATCACCTTGCACTCACCTACAACGGTTCTGTTATGAAATTGTTTGTAAACGGACAATTGGCCAACAGCAAACAGGTTTCAGGAAAATTGCATGTTAACGGCCGCGATTTTGTTATTGGTTCCAACAACGGAGCACAAAAGTTTTTTAACGGCAGCATCGACGATGTCAGATTTTTTAACAAGGCTTTAACGCAAACCGAAATACAGGCTATTTATAAAAATAAGGATAACAGCGGAGGGGATGATTCGGATGGTGACGGGGTAAAAGATTCGGAAGACGATTATCCAAACGACCCGGCAAGAGCCTTTAACAACTATTTTCCCGCTGCTAATTTTGGTAGTCTGTCGTTTGAGGACTTATGGCCCGGACAGGGTGATTACGATTTTAACGACCTTGTGTTAGACTACCGTTTTACAACCGTTACCAACGTTTCCAATAAAGTGGTAGATGTAATAGGTACCTTTGTAATAAGAGCCATTGGTGCCGGACAACCCAACGGGTTTGGGTTTCAGTTGCCCAACAACAATGTGGCTTCTCAGGATATGACGGTTAGCGGTACCGTATTAAAATCAGATTATATTCAGCTTGACGACAACGGACTGGAGTCGGGGCAGCAAAAACCAACCATTATTGTATTTGATAATGCCAACGAAATTATGCCTCCCGGCGAAGGTTTTGGTGTAAATGTTGACCCCGAAAAGGAGTATGTCGATCCCGATACCATTGTTATTTCGGTGGCTTATGCCATTAATAAATACACCGCGCAAGATATTGATTTAATTCATTTTAACCCGTTTATGATTGTAAGCGGTATCAGAGGAAAAGAGATTCATCTGCCCGATTATCCACCCACATCGCTTGTTGATCCCGATTATTTTGGAAGTATGGATGATAGCAGCGACCCCAATACAGGCCGATATTATAAAACCGCCAACAACCTTCCATGGGCAATCAATATTTCGGAAAGTTTTGATTATATGATTGAAAAAAATGAAATAACTACCGGATACTTAAAATTTTACGATTGGGCGGCTTCGTCAGGAACCACTTATCCCGATTGGTATAAAGATAAATCGGGTTACCGGAATAGCGCAGTTATTTATCAGGTTCCTGAGTAAAAAGAGCCTGTTTTATCATTATCCCATTTTAGAAATATTTAAAAGACGTTCGTAGTCTGAAATAATTATCTCTTTTCCGTTAAACTGTAGAATGTTATCATTCTTAAATTCTGACATAGTGCGAATTACATTTTCGGTTGACATGGCTATCAGCTCTGCAATTTCGCGCCGGGTAACAGGTAATTTAAAATGGTGTGACTGATAAACCTGATCTGCGAAGTATAAAATAATACTGGCTACTTTTCCTCTTATTTGAAGCTGTGCTTTATCAAACCGGCTCGAAATAACTTCATCGGAAATCATTCCCATGCGTTTAACAACATCAATGGCAAAATTTCCATTTGTTTTAATCAGGTTTTTAATGGAATCAATACTAACTTCACAAACTTCGGTTTTTTCGAGCGTGGCTATACTGTACGGATAAAACTCGTTGGAAAAAATGTGTAGTAAGCTTATAAAATCACCCGGTTTGTGAATACTTAAAATATGGTCTTTTTGAGCGTGGTCGGTTTTATATAACTTAACAAGCCCGGTGCGTAAATATAAAAAAGAGGTAAGCTCATCCCCTTCATGCTTAATAATTTCTCCCTTAAAAAAAACCTTTTCAGCGCGCACACTATTTACCAATCTGTATTCCTGTTGATTTAACGAACCAAATAGCAAATTGCGGAAAATACAATTTTCACATGCTTTTATAGTGTGTGTTATTTTCATAATTTATTATATATCAATAAAATCCTAATTTTATATGCAGTAATATTATCTATTAACAGACAATAGTTACAGGTTTACCGTTGTTTCATATTTACAAAGGTATATATATTAGGTTAAAAAAAGGGTATAATTGCTATTATTAATTTTGTACGTTTAGTTTTAACATTGTTTTAGTACTTTTGCCCGACACATTATGGAAGAGCAGACAACCAAACAAAGTCCCCCTGAAGAAGAGAAAGTGATGAGCTTTTGGGATCATCTCGAAGAGCTTAGATGGCACATAATGCGGTCGATAATTGCTGTTTTGGTGCTTGCTGTCGTTGCTTTTTTAAACCGTACCATAATTTTCGATTATATTATATTGGCGCCAAGTACGCCTCATTTTATTACCAACAGGGTGTTGTGCCGTTTTGGAGAAATTATTCATGTATCTTCAATATGTATTAAGAGCCTGCACTTTCAAATTATAAACATTAGCATGTCGGGGCAGTTTTTAACCCACATGTATATTTCAACCGTGGCTGGTTTTATTTTGGCTTTTCCTTACATTTTGTACGAAATTTGGCGTTTTGTTAAACCTGCCCTTTACGATAAGGAAGAAAAATACAGCCGGGGTGGCGTGTTTATCAGTTCATTACTTTTTTTACTTGGCGTACTATTTAGCTATTTTTTAATTGTACCGCTAACGGTTAATTTTCTGGGAAATTACCAGGTGAGCAGTTCGGTAATGAACCAAATATCGCTTAAATCGTATATCAACACCGTGGTATCGGTTACCTTTGCTGTGGGTATTGTTTTTGAGCTTCCCATTCTGGTTTATTTTTTAACCAAGATTGGGGTTATAACTCCTGAATTTTTAACATCAAACCGTAAATACATGTTTGTAGTGCTGCTTACACTGGCAGCCATTATAACACCTCCCGATATGTTTAGCCAGATTATGGTTGTTATTCCGTTGGTTGGCTTGTACGAAGTGAGTATAAAAGTTTCAAAGCGCGTTTATAAAAAAGTACAACAGGAAGAAATTGAATGATGAAGATTGCCGTAACCGGCAGAAATGGTTTGGCAAAAGCCATGCCGGCACCATTGTTACCTGAAAATTGATTATTCACCACGTCTCCATAAACATACTATTTTTGATACGGTAACAAGGATGGACCGAAAAAGACGGAATAAAAATAAACTTACCTTTGTCTAACAAGCAAACTACCGAAAATAGTGAAAGAAAAACATTTCGACGATTTTGAGTTGGTACAAAAGGCCTTAAAAGGAGACCGGTTTGCTTTTGGTACAATAGTTAGGCGTTATGAGCTTTCGGTAGCCAAAACGGTGATGGGTATGCTTGGAAACACACAAGAAGCCGAAGATGTGGGGCAGGAGGTATTTATCCGGTTTTATCGTTCCATGAAACAATATAAGGGCGACTCGGCACTAAGCACCTATCTTACACGCATTGCGATTAATCTTTCGCTCAATGCCATAAAAAAACAAAAAAAGAGAAAAACAGGTGATATTGATAAAATAGACTTTCAACTAAAAGATGAGGATTATGCCGAAAAAGCCGACAATACTGAAATAATTGAACAGGCATTGGCCTTACTGGAACCCGGTTATCGTAGCGTTGTTGTGTTACGGTTAATTGACGGATACTCCACCAAAGAAACCGCACAATTGTTGAAAATTCCACTTGGAACCGTTTTGTCACGGTTATCAAGAGCACAAATAAAATTAAAAGAGATATTAAAAACAGAATACACGTTTTAAAATATACCGTTATGGATAATGTAAAAGATTTATTAATCAGGTCGTTTGATGAGGAGCTTACAGCAGAGGAGCAACAAAGGTTAAACAGTGCCCTTGCTGCCGATGCAAACCTTGTACGTGAAAAGCAGGAGTTGGAAAAAATGCGGCAGGTTCTATCGGGTTATTCGCCCCGCTTTTCACAGGGTTTTTCAGAGCGCACTTTGGAAAACGCTTTTGCCGACACTGCCGAATCAAACAACCTCTACTTTTTATTTAAACGGTTTGCTTTGTCAGGTGTGGCAGCCATTGTTATCCTGCTAATTTCCGTTTACCTGACCGATGGTAGTTTTTCATTAAACTCATTGTTGGGGCTTTCCGATTTAACCACCGATAATTTGTTGTTGGCATTATCAACATTTTAAAAATTAAAAAAATGAATTTAAAGTTAAAAAACAGCTTAATACTCACCGGCACGCTGATTATAGGCATTGTTTTGGGTGTGTTGATAAGTGGACGGGTGATGCACGCACGCATGGCTAAATTCAGAAACTTTTATACCGAAAAAGGGTTTAACCGCGAAATAATGAAAATTATTAAACCCACTCCGGGGCAACGTGAAAAACTGATGCCCCTGTTTCGCGAGCAGGCAAAGCGCAATCACAATCTTTTTATGGAGTGTCGTAAAAAGCACCATTTAATGATGGAAAACTTTAAGGAAGAATTGTCAGGTTATCTTGATAAAGACCAGTTAAAACGCCTTGAAAAAATGGAGATGCGAATGAGAAGAAACAGGCCTGATAATTTTCCTCCTCCGGGTATGGATCCCCAAAATAATGGATACGAAAGAAGGCACCATCGTGGTATGCATGGTGAAGAATAAAAAAAAGGGAGAACCGAACCACCAGTTCTCCCCGCAAACCACAAACTAAAACAAATGTTCAATTTGTATTATTATTTACTAACCAAAATTTCAAAGTTAAATATGAAGCCTGAAAAATAATCAGCAGCCATACCAATATTTTTTATCGTTACCGGCTTCATATTCAAACCGGTTTTATCAATTACAATGCCATAAATGCTAAACTACGCAATAACAACAATATAACAATATTTTACGGCAATTATTTGTTCTCTGTTTAGAAAAATATTTCAAGAAAGAGAATCCACAAAAAACCCAAAATAGTGAATAGGAAAAATTAATGCAGTAGGAATCAATATCACACCCTGTATAATTGTAAAAATTTGCCGGAATATTTATTTACAGGAGTTTCTTTGTTTTAAAATACTAATACATCATTCTAAACACAAAACCACGGAGTGTTAATACGAATAACCATCGGTGAAACCGGTGGTTAAAACATTCCATTTTTAAGAACCCTGAAGGGTTCAATAGCCCGGCGCAACAAAAATTTAAAAAATCACCCGAAAGGGTGATGTATATTAATACCAAATGAATTTATTTTGCCGCTGCAAAATAATAAACAGCGTATTAAAAAATAATAAAATGAAAAATGTTAAATTTTTGTTGGCAGTAATGCTAAGTTTATTTATGGTTCAGGCCTTTTCGCAGGTTGCAATAAATAACAACGGGGCAGCTGCTAATCCGTCAGCCATGTTAGATGTACAAAGTTCAAATAGTGGGTTTTTGGTGCCGAGAATGCAACAATCTCAACGAGATGCAATCAACTCACCGGCAACCGGACTAATCATCTACCAAACCGACGGAACCAGCGGATTTTACTTTTATTCGGGAAGCGCATGGGTTCGTTTTACGGCCGGAGTTATGGCGCTTAACGACTTAGATGATGCTAAAACCGGCGGCAATTCACTGTTTTTGGGTGATCATGCAGGCTTTTCCGATGATTTAAGTAATAACCAAAACGTATTTGTAGGAAAATACTCGGGTTCGGCCAATCGTACAGGAGCTTACAATACTGCACTGGGTTATAATTCTTTCAGTCATAGTATTTACGGTTATTATAATACTGCATTGGGTTTTAATACCCTATCGACTATTGCAGATTCGGGAGCCACCTTTAACACAGCCATAGGCTATCAATCGATGACCCTTGCCACGGGTGGTGTTAAAAATACTGCAACCGGAAGTTTATCGCTTTTTTATAACGAGGGCGACAACAATGTTGCAAACGGACACCATGCGCTTTATAACAATACTTCAGGATATCATAATATTGCAGTAGGGTCGGAAGCCATGTTTAACAACACAACGGCAAGTAATAACAATGCATTGGGATATAAAGCACTCTACTCGAACACTACGGGCGGACACAACATAGCCATAGGCGACAGCGCCCTGATGAAAAATGAAACCGGTGTGGGTAATGTAGCCATAGGATCGCATGCACTGGCAATGAGTTACAATAAAGACTTTCTTGTTGCAATTGGCGATTCGGCACTGTACAACAACAGCACGGGTTCAAGTGCCTGGTATTACGGAACATACAATACGGCAGTGGGCGGAAGAGCGCTGCGCAGTAATACCATAGGTGTAAACAATACAGCCATAGGTACCAAAGCCATGTATCTTAACACATCCTCCTCATCAAATACTGCCGTGGGAGCATCTGCACTTACCAACAATGACGGGGGTGACCAAAATACGGCAATAGGTGCCAATTCGATGCTTAAAAATACCACAGGCGATAATAACAACGGATTGGGATACATGGCCTTATACAACAACACAACCGGTGCGGGTAATACGGCAAACGGTTTCTATGCGCTGGAGGGCAACAGTTCCGGCAGTTATAATGTGGCTGTTGGTTTTAATACACTTTATAAAAATACAAACCGCTCAAACTTAGTGGCCATCGGTGATTCGGCATTATATTTTAATGGCGATGGTGCTTCGGGCAGCGATGAGGCAACCGGTAATGTGGGTGTTGGTTCTAAAGCTTTATTAAACAACAAAACGGGTTATCACAATACTGCCGTAGGCACCAAGGTACTTTATGCCAATGTGAGTGCAAATAACAATACTGCTCTGGGATATAATGCATTAATGAATGATACTACGGGAAGCGCCAATACTGCCATTGGTAGCGAAGCACTTAAAGAAAACACATCATCAACAGGGAGTACCGCTGTTGGTGCTCAGGCGCTGCAAAATCAAAGTTCGGGAAGTGAAAATACCGCCGTGGGAGAATTAACGTTAACTACACTAACATCGGGAAACTACAATACCGCTGTTGGAGGTACTGCCTATTACAGCGGAAACTATAGTAATTCAACAGCATTGGGATACGGAGCAACCATTACTCAGGACAATATGGTAAAACTGGGCAATAACAATGTTACCTGGATAGGAGGCCATTCGATATGGTATAATACTTCGGACGGAAGATTTAAAAGAAACGTAACTGAAAACGTGCCCGGACTTGATTTTATTATGAAACTCCGTCCTGTTAACTATACCTGGGATATTCGTGCGTTGAACAATTACATGGGCGTTAAAAATGATAAAACCAACATAAACAAAGCTGAAAAAACGGTTCATACCGGATTTATAGCTCAGGAGGTTGAACAAGCCTCACAGGAGACAGGCTTTGATTTTGACGGTGTGCACAAACCCCAAAGTAAAAACGACCCCTATTCGCTGGCTTATGCCGAATTTGTTGTACCTTTGGTGAAAGCGGTGCAGGAACAGCAGAAAATGATAAACACACAACAACAGATGATTGAACAGTTAAAAATCGAAATAGAAAAACTTAAAAACAGATAAACCGAAGGTAGGAAATTTGGTTTTAAAAAAAGCCCCTGATTTTTTTATCAGAGGCTTTTTTATTTAAAGATAAGAATCAAAATTTCTATTCATCTTCAGGAACATGATAAATGTTCTCATCGTTTCGGTAACCCGATTTATCTTTATACCAATCGTAAAAGGTTTGTCCGTTGCTTTCGGCCCACTCGCCAAATTTTAAATAGGCATTGGTTATATCAACTTTTTCAACCGGGTAGTCAAAATGTTCTATAATATTGATTGCCCATGGAAGGTTGTTTTTAGTGCGATAATATTTACCTGTGGCAGCATCAGAGTCGTCAGAGTTGGTGCCAAACAAACCGGCATCTGCCAAATCGGTAGGGGGGTGGTTGATTAAGTGTATTTCCGTCCCGCGTTGTCCATCGGCAAAAATAAACGGGTTGTATGGTGGATTTCCAACATCAGCCAAATCGACCGGTTGCGATAAAGCAATGTGAATTTGTATGGTATCGGGCACAACGTATGGGGCATCAGGTTCGGTGTTAACTCCCAGGCCATTACCCGGATGAGGAAGAACATCATAGCCATCTTCCCAAAGAATTACTACCGCATTGGTTTGACCCGATTCAAGGTTTCGACTGTCAAGGTTAACAATGTTACCCGGTACATTTATGTTACCCGAAACCTGAGACACTAAACTGTTATCAATGGGAATTTCAAAGCCAAAACCATTATGAAAATAAGCTCCCTGCGCTCTCAAAACAAAAGTTCCGTTTATTTCAACAACTTTGTTGTCGCCGTTGGTAACTTGGTTGAAATTATAATCGATTACCGCATCGTTGAAGTCATAATCACCCTTTGAAGGCCACATATCTTCAAAGGCAAGTGTCCCAAAATCACCCTGATTAAAATAATAATTGTTAAAAGCGCGTGTGGGATCGTTGGGGAAGTCATCAAAATGATCGGGAATATTATCCCCGTCGCTGTCGGTACCTGTATAATCAACCGGCGGTAAAGAGGTTTGGTCAACAGCCTGTATTGGGCTTGCGGTTACGTAAAATACAGCATCATTAAAATCATGGTCGCAATAGCCACGATCACGACGGATATCTTCAAAGCCAAGCAGCATCAAATCTCTGCCGTTATCGCTTAACAATACCGAATGCTGTTTTAAGCCTGGGTCTGCTTCAGGATTTAACTCCCTTTGCGAATAAACAATCCATTTGCCATCGGTTACCGTTCCGTTTTTCCACCCGTCGGCCATTAAAGCAAAACTAATGGTAGTGTTGGGAGGAAACTGGCCGATATGTACTTTGTTGCCGGCATGTAATCCGCCACCACTTCCCTGATACGATACATTTGGGTAGATAATTGTAATGGAATCTATATCGTCCGGTGTTTGAGGAGCTTCTCCGGTTGTGTAGGTATAAAAACCCAAAACGTTTCTGTAGCCGGCACCTTCGTGAACAAAAGTTACCCATACATCACTGGCATCAGACAGATGAAGATTGTGGTCGTAGTTTTCAGAAAAATATTGTGGGTGCGACCGTGTTAACCATACGCGTTCGGGCAACGTGTTGTTGATGTCGTTTAAAAATTGTCTGTCGATGGGGTCGTTATCAGGCTCAAGGTAATCGGGTACTCCCTGACTGTTGTAGCTGCCAAGAAACTTATAGTTGGCATTGGTGCTTTTGGCTTGCCCGCTTGATTTAAAAGGGATGTTTTTACTAACTCCTCCCAGGCTGATATCAAACCCGTCTTTATCCACATCAACCCATCCCGGAGTTGGTAAACCAACATAATCAGTTGTAAGATAAAGCTTTTCATAATAGGCCGGGATGTCGTATTTTACTGAAAAAACACCTGACTCATTGGTGATTCCGCTAACAATAAGCTTACCACCCTCTTCGGGATCATCGGTGTAAATAAACATCTTAGCCCCCTCAATGTTTTGTCCTTCGTTATCTTGTGCCCTTACTGTTAAGGTAGCAGGTTTGGTGGTTGACCAATTAAAGTCATCCGCAACAACTAACTTGTCCATGGTTTTTGGCTCATCAGGAGTAACGTTGTTGTTTTTGCATGAGAACACCGAAATTGTAAGAATCAATAACGCTGTAAACCCAAGCCGTTTAAAAGTAAATATGTTTTTCATTGTTTTATATTTTAATGATTGTATTATTTCTTCGTAATTTTTAAACACAACATTTTTATGTCAAAAGTTACGCCAAAAAATCAAGTTTACATACCGGTAACTGGTTTATATAACACAAATTTAAAAAAAATAACAACAAATCAATTGGTTGTATTAATATATAGCAACCAATAATGATTTCATTTTTGTTTGTTGCTTTTACCCCGTAGTCCCAAAATGAGACTTATTTTACAAATAAGACATATTTTTATTTTTACACTGTTTTTAACAATACATATAAGCCCAAAAAAAACCCGAACTAAAAGTTCGGGCTTCATGATCAAAAATTCAGCTTAAAAATATTTTACTATTTGGGATTTTCGGGTAAACCGAAGGTGTCAACCACAAAATCAATATCCTTATCGCCACGGCCGCTTAAATTAACCAGGATGGATTGACGGGGAAACTTTTGTGCCAGCTTAATGGCATAGGCTACGGCATGGGCGCTTTCAAGTGCCGGAATAATACCTTCCATCCGGCTCAGTTCGTAAAAGGCATCAATGGTTTCTTTGTCATTGATATAGTCATATTTAACCTTTTTCAAATCTTTAAGCATGCTGTGTTCGGGGCCAACACCGGGATAATCAAGTCCGCTGGCAACCGAGTAAACCGGAGCGGGTTCGCCATTTTCATCCATCAGGGTGTAGCATTTAAAGCCGTGAATAACACCAGGTTTTCCCAGAGTCATGGTGGCAGCGTGTTCACCGAGGTTTAAGGAGCGGCCTGCCGGTTCTACACCATAAATTTCGCACTCATCGTCATCAAGAAATGCTGAAAAGAGTCCCATGGCATTGCTTCCTCCGCCAACGCAGGCAACAACTTTATCGGGCAATTCGCCTGTCATTTCCATAAACTGTTCGCGGGCTTCCACCCCCACAACACGCTGAAAATCGCGTACCATCATAGGGAACGGATGAGGGCCTACCACCGAGCCGATACAGTAAAGAGAATTGTCAAAATCCTGAACATAGGCATCAAAAGCCGAATCAACAGCCTCTTTTAATGTTTTTAAGCCATGCGAAACAGGCACTACTTTTGCGCCGAGAATTTCCATACGTACCACATTGGGGTGTTCCTTTTTTATGTCCACTTCGCCCATGTGAATTTCGCATTCCAGCCCAAAATAGGCTGCTGCGGTAGCCAGTGCAACCCCATGTTGTCCGGCACCGGTTTCGGCAATTAGTTTGGTTTTTCCCATGTATTTTGCCAACAATGCTTCACCCATACAATGGTTGAGCTTGTGTGCTCCGGTATGGTTTAAGTCTTCGCGTTTCAGATAAATTCTTCCACCGTATTTGTTGGAAAGGCGTCCGCTGTAATACACCGGAGTAGGCCTGCCCTGATAGTGTTTTCGTATGCTGCGAAGCTCCGAAATAAATTTGTGCGACTTGCTTATGGAATAATAAGCGTTGGTAATTTTTTTCATCTCGGCTTCGAGATGTGGAGGAAGAAAAGCGCCTCCGTAGTTTCCAAAATAACCTTCTTCGTTGGGATAAGTTTTAAAATAATTTTCTGACATGATTGTAATTTTTTAATGTTATAAAATATTTGATTGATTAAATTTTTAAAATGAAATTGGTTGTCTTTGTTCGTTGTGCAGTTACAAGCACAACAACACAAAGTTATTTACCGGGGGCGAAAACCTTAAGCGAAAAAACAGGAAGATTCCGAAATAAAATAAGGGAAAAGGTTTTCAGAATTAGCTACGCCATCGCCAATAGAGGCTTTGCCAACTAACGTTAGAAGCGGGAACATCAAAACAGAAAGTGCCGGATTGCACATGGGCTGAAGAAGCTAAACCTGCTGCTTCATTTTCTGCTTTTTGTATGTTTAATTTTTTGTACACGCTATTCTGAAAAATTTGAACTGCAATAATAGATAAATTTTTTAATTGTGCCGACTATTAAAAATATTTTTTAAAAAATATTTTTTGTTTAGTGCATGGTAAAAATATAAACCATTAGTAAACAGCAATATAAATAGTATAAGTTCAGGTCTGAAGGACTAAAATATAAATTATCCTTTTTTCAAACGGAAAGAATGCTCCCCGTGTTTAAACCCAACAGCTTATCACCCATAACCGTTTTCAGCAAGCCAAAGGCACCTTTACCGGTACAATGACCCGTGGCAATGGATTCGATATTTTTATTGTTAAGGAGTTTACCCACTTTGATAACATCTTCCTTTTTTTCCGATAATCCTTTGGTAAGCGGGTTATACATATGAAAACCACCAACAACATTCATTGGCTTCCCTTTGGCCAAATGCTCAACCGATTCAACCATATTTACAATTCCATGATGCGAACAACCGGTAAAAACATACAGCTTAGCGGCTTCGGTAATTAACAGTATCTGTTCGTGGGCAAAATTATCAGGAACCAGCTTATTGTTTTTTTTCACAAAGAGATGTTTACTGTCGGATGGTAATTTATGATTGGTTTTTATGGTTGTAACAACAGTAACATTGTCACCAATCGTCATATCCTCACTCACAAAAACAAAACGATCCTCGTAAGTTTTTAGCAAATCATGGTTTGTTCCAATATTCTTTTTCAGAAAAAGGAGTTTGTAAAAATAGTTACCCTTTACATTTTCATTGATGTAAACTTTTGCTTTTTTGTTTATTTGAAAAAACCGTTCCAGCCCACCTGTATGATCATAATGTGCATGAGAGATAACTACCATATCCACCAGAGAAATATCCACACCAAGTTTTTCGGCATTGTCGGCAAAGGCTCCCGAACTTCCCGTATCAAACAATATTTTTAAATCGGCTGTTTCCACCAAAAGAGACAATCCCGCTTCTGCTTTAAGGTTTTGATGCCCTGTAGCAACATCATTTTCAATTAGTGTTGTTATTTTCATGGTTCCGGGTTTAGTTATAAAAATGTAAAGTTAAGCAAAAATTATTATTTCCCGGATTTTTCAAACCTGCCTTTTCGGGCATACCACAAGATAATCACACCCGCTATAATAAACGGAATGCTAAGTAGTTGCCCCATGTTTAATAACATGTGTTGTTCAAAACCTACCTGTGGTTCTTTTAAAAACTCAATAAAAAATCGAACGGTAAAAAGCATAATCAGAAACCAACCGAAAATAACTCCGCGTTTGGGGTGTCCGTTGGCTTTGAGGTACATGCGGCAGGTGATAATAAAAATAACCAAATAACTCAGTGCTTCGTAAATTTGAGTGGGATGTCGCGGGTCGGTGGTCATTGCAGGGTCGTAATAATGTTTAAAATAAAAACCCCATGGCAACGAAGTAATGTGGCCAAAAATTTCGGAATTCATCAAGTTGCCTGTGCGCACAAATGCACCGCCAATGGCAACGGGTATTACCACCCTGTCCATGGTCCAAAGAAACGATTTTTTGTTCTGTCGCGAAAAAAAGTATAACCCTGTTAATATGCCAATGGAGGCACCATGACTTGCCAATCCGCCTTCCCATATTTTTAAAATTTCAACAGGATGAGCCAAATAGTATTCCGGTTCGTAAAACAGGCAATGTCCCAAACGGGCACCCACAATGGTAAAAATAATCATGTAGGTAAAAAGCGAATCGAGCAGCTTATCGCTTTCCCCTTCTTTTTTAAACATCCGTTGCATTATCCAATAGCCCACTACAAAAGCCAGGGCAAACAAAATACCGTACCAGCGAATTTCGTGCCCGCCCAACAGGGGTACCGCTTGCGGAATGGTAAAGGCAACCGGCGAAACGTCCCAAACAATATAGTTTAAAATCATGCTTTAATTTTAACAGCAAAAGTAAAAAACCATTGGTTAATCGTTGTTTTATTTAAGATAAATTGAGATTATTCAATGCTTTCCAGCTCATCAACCTCGTAGCTCATGGTGCCAAAATTATCGCCTTGTCTGATTTTTTTGGCATAAACACCTGGTTTGTCGTCAATCATCCACAGTTTAACTTTTGTGTCGCCATCAAGTCCTTCCACAACCGTACATTTAAAAGTACCTGCCGGG
>WGDP01000311.1 GCA_015493215.1 Bacteroidales bacterium | reverse complement strand
TCAGAGGGGGTGTCATCCCGAGCGCCCGCCCATATGACTTAGTCGGGCAGGTCTGCCCGTACCGAAAAGCACGTTCGGGCGGGCAAATCTGAAAGAGCTTAAGTAAGTAAACAACCTCCAACTTCCCCCCAATAAAGTTGTTATTATAACATTTTCCCTACCTTAGCACCGGCAACCCATTATTTGCCATTTACAAAATGAACAGCACCGTTTTTAACAATATGATAGGTTCAAAGTCATCCGGCAGCACAGAAGTAGATAACTCCGGCTTTTTTAATAACGTAATCTACTCCAATCCCGATATTTATGTTTCCAACCCAAGCTATTACGATGATTATTACAGTTACAACACCGGAAACAGTTCTTTGGAAATTGCCAACAACGAAGACTATACTGAAAATATTGATGAAGATATTGCAACAGAGGGCTATAACAACTTTGACCAGGATATTGATGTTCCAGGTGTTGAGGCTACTTACGATAGGCCTGATGGGGAGGCTGGTGGGGGTGGACAGATATCTATTGATGAGAACCATAATAGAATTGGGTTTGTACCATTGGATGTAGGATCAAATTATGGAGCATTCCAGATGGCCAATTACCGAGCTAATATACGTATTCGTGGAAATAAAAATAATATTTTTGTAGGTGTAACTAATTCGAATACATTAGTTTCAGAAGGACAAATGGTGTTTAATGCTAGTGCATCGCTAGTGGTAGGTGGTAATGTAATACAAAAGCAAGCCTTGGTTAATGGATCAGCACGCTTCGAACTTCCAAATGTTTCAAATGTTTCATTAACCGTACAAGGAGGGTGGAATGTTTACTTTGATTCAGGAGGAGCTAGTGTGCCAGTATATCATCCAATATTTTGGCCATTTAGTTTAAATTTCAAGGATGATTTTAAGCTTAAATAGATTATGAACTAAAATATAAAGAAATGAAAAAGTGGATTATAATACTCTCTGTAATTTCAATTGTTGGCTGTGCGCAGTCTGGGGGTCAAAAAAGGTTAAATGAAAAAGAAAAAGAGGCATTAAGGATTGATACAAGGGTGCTGAAATCATTAAATGATTCTTTGAATAGCACGGGTAATTATAAGTATTATGAAAAATATATTACCAAGATTAATGAGATGATAAAGAAATACCCTGACCAAAAGCAGTTATTAAAGGTAAAGGAAAGTATGAAAGAAATATACGAATAATAACCTCTGCTGTTTTTGTGCCGGAACTTCGTCTTATCCCACTTTATTAATAAAAAGGTTTAAAAATGAATACCCCAAAGCTTGGTCAGATTTGCCTGCCCGTCCGGCAGGCGGGTAATCTGACTGATTACTATCCAATTAACTATAAGAGTATTATCTTCTTTCAAATTACCCGTCCGAACATGCCTTATCGGTAAGGGCGGGCAAATATGAAAGATCTTAAGTAAAATTTTGGTTTGATTTTTAACAAATAAGTATTATGAGTAATAGAAAAAGTAAGCTTTCAAGTAATTTAACTTTTTTTTATAAGTATTTGATTCCCTCATTCTTTGGGGTATCACTTATCATATTTGGTCTTTCTATACCTATTGATTTTCTGAATTTGGAAATATCTGTAAGGATATTACTATTTCTCTTTTCATTTGTTTTTTGTTTATTTATGATTCCATTAATAAACCTTCATTTTGTTTTTTATAATGAAAGAAAAACAATTATTAGAGGATTCAAAAAAGAAAAAAGTATAAATAATAATCAAATTTTAAAGGTTAAACGATTCATGTTCTATTTCTATAGAATTTTCTATAATGATCAAGGTAAAACGAAGACAATTCTATTTATGCCGCACATATCTGGTGTTTTTATGAGGTTTGGAGGCAAACCTAAAAGCATTACAAAATATGAATTATTTATTAAGTGAATTATCCCAAAGCTCGGTCAGATTTATAATCCCCCAAGGCTCGGTCAGATTTGCAATCTGACTGTTTAATAACCGATTAATTTTAAAGGTAAAATAGATGCTTAGTCTCGACAACCGCTTATTTGCCTGAAGGTGCCAAAATTAACATACCTTTACTCAATCAGTGCATACAAAAATTAATAGCTTTGTGATTTAAATGCTAAAAACATGAAACAGCGCTTTACTTTGTTGGCTATGGTATTGCTTGCCCTTGGCCTTCAGGCACAAAATTACCAACCCATCATTACCAAAAAGGAACCCGTTACCGATACTTTTTACACCAAATACGTTATTAACGACGACTATCGCTGGCTGGAAAACACCGGCAGTGACGAGGTGAAAGCATGGATAAAAAAGGAAAACAGGCAGTCGAAAAATTACCTGAAAAAAATAAAGGATGAAGATATTTACGAAAAAGCAGTTCGGTACAATAAAGTAAAAATACCCACCTTTTCATCCTCCAAAAAAAAATATAAGTTCCGGCTTGTTTATGATTACGAAACAACTACGCCCGTTTTACAATTTAAAGGTCCCGGTTACGAAACCTATAAAACACTGGTGGACCCCAACGAATTATCGCAAACCGATTTGATAACCATCGAAGATTATGAAGTATCGGAACACGAACAATATTTGGCCTATCAATACAGTAGAAACGGCAGCGATAAACATGAAATGAAAATTGTTACACTTCCTTACGGAACAGCACTCCCCGACCATTTAACCAACGTAATGTTTTCGAATGTTGTTTGGTATCACGATGGTTTTTTTTACTCCACATTTGAAAATAAAAACAATTTCGGCGTTACCACACACCAAAAGGTTTTTTATCATAAACTAAAAACCGGACAATTTCAGGACACCCTTGTTTTTGAACGCAAAGGCTATCCCGAAAACATGTTTTCGTATGGAAAAACCAAGGACAATAAGTTTTTTGTTTTAAAGGAGAATTTTATAAATAAAGAAAAATATAACATCTTCTATTTCAATTTAAAAAAAGACCACTTCAGGGTAAAGCCACTTTTGATTAACCTGAAAACCGATATTAATATTCTTGCTTTTACAAAGGAAAAATTTGTAGGTTATACAGCGCCTGTTTCCGGAACGGGAATTATTGTGGAGGTTGACCCTTTACATCCCATGCATTGGAAAGCGCTTACCCCTTCGTTTTCGGAAGCAACCTTATATAATGTCAAGTTTTTAGACGATAAAATAGCTGCCATTTATCAAACTTCCAAACAGCCGATTCTGGCCATTTTAAATTACTCGGGCGTAGTATTGTCAACCCTGAAAATGCCCCTCGCTACCAGTGCCGAAATTGATGGTTACGATAAGGAAAACAATGAGTTGTATTTTCACTACAGCTCTTTTATTGTTCCTCCCATTGTAAATCACATTAACCTTTCAACCTTTAAAGTTAAATTGTACGGAAAGACAGAATATAATTTTGACTTTAAAAGTTTAATTTTCAAGCAGGTAGAATACCCCTCGAACGACAGCACCATGATACCCATGACCCTGGTTTACAAAAGAGGGATTGAAAGAAACGGCGAAAACCCGACATTATTAGAGGCTTACGGGGGATTTGGAGTAATCTCGGCACCTAAGTTTAATCCTTTTATCGTTAATTTTGTTGAGCGGGGAGGCGTGTTTGCATTTGCCTACATAAGAGGTGGCGGCGAAAAGGGAGTAAAGTGGGCCGAAGCCGGCAGCGGTGCCAATAAACAACAATCGTTCGACGATTTTATTGCCGGTGCTCAGTATCTGATTAATCAAAAATTTACCGATCCCGACAAACTGGCTATTTACGGTGCTTCCAACGGAGGGCTGGTGGTAGCTGCTGCTGCCATTCAGCGGCCTGACCTGTTTAAAGTTGTTATTCCACAAGCCGCTCCTCTTGACATGATACGTTTGGAGAAATTTACCGTCGGCCACATGCATAAACATGAATACGGAACCGTTACCGACAGTTTGAGCTTTACACAACTGTTGCATTATTCGCCTTATCATAACATAAAAGAAGATGTAAATTACCCAGCCATGCTTATTATTACCTCTGATAACGATGACCGGGTACCTCCGTTTCACTCCTATAAATTTGCTGCCAGGCTGCAAAGCAGAGCCGCACAGGAAAACCCTGTATTGTTGAAGGTTTTTAAACAGGCAGGCCACTACGGAGCCAGCACATATAAAGATTCAAGAAGGTCATATATCGATCTTTACAGTTTTATATTAAATACACTGCGTTAATAATTAATACCCTGTTTAATTAAGTTTATCAGATTTGATTTTAAAGTAGTTTGATTTTATCCTCTTTACTCGCTCACACCAAGCATCTTACCGGAATAAATAATCATTTTTGCGTTTTGATTCAAAAACAAACTTTTAACCTGCCGGTTGTCATAAATTATTGGGCAATGTTTGTACTGATTCGGCGTTGGAATAGTTACCCGCGTGTTTGTATCCGGCACCTGGCCATTGGACCAATTGCCTGCAATATTCCAATAGTGGCTTATGTTTCCATTCCAAAAAATGCCGTATTCGTAAGCGCCAATATCGGGTTTATTTAATAGTGGTATAGGCTTGCCGTCATAATCTCTATCAGACAACCCATCAGCACCTGCATCAATACAAGGCGAGCTGCTTTGCAGATGAAAATCATCGTTTGGTTCATCAACAAATTGCGGGTTGTCGGCAATATTATTCAAAATAACATAGCCATCTACCCCGTTTTGAGCGTTAAAGCCGGCAACATCATACAGTGTACCTCCAAATTCACAGGTTTGGGTTGTAATTGAACTAAAAATTGAATTGTTTAAAATCGAATTGTCGTAAGTTGAATCGTAAAGATTGACATTGACATCAATGCTTTTTCCGTTGACACTTGTGCCGCAGTTGTAAATAATATTGTTTCTTATAATATTGTTATAAATGCTGTAATTGTTGTTTCCTGATATTTCTATTCCCACCCCTTCGGTATTCAAAATCACATTGTTTTCATAAATATTATCTTTTGTTTCGGTGTTTGAATAGGCTGCAATATTAAACCCAACCCCTTTCTCATCTGTTAAAAGCGGCGTGTTTCTTACCAAATCAACAATATTGTGATGATAATGATTGCTGTAGCCGTTTATTTGACTTTGCACCGAAGTATTTACTATTTGATTGTTGTATAACTCATTGTCGTGAGCATCATCAACCCCCAACCTGCCCCCGTAACAAATATCGGGTGAGGTTAAATAATTGTTGTGAATTTGGAGGTTGTAAACCTTTTTATTTACTCCACCATCGAGACTGATGCTTGCGTGTCCCCAATTTTTGAAATAGCTGTTTTTCAGTTCGCCTCCCACACAAGCCTGATACCTTATGCCATCACCGCAACCTCTGTCGGAGCTGCCGTAATAGGTACCTGCCATCGAATAGTCGAGCGTAAAAAACGCATCAAAATTGCAGTTGTTTATGTTAATATTTGCAGGGTATTCCGATGGTGAACCGGAACTTGTGTTTGTTACAACACCATCACCGGCATATTTCCCGATATTCAAACTGTCGAGGGTTATATTTTTTGAATTTGTATTGATGTACAATGCTGCCCAACCTCCTTGCAAATCCAAATCACGAATTGTAATATACTCCGCATCGCCTGATATCATGGGAAAGTCGGTTGCATATTTTACTTCCGTTACGCCGTTTGGGTCGATGGTTGAGTATAAATACAAATCGTTTGTAGTATCATTGTATCTCCAAAAGAAATTTACTCCATCCAGCTCGCTTTGGATGTTTGCTCTCAATTTTTCAACTCCGTCTATCAACATACGCTGCGGATTATCTGCCGGAGGATTGGTGGCTTTCCAGATATTATTCCCGGTATCAGTCCAATTGTGATTTTTGACAACAACCGCATTGAATACCGGTTTTGCTCCCGAACCGTAAGCTCCGAAAACAATATCATTTAATGACGAACCTGATATATTTTCTATATAAAGTCTGTCTTCGTTCCAAACCTCACCTCTTTTAAACAGGATAGAATCCCCCGCAATGAAGTTGTTCATTTCATAATTAACTTTGGTAATTGTTTTCCAGGCGGCAGCAGGGCTTGTGCCTTGATTGGTATCGTTACCCGAAGTAAAATCAACATAATAGTTAACGCCACGTGCCTTTTCAATAGCTTCTATGTCAAGCGCATAATTGTAAATTTTAACTTCATCGATGCTGCCGTTAAATGAGAGCGCAGTAGTATCCTTAGCCCCGATAAATATTTTGTTATAAGCAGTGCCGATAACACCATTTGCCTGCTCACTTGCCACTTCCACAGCATTGATGTACAATTTTGATATTCTTCCATCGTAAGTAAATGCCACATGTGTCCATTCACCGGTTGGTATTGTATCACCAACATCGCTTTGAATCCATCCGGCAGTGTAGGTAGTATCGCCTGTGTGTGGCGCATAAAATTCCAATTGCCCTGCATTACTGACTCCAAACCGCCAGTCATCCCCACGTCCCATAATTACCTGCTCCGGTTCACCGGCATTGGCTCCGTTCCATTTTACCCAGGCACACAGGGTGATGTTCATTTGAATATTCAAATTGTTTGAGGTGTCGATTTGGATGTATTTATCATCGGGAGCAAAATCCAAAGCCTCATTTACTTTTCCTTGTATGGAAGCAGGAGAATTTACCATGTTCCCGTCATTGCCAAAATAAGAAAGGTCATCAATCGTGGTGCCGGTAATATCGGCGTTGTCCATAGTCCAATAACCCATCTCTTTTCTGTTGATAAATTCGTTGTTTGAAATTATTTGCGGAGGCGTTCCCGACCAGGTATTATTTAGCACAAATCCTGCCACTGTATTGCCGTGCCCGTAATTGTCGTGTAAATGATTATTCCCTCCCGAATGGTACATAAAGTTTACCAGGTGAGAACCGGGGGGCATCGGATTATCGTAAAAATAGTTATTAAAAACGTCATTGTTCTCACCATATTGATTGGCATGAAAATAAATGATACCATCTCTTGTTTGGTCGGAGTGCAGGTGTTGATGATCTTGCTTGACAAAGATATTATGGTGGATTTTATTGTTTTTACTACCTATTAAAATACCATTGTTTTCAAAAAGATTGTTTTTTATAGTAGAAAATCCCGAGCTGTCAATTTTATATGTGAGTTCAATTCCATACCTGACATTGTTTTTAAATTTACAACCTTCAATTGTCATGTTTTTATAGCCGTTTGCCGAACTGTAATCCGGTTCAAAGTCAATTCCCGATTGAGGGTCGGTGCCGTTGGCATTGTTAAATTCGCAACCGATAATCTTAAAATTTTCACCTGAAATGACGCTCATATTGTTTCTAAATGCATTTTCCAGCTTGCAATTGTGCATTTCGAAATCCGTCATCTGTGTTTCACCGTAGTTTTCGTGTACTACAATATAAACATTGTCCATTGGCGAATTAATAAGGTTAAGGTTATTCAATCTGGTACCGTCGCTGGCACCATCAATAAACATAACCGAAGTTCCTGAAGTTTCCACAGTGGGGTTTCGTGTATCACGATTCCCATCGATAGTTAAATTTTCGATGGTTATATTCTTGGACTGACTCAATCTTATTCCCCAGTGATACCAATGCAAAATAGTGCTGTCCTGAACTTTGATTGTTGCTTTTTCGGCTCCGGTGGAGGTAACCAGATAATTGTGAGTGTCAGGAAACGTGTTAAAGGTCAATCCTTCCGAGATAATATATGTTTTTCCGGATGTAAAATATAGCGTTCCTCCAGTGCCTCGCAAATCCCAAATGGCATTTTGAATTGCGGTATAATCATCGGTAACACCATCGCCGGCTGCTCCGTAACTGTCAACGTTATAGGTTTGAGAGAATAAAAAGTCAGCAATAAATAAAAGTACGAATAGAGCTATAAAACGATTCATTAAATTTGTTTTAGTTTTTCAATAATTTTTCAATCACCTTAGGAAAGTGCTCATACTCCTGCAAGTGTATTTTTTCGGCAAGAGATTGGGGCGTTTCTTCGGCAGCCAGGTCAAACGATGATTGAAAAATAATTTGTCCGTCATCATACTTCTCGTTAACGTAGTGAATGGTGATGCCCGATTTTTTTTCCTTATTTGCAATAACCGCCTCATGCACATGATGTCCATACATGCCTTTTCCGCCATACTTAGGCAACAGCGCAGGATGAATATTTATAATTTTATTGGGAAAAGCAGCTATCATTGTAGCGGGAATCAACCATAAGAACCCTGCCAATACCACTAAATCAATTCCCTCGCGGTTTAAAATGTCAATAATTTTTTGAGAATGATAAAAATCATCTTTTGAAAAAACAAGTGTATTTAAACCAAGGTTTTTTGCCCGTTGCAACACGCCGGCTCCCGGGTTGTTGGTAAGTACCAAAGGAATTTCAACATCAGGATTAGTTTTAAAGAACGTTGCAATACGCTGCACGTTGGAGCCGTTTCCCGAAGCAAAAAGAGCGATTTTTTTCATGGACAATCAAAATAAATTTCCCGCAAAGTTAATTTTATGGCTTGAATTTGAAAAACAAATCACCGGATAAATAAATCTTACTTTTTTTACTCCTTATTATATAATGCAGAGAGGTTAGCCAAAAATTTCATTTTTTTTTGTTTTTTAATCCATTAATACATTACTTTGCAGCAGTTTTAACCTTTAAAAATAAACAATATGTCAGACGTACATTCAAAAGTTGTAAGCATTATCGTTGATAAGCTTGGCGTAGAAGAGAGTGAAGTAACTAAAGAAGCAAGCTTCACCAACGATTTAGGCGCTGATTCGCTTGATACTGTTGAATTAATCATGGAATTTGAAAAAGAGTTCAACCTTTCTATTCCTGATGAAGAAGCAGAAAAAATCGAGACTGTAGGCGATGCCATTACATACATCGAAGGTCATTTGTAGAAAATCAATTATTATTCTATGGAATTAAAAAGGGTAGTTGTTACCGGTATCGGTGCAATTACCCCTATAGGTAATACTGCTCCCGAATATTGGGAGAGTTTACTTAACGGGGTAAGCGGATGCACTCATATCACTCATTTTGACGCATCAAACTTTAAAACTAAAATTGCCTGCGAGGTAAAAGGTTTTGATGAAAAGGATTATTTTGAGCGTAAGGAAGCGCGGAAATTTGACCGTTATGCCAAACTGGGCATGATAGCTGCTTCCGAAGCTGTTAAAGATTCCGGCATTGATGCTGCCGAAACTGACCACGACAGAGTTGGTGTTATTTGGGCTGCCGGTATTGGCGGGCTTGATACTTTCCAGAAAGAAATTTCGGATTTTGCCACCGGAAACGGAACACCACGCTTCAATCCTTTCTTTATTCCAAAGATGATTGCAGATATTGCAGCAGGGCAGATATCCATAAAATTTGGATTCAGAGGCCCTAACTTTGCTACGGTATCAGCATGTGCTTCATCGGCAAACGCTTTATCGGACGCCTATAATTACATTCGCCTTGGAAAAGCCAATGCCTTTGTGGTGGGTGGTTCAGAGGCTGCTGTTACGCCGGTGGGTGTGGGTGGCTTTAATGCCATGCACGCTATTTCAACTCGTAACGATGACCCAAAAACGGCTTCAAGGCCTTTTGATGTTGACAGAGACGGGTTTGTTATTGGCGAGGGGGGTGCAGGACTCATATTTGAAGAGCTTGAACACGCCCTTGCAAGAGGTGCTAAAATTTACGGCGAGGTGGCAGGAGCAGGCCTTTCGGGCGATGCTTACCACATGACGGCTCCGCACCCCGAAGGCTATGGCGCCTATCTTTGTATGAAAGCCGCCGTTGAAGATTCGGGCCTTAAGCTTGAAGAAATTGACCATATTAACACGCATGGTACCTCTACACCGGTGGGTGATATTGTTGAGCCGTTAGCCATTACTAAATTGTTTGGCGAGCACGCTTACAAAATCAATATCAACTCTACCAAATCAATGACCGGCCATCTGCTTGGTGGCGCGGGAGCTGTAGAAGCCATTGCAGCTTTGCTTGCGGTTAAACACGATATGGTTCCGCCTACCATCAATCAATTTAATCTTGACCCCAAGATTGACAGTAAATTGAACTTTACTTTTGGAAATAAAGCCGTAAAACGTACGGTAAATGCTGCCCTTAGCAACACTTTTGGTTTTGGCGGCCACAATGCTTCCATAATCTTTAAGAAATTTGGACAGTAAACACCCCTTGTTTTGTTTCTAAACGATTTTATCAAGGCGCATCTTTCCAAAGAAAAAAAATTACGCATTTCCATAAAAAATATTTTCGGGTTTTATCCCGGAAATATTTTTTTGTATAAACTGGCACTACGCCATAAATCGGCCTCGTTGAATAAAATTAACGGGCTGAAAATTAATAACGAACGCCTTGAGTATCTCGGCGATGCCATTCTTGGTGCCGTTGTTGCCGAGTTTTTGTTTAAACGATTTCCTTACGAAACGGAAGGCTTTTTAACCGAAATGCGCTCTAAAATAGTAAGCCGTTCGTCGCTTAACAAGCTGTCCTATAAACTGGGGCTGTCAAAACTGATTCTTTCATCCGTTTCAGGAAACGGTAAAAGTAAGTCGGCTGCCGGCGATGCCTTTGAGGCATTTATCGGGGCACTTTATCTCGACAAAGGCTATGAGTTTTCAAAAAAAGTAATTGTCAACCGGATTGTGCTTTTAAATTTTGACGTTGAAAACCTTATGAATGCCGATATCAACTATAAAAGTAAGTTGATTGAATGGTCGCAAAAGGAAAAACACAACTTGCAGTTTAAACTGGTTGAAGAGATTAAAACAAAACACGACCAACAATATGTTATTGAAGTGGTTGTTGATGGCAGTAAAATATCGTCAGGAAGAGACCTCTCAAAAAAAGGCGCCGAAAAACTGGCTGCCGAAAAGGCCTGGAGAAAATTGGAGTTGCCAATTCCTGCCAACTAACCACTTTGCCATTGCTTTTTGTTTTACTTTTGAAAAAGAAAAAACAATTTAACCGTGGTAAAAAAATTAACACTTGATATCGACTATGAAAATGCGTTTCTAATACTTGGAATCGTTACAACTTTTTCCGACTATCAGCTTGCTCATCATGTTAATAAAGCGCTGGACGTTAACTTTGTTAAGTACGATGATTTTCCTTTTCACGGCAACAAAAACAAACCCGTTACCTATTCCTGGTTTTACTGTAAAAGCGATGAACTAAAAATAAAGTCTTACCTTATCGCCAATCATCACCCCAAGCAAAAATTACTTTCCGACTATCGGCATATCGACTATTTGTTAATTATTGACAAATCGGGAAACTCCGACGAACTAAACCCGATTGTCTCCGTTTTGCGTGAGTTAAAAAAAATATCGGGTGTTTTTAAGCTGAACCCGTCAAAAATAAAGGAAATTGATTTGCTTTTGGAACAAAATGAAATGCACGAACTGTCTCAAATTTAAAAATCTGTTAAAACAACTTCATCTGCTCACCTTCTGTTTCGGGTACAATAACTCCGGCATCATTATTTTTTGGAGAATTTATCTTTTTTGAAATCCTGTAATAGTCTAATTCTTCACTGCTAATGGGAATCAACAAACTTTTTAAAAAAGCTTCATCGTTAATGGTTAACCAGTCATTTTCCTTCTCTTGAGGAAGTATAACAGGCATGCGATGATGGATGTTGCTTATTTTATTGTTGGCACGAGTTGTGATAACTGAAAATGTGCTTGTTACCTTATTATTTGAATCTGTCCATGCATTCCAAATTCCGGCCATCGAAAAAAGCGGCTCGTTTTTTAAAAATATTCTAAAAGGAACCCTGTCTCCGGAACGCCATTCGTAAAAACCGTTTGAGGGTATTAAGCACCGATGGGTTTTAAAAGCTTTTTTAAAAGCGGGCTTTTCAGAAACTGTTTCAGCACGTGCATTTATCAAACCTAAACCCGGTTTTGAAAGGCTTGTCCCTGTTGGGATAAATCCCCAGCGAAAAAAACTTAGCACGCCACGATTTGTATTTGTAACCACCGGCAATGTTTGTGAAGGGGCACAATTGTAATTTGGCGAATACATCTCGTTGAACACCTCAACATTATAACGCTCCGAAATCTCTTTTCCTTTAACCGAAAGCTGGAATCTCCCACACATTATGTGTCTGTTTTTATTGCCAAAGTTACAAACATTTAATCAACATAATATTTAATCACTCTTCTGGTGTTAAAAGCCTTGTTTGTACTAATAATTATTACTTTTGCCAACTGTGAAACGAAAGCGAAAATTTTTTGACACATTGCTGATTCTCAGCCGTAAAATGGCACCAAATCAACTGATGATTCTGTTAAGCATTGTCATTGGTTTTTTAGGTGGCATGGTGGCTGTGTTAATGAAAAACATTGTTTACTATTTACGTCAGCTTTTAACCGGCGGTTTTTCAATCGACTATTCTAATATTCAGTATGCTATCTATCCGGCCATTGGTATTTTACTAACCATTATTTTTGTTAAATACATATTGCGCCACGAAGTTCGTGACGGTATTCCAAACGTGTTGTACGCCATTTCAAAACAGCGTGGAATTATTAAAAAACACAACATGTTTTCTTCCATCATCTCCAGTGCCCTTACGGTAAGTTTCGGGGGGTCGGTAGGATTGGAAGGGCCTACGGTTGTTACCGGTGCAGCATACGGATCAAACCTGGCAAAAATGTTGGGTCTCAACTATAAACAGGTGGTGTCGGTTTTGGGTTTCGCATCGGCGGCAGCCATGTCGGCTATATTTAAAGCTCCTATTGCAGCCGTTGTATTTGCCCTTGAAGTTATTTTGTTTGACATGACCATGACTGCCTTGGTTCCGTTATTATTATCGTCAATTGTAGCTGCATTAACCTCATACTTTTTTCTTGGTCAGGATGTGCTTTATCCCTTTGAGGTTAAATATCATTTCGATATGGCCGAAACCGTTTATTACATCGGACTGGGAATATTTACTGCCATCGTTTCAGTATATTTTATTAAAACGTATGTTTTTACAGGAAAATTATTTGACAGGCTCAAAGGCTGGGGATGGAAATTTTTGATTGGCGGTGTTGCGTTGGGGCTGTTGATTTTCCTTTTACCTTCGTTATATGGTGAAGGTTACGAAGATATTAATCAGGCTTTGCGCGGAAACATGTCGTTTGTTTTTCACGAAAGTATGTTTTACGGCTTTCGCGATAATATTACCATTGGGTTGATACTTCTTTTCGGAATTCTGGTGTTAAAAGTGGTGGCAACTTCCATTACTTTCAGAGCCGGTGGTGTGGGTGGTATTTTTGCCCCTACTCTGTTTATTGGAGCCATGGCCGGCCTGTTTTTTGCTCAGGTTTTAAATCATCTTGGCATTACCGATATTCCGGTCAGTAACTATGCTTTAGTGGGTATGGCCGGTTTATTGGCAGGCGTGGTGCATGCTCCCCTGACCGCTATTTTCCTAATTGCTGAAATTACAGGCGGCTATGAATTGTTTTTACCCATTATGCTGGTGGCAACCATTTCGTATGGAATAACTCATTTGCTCTCACCCAAATCAATATACACCATCCAGTTGGCAAACAGGGGCGAACACATTACCCACAATAAAGACCAGGCGGTATTAACCATGATGGATGTGAGCGGCTTGGTTGAACACAACTTTTCCGTTGTACGTCCCGATGCTACGTTAGGGGATCTTGTTAAAATTATTGCCGACTCAACCCGAAACCTCTATCCCGTTGTGGATGAAGAACAAAATTTTTACGGGCTTATCTTTTTAGACCAAATAAGACATATTATGTTTAAACCCGAATTGTACGATACCAGCATAAGAGATTTGTTGTTTATGCCGTCAAATGTGGTTAACTGGAATGATGACATGGAAACGGTAGCTTCAAAATTTCAGAAATCAGGTAAGTACAATCTGGTGGTACTTAAGGATGGTAAATACGAAGGCTTTGTTTCGCGAGCCAATGTTTTTTCAAAATACCGGCAACTTCTTAAAGATTTTTCGGAGGAATAACAACCATGGGCCGAACAAGAAAATTTATTGGAATTGTTCATCATTTTGCCGGAAATAATTTGCGGCAGGTGGTGCTTATATTAAGCCTGATAATAGGGTTGTTAAGCGGGTTGGCAGCCGTAATGCTTAAAAATATTGTACACTATACCCACTCCATGATAACCCACGGTTTCGATTTTGGAGAAGGACTTTATGTGTACCTTTTTTTTCCGGTCATAGGTATTTCCCTTGCTGTTATATTTGCGCGCTATATTATTAAAGCCGATATCGGCCATGGTGTAAGTAAAATTTTATATGCCATCTCAAAAAAAAACGGACGAATAGAAAAACACAACATGTACTCTTCGATGGTGGCAAGTACTTTTACCGTTGCCTTTGGAGGTTCGGTTGGATTAGAGGCACCTATCGTACTTACGGGAAGTTCAATAGGTTCCTACTTCGGACGGTTGTTTCGGCTAAATCAGAAAACGGTTATTATTTTAATTGGCGCCGGAGCCTCGGGTGCCATAGCAGGTATTTTTAAAGCTCCCATTGCCGCAGTTGTTTTTTCGCTTGAGGTTTTAATGCTTGATTTAACCATGACAAGCCTTATTCCTCTGCTTATTTCGGCAGCAACAGCAGCCTCGGTGGCCTACTTTTTAATGGGATCGGGCGTACTGTTTTCGTTTCATTTTACCGATGATTTTCAAATAGAAAATCTTCCATGGTATATTTTGCTGGGACTGCTTACGGGATTTGTGTCGCTGTATTTTACAAAAACAACGCTTTACGTTGAAAAACAAATTAAATCCATAAAAAAAATATGGCAGCGGGTATTGCTTGGCAGCTTGTTGGTAGGCATCCTAATTTTTATTTTTCCGTCGTTGTACGGTGAGGGTTATGAATTTTTACGGGAGCTTATTAACGGGGAAACACACATGGTTATCAACGAATCGCTGTTTGGTAAACCACATGCGGCAAGCGTGATATTATTGCTGTTAACCGTTATTGTTTTTGTTAAGGTTATTGCCATGGCTTTAACGTCAGGTTCCGGCGGTGTGGGTGGTATTTTTGCTCCTTCGTTGTTTGTGGGTGGTATTTTCGGTGGCGTGTTTGGCGAGCTTCTTAACCTGATACCTTTTGTTCATATACCCGTTAATGCCACAGCCCTTGTGGGCATGTCGGGCGTAATGGCCGGAGTGATGCATGCGCCGCTTACCGGTATATTTCTTATTGCCGAATTTACCGGTGGATATAGCCTGTTTACGCCTTTAATTATAACAGCCACAGTGTCGTACCTTACAATTATGTACTTTGAACCCCACTCCATTTACACCAAACGGCTGGCTGAACGCGGCGAGCTGTTAACCCATCATAAGGATAAAGCGGTACTGATGATGATGAATGTTAAATCGCTTATTGAAACCAATTTTAAAACCATTCATAAGGATGCCACTCTTGGCGATTTGGTAAAGGTTATTTCGCAGTCGGAACGAAATATTATTCCCGTGGTTGATGATGATAATACCTTTTACGGACTGGTGTTTGTAAACGATATACGGAACATTATTTTTAAGCCTGAACTATACGATAAAGTGTTTGTTGAGGAACTTATGTTTATGCCCGACCCCATTGTTTCACCCGATGAAAATATGGAATCGGTAGCTCAAAAATTTCAAAATTCCCGAAATTATAACCTGCCGGTTGTGGATAATGGAAAATATATCGGCTTTGTTTCGCGTGCCAGGGTTTTTTCAACCTATCGTAAACTGCTGGAGGAAATTTCTGACGAGTAATAAAGCGGCTAATTCCTATTTAACCATAGCCACCTTTGTAATTCAAGAATAATTTGCTTATCTTTGAGGAACAATATTTTTCTCCTATGCCTAAAAAACTTTCCATACTTTTTATCTTTTTATTTACAACAATTATGTTGTATGCCGATGGCTATTTACGCTTTACGCACATTAGTTCGGCCGATGGGTTGAGCCAAAATACCATCAATACCATTTTTAAGGATAGCCGCGGGTTTATGTGGTTTGGTACCAACGACGGCTTAAACCGTTTTGACGGTAAAAATTTTAAGGTTTTTCAGCAAAGCCATGATGGCTCAAACAGCATTGGTGCCAATGGAATTACAACAATAGTAGAAGATTCGGAAAATCGCCTCTGGATAGGAACCAAACAAAATGGCATTAGTATATACTATCCCGAAACGGACAGCTTTGTTATTATCAGGCACAATGCAAACAATGCTGCTTCATTGGCGGGAAATTTTGTTGACGGCATGTTTTTTATCAAACCCCACACCATACTGGTTGGATTTTCCGGCGAAAAAATTGATGTTATCAACACCAAAACCCTGGCGATTAAACATGTTGAAATTCCGGGTACAACACTTTTCCAAAGAGTTCATAAAACAGCTTTTGCGCAAGATGAACAGGGCAATATATGGATTGGTACGGCTGCCAATGGCCTGATGTTGTTTGACACCCTATCAAACACCATAACAAAAATACCGATGTTTTTAAAACATCGCGAAGATTATGGTGAAGCAGAGTTTGTTGGTATAATGGACATTAAAGTGCTTGACCACAATCATTTACTACTTGCAACCTATAGAACAGGTGTAGTTTTATTTAATACTGTAAGCCATAACTACAAACAATTATATCTTGACAATCCACCCAAAACATTACGTGGTAATTATAACATTACAAATTCACTGGAGATGCTAAACGACAGCATATTATGGATTACTACCATGGATGTTGGCTTGATTGAATACAACATGTATACAAACAAAAAATCATATTATAACACATCAACCGGCAACAATAATTTTAGTTTCGACGGCCTCCTTAAAATATATAAAGATGATCAGGGCATTATTTGGATAGGGAGTAACGGTATGGGGCTATATTATTACAACCCTCTCTCTTCGTTTTTTATTACGGCAAGCAACACAAATACGTACAAGCCCTATTTGTATTTTAGTAGTGTACGTTCCATATATAAAACAGGAAATCAGTTGTTTGTGGGAGGATATTCGGGTTTTGACAAGATTAATTTAGTAACAAAAAGCTGCACGCAGGTAGCCGATAATTTTATTCCGTATTGCATAACCGAGTTACCCGGCGATCCTGGATATTTATGGATAGGACAGGAAGTGGGAACCGATTTAATAAGGTTTAACATGCGCAACAACAAAATGGAACATATCCATCCTGTTAATATGACTGCGCCTGATAATTGGTTTCCATTTTATAAAATTTTACCCTATGGCGATTCACTTATTTGGCTTGGCAGCATACAGGGAAACCTGATGCTTTACAATTATAAAACCCAAAAGCTTGTAAAAGATTATTCGCCGGCAACCTGTCCAAATTTTGTTCACGGCAATATTTCAGCCCTGCTTCTTCGAACAAAAAGTCAATTGTGGGTTGGCTCGGCTACCGATGGCATCATAGTGTTAAACCCTCAAACAGGAAAAACAATTAACCGCTTTATTGACGATGATACAGCAAACTCACCCTATTACGTAAATTCCATTAAAACCATTGTTAACGACCACAACGGCACTATTTGGGTTGGAACCGGCAACGGCCTCTATCATTTTATCGACAGTACAAATTCGTTTAAAGGGTATTTTACTTCCGACGGCCTTCCCAACAACACAATTTACGGTATTCTGGAAGACAAAAAAGGTAATTTATGGCTAAGTACCAACAAAGGAATTTCGATGTTTAACCCCAAAATGGAGCTGTTTGTTAATTTCGACAGCAAATACGGGTTGCAAGATAATGAGTTTAATACCAGTGCCTATTTTAAAGACAGCACCGGGTTTTTTTGCTTTGGTGGAATAAAAGGCCTCACCTGGTTTTACCCTGATAAATTCAGAAAGGATACTATAAATACGATTGTTCAGATTACAGGTGTAGAGATTAATAACAAAGCTTTGGAAACATCTGTTGTAAATTCTAAAATTATTAATATTCCTTTTAAAACCCACAGTGTTGATATAAGCTTTGCCGGATTAGATTACTTTAATCCCTATAGTATCAATTATCGATACAAAATAAATAATGGAAACTGGATTTTTATTGGAAACGATAACAATATTCACCTGGGCTTTCCCGAATACGGCGTTAATAAACTAATTATTAACGCATCAAATACACAGGGGCAATGGAGCAAGTACAATAAAACTATTTTGTTTGATTATAAAAAGCCGGTGTATATTCAAATTTGGTTTTTTGTTGTCCTTCTGGGTTTTTTAATTTTAATGGGAATAATTTACTTTTATTATCGCACATATGTTTTAAGAAAAAGACAGCAGCTTTTAGAACATGAAATTAAATTAGCCACAACAGATTTAGTTAAAACTCAAAAAAAACTTGAAAAAGAAATTCAACACAAGGAGGTAGTTGAAAAGGAACTGAGGCAAAGCAATTCAACAAAAAATAAGGTTTTTTCAATAATCGGCCACGACCTGATAAATCCGTTTAATGCACTGCTGGGCTTTAGCGAACTGCTCAAGGAAAACATTGATTTAGCCTCTAAGGAAGAGCTAAAATCATATGCAAATGCAATGTATCACTCAAGCCATACACTTTTTGAGATGGTTCAAAATATTTTAGCATGGTCGAGGGCACAACAAAACAAGATTGTTCCATTTCCCGAAATAATTAAAATTCACAAAATTGTTAATAAGGTTTATAGCGCACAAAGCCAGCATGCCACATCAAAACAAATCCGGTTACTAAACAGTGTTCCCGAGTCGGCCGAAGCTCTTTTCGACCGTAATATGCTGGATATTGTGCTAAGAAACTTAGTCTCCAATGCCATTAAGTTTTCCAAAAAAAATTCAACCATTGAAATTAGTTCCAAAACAAATCAAAAAAAGATAACCATTTATGTAAAAGATGAAGGCATCGGCATGTCAAAATCAACCCTGGAAAATTTGTTTAACCCCGATAAAAGTATAAAAACCATAGGCACGGGTGACGAAAAAGGTACCGGCCTCGGACTGCTTTTGGTCAAAGAGTTTATCGAAAAAAACAGGGCATCAATACATGTTGAAAGCGAGGAGGGCAAAGGAACCACTTTTATCCTTATTTTAAAAGCTGAAAAATATATTGGAAACTCTAACTAAAAATTAATGATGTGAATAAATTGTTTTCGTATGGAACCCTTCAATTAAAACAGGTTCAGAAGGATACTTTTGGCCGGTTGCTGAAAGGGAAAAAAGATAAATTGCGTAAATACCGGATAAAAATTCTGAAAATTACTGATCCTAAAGTTATTAAATTAAGTGGTACCGAT
Organism: Bacteroidales bacterium; assembly: GCA_015493215.1. Lineage (GTDB taxonomy): Bacteria > Bacteroidota > Bacteroidia > Bacteroidales > F082 > B16-G9. The sequence continues at coordinate 3,469 of WGDP01000311.1, read as the reverse complement.
GAACATCCAATATTAGAATATACCGGAAACAACGATAATTATGTTGAAGGAATTATTTTTGAAATTACTGATAAAGAGTTACTACAAGCTGACAGATATGAAGTTGACGATTATGAACGAAAACTTTTAACCTTTGAGTCAGGAGCAAAAGCCTTTGTGTACCTTCCTAAACAGATTTTATAAAATCCGGTTATAAACTTTCCCAAAGTTTTAAAATTTGGAAAAGTTGGAAAGTTTAATTTTAATTTCTCGAATTCAAATATTTACCTACCATCATCGATACAATCATGGCTATATAAATCTGTCCTGAAAAGCTAAGAAAAATAGCCATGCTTTTTGCACCGTGGGTTACCGGAACAATGTCGCCATACCCCAACGAAGTTAAAGTTACAAAGCTAAAGTATATTAAGTCGTAAGGTGTTTTTAAAGGGTTTGCCGAACTAAAAGCATCGGGTACAAGCAAATATATTATCGAAAACAAAAGCGAGCCGGTTATCCCCATTAACAGGTATAGGTTAATTCCTTCTAAAAATTCAACAACAGTAATTTCTTTGGATCCGGCAAGCCGCAATACCAGTAAAACCATGGTAATACTAAAAAATATAATCGACAGAATGTAAGAACTTAGCATAATCAGTTTCATATCTAAAAAAAAGGAGAGCCAAAAAACGGAAATAGAAACTGCCGAAAACATAAAAAGCCATCTGTTATTTTCTTTAACCGCTCTAACGGCAAAAATAAATATCAGCGAAAACAAAACACCGTAGCCATATTGTTCAACTTTTCCGGAGGTAAACCCCCACAAAAAAACATAAACTAAATTCAGCACCAATAAACTGATGCTGCGCTCGTATAATCTGCCAATTTGTTTTCGTATAAATTCAATCATAACTAAAATATTAACCAATGTAAAATTAGTAAAAAAAACCGGGCATTGAGTTTTTGCTGTTAATCTTATTAATTTTGCCTGCTAATAAACAAGTTAAAAAGGTGGAATATAAGTATCATACGTTTTCCAATGGTTTAAAAATTATTCACAAGCCTGTAAAAGGAATTGTTTCACACTGCGGGCTGATGGTAGAAACAGGCTCGCGCGATGAATCTGAAACCGAAAACGGCCTGGCTCACATGATTGAACACCTTATTTTTAAAGGAACCAAAAAGCGCAAAACATGGCACATTCTCAGTCGTATCGAAAATGTGGGAGGAGAGCTAAATGCTTATACCACCAAAGAAGAGACGGCAATTTACGCTTCGTTTCTTTCGCCCTATTACGAACGAACCCTCGAGCTTTTTTCGGATGTGGCTTTTAATTCGGTTTTTCCCGAAAAAGAAGTTGAAAAAGAAAAAGAGGTGATTATTGATGAAATAAACTCGTACAACGACTCCCCCGCCGAACTTATTTACGATGAATTTGAAGAATTAATTTTTGCCGGCCATCCGCTGGGAAGAAATATTTTGGGAAACATTGAAAATGTGCAGTCCTTTTCGCGGACAAACATCATCAACTTTTTAAAAAACCATTACGGAATTCAAAATATGGTTATCGCCTCGGTGGGTGATATCGAATTTTCAAAACTAATAAAGCTAACCGAAAAATATTTCGGCTGTAAGGAAGCAACCACCAAAATTGTCTCTCGCAGTAGTTTCGAACAATACACCCCCTTTCAAAAAACAATTAACAAAAAGTCTTACTTGTCGCACCTGATGGTTGGCTCCACAGGCTATTCACGAATTGACAAAAGAAAAACGGCACTTATGTTGCTAAACAACCTGTTGGGCGGACCGGCCATGAACTCGCGCCTTAACATGGGCATTCGCGAAAAATATGGCTTTGCCTATCAAATCGAATCCTATTACCAACCCTATTCCGATACCGGTGTGTTTTCAATTTATTTGGGAACCGATACAAAACACATTCAAAAAGGTATCGACCTGATTATAAAAGAGCTTAACCTGTTGCGCAAAAAGAAAATAGGAACTTTGCAATTGGACAGAGCACAAAAACAGTTTATTGGTCAAATGGCCATTAGTTACGAAGCATCGGCAAACGAAATGTTAAGTATGGCACGTGCACATCTCTATCACAACAGGGTTAACACGTTTGAACAAAACATCGAAATCATCAACCGTTTATCTGCAAATGACCTGTTGGAGGTTGCCAACGATGTTTTTGATACCTCGCGGCTAAGCAGGCTTATTTTTGAAAGTAAAACCGATTAGAAAAAGGTTTATCCTTGTATTTTTAAAGTGTCAGTTTAATTATAACCTTGTATTTTTAAACTTAACCTATTTAAAAATCAATCATATTCGTATATAACAACAAACCAGTCAATAAGTTATGATATTTACCAACGATAAAACCGAACAGTACCTCCACAAGCACTCCGGAGAGGAAGCGGACATTCTGTATAAAATATGGCGCGAAACCAATTTAAAGACCTTTTACCCCAACATGGTTTCCGGAAAAGTGCAGGGAAAGTTTCTGCAAATGGTTGTGCAGATGTTAAAGCCCGAAAACGTACTCGAAATAGGAACCTTTACAGGCTATTCGGCTGTAGCAATGGGGCTGGCACTACCCGAAAGCGGCAAATTGATTACCATCGACAACAACGAAGAGATTGAAACCATGGCAAAAGGCTTTTTTAAGGAAGCCGGCCTGGATAAAAAAATAACCATGATGCTTGGCGATGCTGTAAAAATTATCCCCGGCCTGGAAATGGAATTTGATCTGGTATTTATTGATGCCGACAAAGAACAATATATTGATTATTACAACGCCGTTTTTCCAAAAGTAAAAAGCGGTGGTTTTATCCTTGCCGACAATGTGTTATGGGGAGGCAAGGTGCTGGAGCCATTAACTAAAACTGACAAAGAAACCAAAGGAATCAAAGATTTCAACAAAATGGTAAACAACGACCAACGTGTTGAAAAAGTGATGCTTTCCATCCGTGACGGACTATATTTGATTCGAAAAAAATAAGGTCTCTACAAGCTTACATAAAGCCCCCAAGCTTATCAGGATTTGTAATCCTGATAAGATTCCCCCCAAGCTTATCAGGATTTGTAATCCTGATAAGGTTCCCCTCTATAAAGCTCGTTCAGGTTTAATTCTCAAAAATCATATTGTAAGGCCGTTGAATTGACTCGGCAAGTTGTGGTATCGAAATGTATTTGCTTTCACGCTTGTACTCGTGCCCATCAAAAAAGGTAATAAGTGTAGGGTTGGCAAAAACATTGAAACGGGCAGGCAGTTCGGGATACTTCAGGGTGTTAACAAAGGCAAGCTTCATTTTAGGAAAATCATTTTTTACCATATCAATAACCTTTGGCCTTAAGCTGTGGCACGGTGCACAGTTGTCGTTGTAAAAATATACCATGGCTGCTGTTTCGCCGGCAATATGGTTTTCAACCTCTTCAATGGTCATCAATTCATTTTCGTATATCATAGTTTCCTCATTTTTAAAGC
>WGDP01000310.1 GCA_015493215.1 Bacteroidales bacterium | reverse complement strand
TTAATAAGGCTGTTTAATGATAAAATACCATCTTTCAGTTCCACTAAAGCCTATACAGGACATACCCTTGGAGCCGCCGGAGCCATTGAATCGGTTTTTTCAATTCTGGCACTTCAACATCAGGTTGTTTTTCCCAATATTAACTTTAAAACAGTAATTCCCGAAATTAATTTACAGCCGGTTACAACGGTTTTAAAAAAACCGGTACAGTATGTAATGACCAACTCGTTTGGTTTCGGCGGTAACGACAGCTCTGTTGTATTTGGGTTGTAAAATGGGGTAATTGTTATTTTGATGAACCAAATGCAGTCAAACCCTCGGTCTTGTTAATCGTAAAATACCGAGGGCTTGACTCTCTAAGCTCACTTACCAAGCTCGTTCAGGTTGGCCTGCCTTTCTTGCCAGCGGCTTGTTTCATCCGAATTACAAATCCGTACGAGCGTGGCTCCTTTTTCTTTAGCCTGTGATTACAAATTCCCAAAGCTCGTTCAGGTTTGCAACCTGAATGAGGTATCACACAAATGTAGTCAAACCCTCGGTATTGTTACTCGTAAGATACCGAGGGTTTGACTTATCAAGCTCGTCCGGTTTTTTTTCACATCTTATCTAACTATTTGTTTTACTTTTGTCAGGGATTAAAGGAAACTTTTCTTATTCATTTTTTAAAGTTAACGGTTGGATGAAGCGTTCGGGTTTTGTTCTCATATTGGTTTTTGCATTTCTCTTTTTTTCATGTAACCATGAAGGCAAAGAGGTGCATCAACATGCTACAAAGCAAGAACAAAAGTTGCTTGATGAGTACTCCGAAATATTACATTCCGTTAAAAATATCGACAGCCTCTATTACCTTACTGATAAATACGAACAGTTGTTGACACAGAAAAAAGGATCTCCGCAGGAACTGGCAAAGTTATATCATAAGGCTGCCAATAAATTTTATGCCTATTCAAAATATGAAGTTGCCAAAGAGTATTTTAAAAAAGCAGGGCAAGCTTATGGAGTATCGGGAGATACACTAATGAGTGTTAAGATGCGTGGTAACCAGGCAGTGCTGATGGATTTGCAGGGGCATTATAAAGAGGCGATTAAAACTTTTCTGGATATTTCAGAATATTTTAAAAAAACCAACGACACCTTACCTTTGGCCTTTGCATACAGCAACATAGGTGTAATTTACGAAGAGTTAAAAAACCCTGAAAAGGCCATTGAGTACGCCAAAAAAGCCATACGATTAAAACTCAATGCCGGCGACACTTTAAAAATCGCTTCTAACTTTAATAACATCGGGGTTAATTTTGATGAACTGTTGCACAACCCCGATTCGGCCATTTATTATTACCGGAAAGCGTTGGGTATTTACAGCCGTTATCACAAAACCGAACATTCGGCAATAGTAGTTAACAACCTTGGGAGAATGTATCTTGAAAAGGATGCTTTTGATAAAGCGGCATCAAACTTTAACAGAGCCTATATCATATTTGACTCGTTGGGTGCCGATAATGATAAAGCAGCCGTTTTGCGCAATCAGGGTGAACTCTATTTTGCTTTGGGAAACATTCCTGAAGCCACAAAAAAGATGGAACAGTCGTATGAGCTGTATAAGCTGATTGGTGTTAGTGAAGGGCTGCTAAAAACTTCTGAACTGCTGTCGAAAGTTTATCTTGCTTCCGATAAATACGGAAAAGCAGCAGCGGTAATGCAGTTTCATAATATGTTAAAAGATTCGTTGCTGAATTTTCAAAACCAGGCCATTGTAGCCGAAATGGAAACAAAATATCAGGTTAAAGAAAAAAACCGAACCATTGAATTGTTAAAACTTCAGGAAAAACTAAGAAACAAACAAATTAAATGGCAAGCGCTGTTTATTGGCTTAATTACAACCCTGTTGGTGATGGTTATTATTTTGTTTTATTCGCATCGCAAGCGGGCGCAACTAAGTCAGCGACAATTAAATCTGGAGCTTCAAAACTATCTTTTGCAGGTTGCCGAGATGCAGGATAAATTAAATACCAAAAAAGGCGATTGCGGAAAGGAACCCAATTTTGAGCAGTTGAAAAAAGCCAACCTGTCGAAGCAGGAGATGAAAGTTATTAAGCTTATTGCCGAGGGGTATAAAAATGCTGAAATTGCCGAAAAGCTGTTTATTTCGCAAAATACGGTTAAAACGCACATTAAAAATATTTACTCGAAACTGGATGTGAAAAATCGCGTGGAAGCCTTACGGAAACTGAATAACGAGCCATCGTGAGGTAAGACAAAAACAAAGATGCTGCCATTTCCGGCAGATGAAAGTTATGATGATTTTTTATTTACCCATGCTCTCACAAAGTGCAAATCGCGCCACGAAACCTTGTCTCCCAATGCCTCTTTGGCCTCACCGGCAAAGGCTTCAGGGTGTTCCTTAAAAAATACTGAAATCAATTTTATCTGCTCGTCGGATACAAGCTTTTCAATGGGAATGTCACCCGATTCCACATAAGGAATAAGATGACGTTCGATGGTGCCGATGGTAAACCCTCTTTCGTTGGCAATCTGTTCGACGGTTTTTCCCTCCTGCCACATTTCAAATGTTATTTGTTTGGTGGGTTTTTTAGGCTTTTTTTCAGGAATAAAAATCGGTTCGGGTTCAAAATCTTTTTCATCGCAATAGTCGGTTATTATTTCCAGCAGCTCGCCGCCGAACATGCCGATTTTCTTTTTCCCGAGGCCTTTTATGGTTTTAAGAGCAGGCAGCGTAAGCGGCAGCTTGTTGCTAAGTTCGCGCATGGTTTTAAGCGGAATTACCATGTAGTGGCTCCAGTTGAGTTCTTCCACCTTGGCATCTCGCCAGTGTTTTAAGCGCTGGTACAGCTCGGGATGTTCAACATTGATGTTAACCGGTTTTTTATCCTGTTTTTTAGCTCGTTTTGTAACCGGCTTTTCGATGGCTGCTTTTGCGCGTGCTTCGATGTATGCTTTTACCTCAAACCCCTGGTGGCACGATTCAAGACAGAGGTACTTGTAACCGGCTTCCTCCTCAATTCTATTGATGGCGTTGGTAATCGATTTCCGCACCGCTTTGTTGTCGGTATCAACAATAATTTCATTCATTTTATCTAAAACGATGGAACGGATTTTTTCTGAAAAATAGACCGAAGCTTTTTTAACCCGTTCCTGTAGCGGTTCGTTTTTTTCTGCTTCAGGTTCCTTAATCAGGAGGGTGTTAAGCTGGTTTTTAAATTTAACGGAAACTTCGGTTAGCTCATTTTTTATCTTATCACCCATCCCCAATAAAATACTTTTTAAATCACCCTGCAAAATGGTGTCGTGTTCCCGGGCAAGTTTTGCCGGGTAGTAAATGCGCTGTTGTAAAAGTTGGAAATCAAAAAGGTCGAAAAGCAGTTGTTTTTGGTATTCCTGTTTAGATTTTATCAGCTCGTCGCCATCGGGCTGCTGCTCTTCAAAATCTTTTGTAAAACGCTCAACGGTAACATCGTGTTTAATGCTTGTGGTGGTTATTTTACTACTTAATATCATCCCTTCCAGCGATTTACATCTACTCAGCGCCACGTAAACCTGGCCGTGGGCAAAGGCTGACTGCGCATCAATAACCGCTTTTTCAAACGTAAGCCCCTGGCTTTTATGAATGGTGATGGCCCAGGCCGGTTTTATCGGCATTTGAACAAATACACCTTCCACCGATTCGGTAATCTCTTTGTTTTCTTCGTTAAGCGAATATTTTACCTTTTCCCATTCCAAAGGAACCACTTCAATGGCTTCGTCATCTCCTTCGCAGTGCACATCAATGGAATCGTTATTAATACTGATGATGGTTCCGATTTTACCGTTGTAGAATCGTTTTTCAGGCTCGGGGTCGTTTTTTACAAACATTACCTGGGCACCTTTTTTAAGATGTAAAACCGATTCGGTAGGGTAGATGTATTCGGGAAAATTTCCTTTGATGGTTGCCTTGAATTTTCGCTCTTTTCCGGGCAACTTTGCCATTTTATCGTCGTTAATGGCCTTGGCTTTGGCGTTATGCGTGGTTAAAATAATGTAGCCCGGTTTTTCAAAATTAAAATCAGGATGATAACGTTCGTTTAACAAATTAACCACCTCAGCATCAATTTGATTATCGCGTACCTTATTTAAAAGTTTGATAAAGTGTTCGTCCTTTTGCCGATATACAAAGGTTAGCTCAACCGTTACATAATGTGTTTTTTTTAGTGCATTGCTGCTAAAGAAAAACGGGGTGTCGTAGTGCTTTCGTAAAAGGCTCCATTCATCTTCTTTTACCACTGGTGCCAGCTGCTGTAAATCGCCAATCATTAACAGTTGCACTCCGCCGAAGGGCTTGTTGCGGTCGCGAAATCGTCGAAGTACGGCATCAATGCCATCTAAAAGATCAGCTCGTACCATGCTTATCTCATCAATAATAAGCAAGTCCATGCTCTTTATTATATTGATTTTTTCGCGGCTAAACCGTTGTGCCTTCGACTGATTTTCTTCGGAATTGCGGGCATGGATATACTCCGGAATCTGGGGGCCAAACGAAAGCTGAAAAAAGGAATGAATGGTTACTCCTGCAGCATTGATGGCGGCTACTCCCGTAGGTGCAACTACCACAATACGTTTTAATGAGTGCTGTTTAAGGTTGTGTAAAAAGGTGGTTTTTCCTGTTCCGGCTTTTCCGGTTAAAAAGATATTTCTGCCGGTAAACTGAACAAAATCGTGAGCAAGCTGTAGTTGTGGATTATCTTTAAAATTCATACAAAACAGGCCAATAATTTAGTAAGGTTAAAACAAAAAGTAAAGATAATTGAAAAAATGATACTTCTTTTAAAACAACTACCTTAATGTATCAATATCAGTCCGTTTATGATTAATTTTTTCTTATCCCTTTCAGGGTTTTACCCTTGGATAATATGACTGATCTTCTCTTTTTATCATAACAATCAGTTTTATCAGTCCAATCAGTGTACTATTATAATGCAGGCAGATTTTGTCCTAATGGAACTGCAACATAATATTATTAGCAACATATTGCCATATTAGTTAGTGCATCAAAAAGCAGAAGGTTTATATTTACTATACTCCCCCTTACCGTTACCAATGCTATTTTTTTATCAGCTTACCCGAAACCGACCATCTGTTTCCGTTTAAATGATAAAAGAAAAAACCTGATGGTAAGCCACCTCCGTTTACATTAAACGAGCCTGTTCCCTGTTGAATGGTTTTAGTTTCGTGATAAACCTTTTTTCCCTGCACATCAAATACTGTAAAAGTTACCGTTTCCGTTTGATGATGGCTAAACGAGATTTTTGTTTGACCGTAAAACGGATTGGGAGAAACCAACACCGCAACAGCATTGTTTTCCAATTGCTGTGTTGAAACAAAATTGGTAACATGCATGTAAACAGGTATATCTTTACTGCCTGCTCCATCGGTAATAGCGTGAATATTTGTAATGTACAGCCCCGTATCCATACCATTATCGTTATAGGTTACCATAATTAAATCGGAATTACCCGGAATGAGCATACCCGTATCAGAGCTTAAGGAGAGCCAGGGTGCATCTTCGGGAATGGTTAATTTATACGAAAGGGTATCGTTTCCGGTATTGGAGAGGGTAAGGTTGCTTTCGATGGTTGAGTTGGGCGCAATTTCTTCGTGTAACAAGGCCGGTGTTGCCGTTAATATGGGACGGTTCAGTAACAGCTCAATGGAGTTGTAAACATTTAACCTGCCACCCGAAACGGTTTTTCCCAACAGGGTTGGCAAAGTATCTACACCTTGTAAAAGATAATTTTTTATCATCAAAATCTTTTCGGCGGGATTGATTTTATAATCGGCAATAAAGGTTGAATCGGCGGCAGCTAAAATAAGCGCTATGGAACCCGTAACATGAGGTGTTGCCATGGAGGTGCCTGTTTTGGTGCCGTAGCTGTTGTTTGGAATGGTCGAAAGAATGGCCGTTCCGGGCGCACCCAAGTCGATGGCCGTATCGCCATATCCTGCAGAATATAGCTTGTCGGCACGGGTGGTATTGGTAACGGCAACCATGTAATCGGTGGTAAATCCGGTGGGCACGTCTCCCACAACATCAATATCCCACGATGCATTGGCGGTGGCAGCCACACTCATTACGCCAATTTTTCCCAGCGAATCGTACATGGCTTCCCATATTGGATAGTTATCGGGGTTTCCCTGATCGATGCCAAACGAATTGTTTTGCGAAACCACAAAGGCACCCATCTGCCCGTTGGTGTTGTCGTATCGCTCTCTTTCCGTATAAATATAGCTAAGGGCTTTTACAACGGTGGCTTCGTTACTTGACGAACCGGCAATGGGCAGCACTTTCATATTCCAGTTTACGCCTGCAACGCCTATTCCGTTGTTTCCTTTAGCCCCTATAATACCACATACGTGTGCTCCGTGCGAGTGGACAGGAACACTGCCGTTGTTGTTATAGGCATTCCAACCCACCACATCATCAACGTAGCCGTTGTTGTCATCATCAATACCGTTACCGGGAATTTCATCCCAATTGTGTTTAAAATCAAGGTCTTGGTGATTTAAGTCGGTACCTCCGTCAACCACTGCCACCACAATGGTATCACCTAAAACCGTAAGGCCGCCGTGAGTAATTGTCCATGCATCGGTGGCATCAATATCGGCATCCACGGTGCCGCCGTTTTGTCCGGTATTTTGCAAACTCCACTGGCTGCTGAAATTGGGATCGTCGGGAATGGAGTCTGAATCATCTACTCCACGCAACGTCAGATAGTGGTTAAACTGAGCATTGACAACCTGCTTGTCCGATTTTAAATCGTTAAGCATCGATTGCTGATTAAGTGCTTTGGTATTAAAGGTTAAAAGATAAATGTTAAACCGTTTTGAAACGGTTTCAATATTTATCAGCCCTTTTTTTTGGAGTTGTGATTTAAGAGGTTGAATATCATCTGGCTTATGCAGTTGAATCAAAAATTCTCCGGGGCGATGTTGTTCGGTGTTTTGGCTTTTTAACGAGGTGCCGAACATTGAAAGCAGGAACACACAGGTGATAGCGATATATTTAATCATAGTTAAAATGAAATTAATGGTTGGAAATATTTAAATACAAAGATACGACAAATAGAGTAAACGAGATGTTGCATGTTGAGAAGTTGTTAATAGTGATGTGTTTGTGGAGTGGTTAGCTTAATTAATCGTTTCAATTATTTCGTTAAAAAATCTTTAACATTGCCAATCCGGTCATTATGAAGTTGTTTAAAGTTCAGGATATTTCGTTCTTGCGTTCTTCTTCATGCCTTTGGCATGAGGAAGAACCATAATTTGTTATTGCAATAGAATATCAAATAGTAGAAAAGGAATAATAAGTTGCTGGTTTGATTTGTATAATATTATTCCTCCTCCTCCTCCGATAGTTATCGGAGTTATCGGAGTTATCGGAATAAAGAGTTAACTTTAAACAACTTCATATTACCGGTAGTTTAAATAAAAGACTTTAAACAAGACCTATGTTTATTTTACAAAACCTGCACACTTATGATCGTTTTATGGCTTATTTTTTAAATTTTCTTTCCGAATATTGGCCGATATAATAAAAAGCTAAAATTGGAATTAACATAAACTTTGCAGACTTTTCAAGAAGACCCAAAAAGTAAAAAATTGACAAAAAAACAGCTATTGTTATAATTACAATTATGTTAAAATCTCTCTTTTTCATTATTTTCTTATTCCTTAAAATATACTAACCTTTTTATTACATCAGCTTTTGCTGTACTTTCCACCACCGGTCGGGAATTTCGTTGTTGAGTGCCGTTTGATAATCGGAATAGGAGCAGGGGATAAACTGATGCGGGCGGTATTTGGTGTTTTCTTTGTTTTCCGATTCTAAAACCATCCACCAGCGGCCTGTTTTATTACTTTTCAAAAAAATAATTTCCTCTTCAAATCCATCGGGTGCCACAATAAATTTAACATAATCATCGGTGGCAAGATGCGGGAGGTCGTTTTGCCGGTTAACAAACCCGTCAATAAAGTACCATACCATTTGAGCCATCAGGTGTGCCGTTTGTCCCCGGTTGTCCAGTTTGGGATTAAACTCATAAAATCCAATGCTGCTTATTTTATCGCTCAAGCCTGCATAATGAGCAAGTTTACAGGCTTCTTCGCCGGTAAAACCGTTGGGGCCGGCTTTAAAATTTCCAGGCGCATCCGATTGCCTGACGGCAGAAATATCAAAACTTAAAATATCGGCATTACGAATCATGGGTTCCGCCTCTTCAAGGTTGGCTCTTACCACACCGAGCCGGTGTACATCAAAGTAGAGATCTCTCATCAGCCTCACCGACTCCTGATTAACAAAATAGGATTGATATCCGATGTTTGTAAAATTAAACAGATAGTTTGGCTGATGTAAAATAATCTGGCTTAACCACGAGCGCGCATTGATATCCTGATTATCCTGCCCGAGGTCATAAACCGAGTCGATGGCCGTAATGTTAACAATTTTGCCAATCTCCTCATAGGCCAGATAGTTGGCGAATGTCAAATCCTGACTTCCACCAATAAGTACCGGAAGCACATCTTTGGTTAACAGTGCCGAAACCACATTTTTAACGGCAAAATAGGTATCTTGCAAGCTGTTGCCTTTAATAATGTTTCCCATGTCAACCATTTTAAGGTTTTTCCAATGCGAAAAGAGGGTGTAAAAATATTTTCTTACCTCATCAGCCGCTTCGGCGGTGCCATGGTTATACAGCGTTCCCCTGTCTTCGGGAATACCGATTAAAGCGATGTCATATTGTTCGAGGTCGGAAAACACAATCTTTTCATCGTACTCATCTTCAGGCGAATTGTACATTTTAACCACATTTGCCAACCGCATTTTATCGGTTTCGGCTTCAAAATCGGGTAAGCCAAAATTGGCAGGCGACAGGTAGATGTCAGGCTCCATTGAAAACATTTTTTTTGAAAGGGTAAAGGTACGGGTTTCGTGTTAATATCCAAAAATGGTTTTTAAGATTATCATCAAGTCAACCTTGCAGTGACGTAATGAGATTGCTTCCGATATTTATCGGAACCTCGTGTCTCGTCATCGCAATGACGTCACTGCGAGGTTGACTTGACATTAGTTTCCCTTTTTGCTGCTTTCGTTTATAATGTATCGAACCCCTTCCTGTTTGGTAACCTCTTTTAACCATGCTTTGGGATAACCAGCTGCTTTTATTTGCCCCTTGGCATCTTTAACATACCCGTCGTTGTATTTCATTACAAGATAGTTTCCAAGTTTTATCCATTGGCTGTGAACCTCGTTACCCGACGCAACCGAAAAGGAAGTGAGTTTTTTTATTCGCTCGTTATGCGAAACTTTCAGTGCCTCCCGCTCAACGGAATCCCGCTGATTAATAAATTTGGTTTCAAGCTGCTGTTGCACTTTTTTAATATCTTTTACCATGGGTTGATACCGTATGTTGGCAAAGTTGGAAACAAAATTAAAGGCCCACCACATGGAGGCACGGTCAAAATGCCGGATGTCGCCGGTTTGATACGATGGCGGAATTTTGTCGGCAGCAATATAAAAAGGGAAGTAGCAGTTGGTGTAAGTATCATCAAAGCTAAACCAGGCGAGGGCAAAATCGTCGGGCAGCCCGCTGCGCAGCTGTGCCACATACGAATAGGCTGTTTGCGGTGTTGAGATGGGTCTTTCCCACGAATATTTTTTTCCGTTTTCTTCCCATTCCATGGGCCTCGGACGGTTGGGATTTCCAAACGGCCCGGCTGCCAGCCCCTTTGTCATGTCGAAGTCGGTACCTTCGTAGTGGTCACGAATCAAACGAAAAACATCCTTTAATCCGATTTTGGTATCCGGTTTGATGTAGAGCGGATAGGGTTTGGCACCGGCTTCGCCACGATGATAGTCGGGTGAAAAGTTTTGCGAGGGTGCCATTCTGCGGAACAGGCTCCATACACGTGTTTCGGTATATTTAAGGTGTGCCGGCGACGGTGGATCATATACATCATTAAATTTAAAGGGCTTTCCCGACCCCAATTGATAGTAGCCCTTTTTTACCGCCAGTTTAATTACATTTTTCGAGTATAGGCAGTTATCGGGGTCATTCAAAGGAAAGGTGCCGATTCTTGAGTGGTTGGCATGTGCCGTAACCATACCGTCGGGAATGCGCATGGCCACCCACACGGCTCCTCCTGCACCTCCTGTTCCAATCATTTCGAGCAGCCAGGCTTCGTTGGGGTCGGCAATGGAAAAGCTTTCGCCCTCGCTGCCATAGCCGTATTGTTCCACCAGCGCTGTCATTACCCTGATGGCTTCGCGTGCGGTTTTGGCACGTTGCAGTGTAAGTTTCATCAAATCCCAATATTTGAGCGGCAGGGTTTTGTCCCACAGCTCCATGCGGCCCGTAAAGGTGGTTTCTCCCAAGGCAAGCTGGTGTTCGTTCATTAAAATGCCCGTTTCGCGATAGGTGTGCGCCACCTGATGAATTTTATATTTCTTTCCCGATAGCGACTGAAACACCAATGAATCGTTAATATCATGATCGGCTGCCGGAGTTATGGTAAGATGCGGATGCCACTCGCCATCGTTAAGATAGACCAAAAAAGCGGAACCCTCTTTTGAAGCCCCTTTTGTTACAATAAGGTTGGTGCATGCAAACAACGGCCATCCGGCAATCAGCGAAATTATTAGGGTAAACAATATTTTTTTCATTTTTTCAATCTTTTAATCGTTCATCATTCAACGCAAAACCTTTAATGATATATTCTTTTAACCTTAACCGTTGTGTAGCCCAAATACGGAATTGTGTGGCAATACCTGACCTGGTACGGTAGCCAACCGATATGGTGGCATCAAGATTGTAAAACTTTTGTGTTTGTTTTACTTTACGATTACCTTCCGCTTGAACTATTAAGAAATCCTTACAAGTTGCTCTTTCTTCCAATTCACCTTCGGAAAAAACATTTTTAAGGTGCATTGTAATATTTTGAGGTTTGACCTGAAACAGCTCAGCCATAGATTTCTGTGTAAGCCAAACGGTTTCGTCCTGAAGCCGGACATCAACCTTTATGGTTCCATCCTGATTTTGATAAACAATTATTTCACCTCTGTTTTTCATTTAATCGCCTATATTGTTTTAAACTTAATTCCGGCATTTTTCGTTTACTTTTCCATATTCCTTGTATCTACAGCTATTGTTTTAAGTTGCTTTCTGTTTTTTTTAATATCACACAATCCTGACAGCCAAAAAGTAATCCACAAATGTATAGAAAATCAAAGTTTTGGCCGAAAATAAAAAAGAATTGTTGCAATTGGCAATGGCCTTTTTACCTGTCTGCCCATATTAATTGTTACCTTTGCTAATGAAATTTAAAAAAGCATAACCATGAGTAACATTCATTTCGACTATTCAAAAGCCCTGAGGTTTGTTAAGGAATCGGAAATAGTAAATTTTCAGGAAAAGATAAACGAAAACTATAAAGCCATTTACAATAAAACCGGAAAAGGAAACGATTTTCTAGGCTGGGTTGACCTGCCCTCAAAAACCGAATCCTCTCTTTTGGATGAGATTGCAAAAACCGCCTCTGCATTGCGTGCTAAATCGGAAGTGTGTGTGGTAATAGGTATTGGCGGCTCTTATCTCGGTGCACGAGCAGTAATTGAAGCTCTTTCGCCCGCCTTCAACCTTTTGAAAAAGAAAAAAGGAAACCCTGTAATGCTGTATGCCGGCCATAACATAAGCGAAGATTATCTTACACAGCTTTTGCAGGTGCTCAACGAAAAAGATTATTCTCTTGTGGTTATTTCAAAATCGGGAACCACCACCGAACCGGCATTGGCTTTTAGGTTGTTGCGTCGCCATTTGGAAGAAAAATACGGTGCCCAAGAGGCTGCAACGCGGATAGTTGCCATTACGGACAAAGCACGCGGGGCACTTAAGCAGCTGGCCACCGAAAAGGGTTATCAAACATACATTGTTCCTGATGATGTGGGCGGACGCTATTCGGTGTTAACGCCCGTAGGATTGCTGCCCATTGCCATTGCGGGGTTCGATATAAAAAATCTGATTTCCGGTGCACGACAGATGGAAACTTTTGTAAAAGAGGATTACTCTATCGCCAACAATCCGGTTTCGGCCTATGCAGCCACACGGAATGCGCTGTACAACAATGGTAAAGCCATCGAGATTATGGTGAATTACGAACCAAACCTTTATTTTTTTACCGAATGGTGGAAACAGCTTTATGGCGAAAGTGAAGGCAAGGAAAACAAGGGTATTTTTCCGGCAGGGGTAAGCAATACAACCGATTTGCACTCCATGGGACAATATATTCAGGAGGGGGTTCGTAACCTGTTTGAAACGGTTGTTTCGGTTGAAAATCCCCAAAACAAACTGCTGGTTCCCCAAGACACCGACAACCTCGACAAACTCAATTACCTTGCCGGCAAACGCATCAGCGAAGTAAACCGTATGGCCGAACTGGGAACCTCCATTGCCCATGTTGACGGTGGTGTGCCCAACTTGCGAATTACCATTCCGGAGGTTAACGAATCGGTTTTGGGCGAACTCATCTATTTTTACGAAATGGCCTGTGCCGTAAGCGGATACCTGCTTGAGGTAAACCCCTTTGACCAGCCCGGTGTTGAAGCTTACAAGAAAAATATGTTTGCCTTGTTGGGAAAACCCGGTTTTGAATCGGAGACAGAAGCCATTAGAAAACGTATAAATCAATGATAAAAAACCGGCTGATTGTTTTTATTGTCATTCCCTTTTTGCTTTCCTGTTCACCCAATGCGGATAAATCATTTAAACAGTTGAAACAACTTGAAGGAGAATGGGTTTCAACCGGCGGCACCGTTGTGTATTTTAAGTGGCAAAAAACCGAAGACAGGATAAAGGGAATTTCGTTTTCGTTGCAAAAGGGCGACACGCTTTTTTTCAACCGGTTTATTATAGAGCCGAAACAAGACACCCTGTTTTTGGAAACAATTCCTATCGGGATAAGAAGTCAAAGCAAACAATATCATCTAACTGAAGGTTGTTGCAGCAAATATGTATTTGAAGCCCATGAGGATACGTATCCTTACAAAATAACGTTATTGCTGGAAAACGATACGTTGTGGAAGTACAAACAGGAAAACATCAGAGGCCATAAAACCATTGCATTCGATTTAAAAAAGATAATACCATGAACTTTTTAACTCTTGCTCAAACGCGCCAAAGCGCCCGTAAATATATTGACAAACCGGTTGAGGAGGAAAAGCTTATGCGTTGCTTAGAGGCTGCACGCATAGCCCCTTCGGCCAGCAACTCGCAGCCTTGGAGTTTTGTTGTTGCCAACGAACCTCAACTGGTTAAAAAGCTGGCAAAGGCTGCAAAAGGGCCTCTCGGTTCGTTTAATAATTTTGTAAAACAGGTTCCTGTAGTGGTAACCATTGTGTTGGAAAAACCAAAAGCTATTACTGAAATCGGGATGAAAGTAAAAGAAAAAGAGTGGCCTTTAATGGACATTGGCATTACTGCCGAACATTTTTGTCTGCAAGCCACCGAAGAGGGACTTGGAACCTGCATGCTCGGTTGGTTTGACGAAGCTGAAGTACAGCGGTTGCTTAACATTCCCGAATCAAAAACCGTGGCACTGCTTATCACGTTGGGCTATACACCGGAAGGCTACAAACAGCGTAAAAAAATTCGTAAGTCGATGGATAAAATGGTCAGGTGGAATGGGTATTAAGAAAATTGTTACGACTTTTTACCTTTGCAAAAAAATAATGTATGGAGCTGTTTTATCGAAAATACGGACATGAAGGCGACCAGCCGTTAATCATTCTTCACGGGCTGTTTGGGGTGTCCGATAACTGGGTAACCTATGGTAAACGTATTGCGGCCGAAGGGTTTGAAGTGTTTATTGTTGATCAGCGCAACCACGGGCATTCGCCTCACAGCGATGTATTTAACTACCTTGCCTTGTCGGACGATCTTTTCGACTTTATCGATGAACATGAACTGGACCGGCCGATTATAATGGGACACTCCATGGGCGGAAAAGTGGCCATGCGCTTTGCACTTGAAAACCCGCAGTTTGTAAAACGACTGGTGGTGGTTGACATTACACTTAAAGCTTACGGCCCTCGTGTAAGCCATAAAAAAATAATTGAAGCCATGCACCGTGTTGACCTTTCAAAAGCAAAAAACCGACGTGATGTGGATGCCATGTTGGCCGAATTTATTAAAGAGCAACGTATCAGAATGTTTGTATTAAAAAATCTGTATCGTGCTGAAAACAACGAATTTGCCTGGCGTATCAATTTTGAAGGTATCTCAAAAAACCTCGATCAAATGTTTGATGCCATCGACACCCTGACAAAATTTGAAAAACCGACCCTGTTTATTAAAGGGGGCGCTTCCGACTACATCACCTTGGATGATTTTCCTCAAATCAGGTATAACTTTCCCCATGCCGAAATTGTAACCATCGCCGGCGCTTCGCACTGGGTGCATGTTGAAGCACCTGAAAAATTTTATCAAATCACTTCGGGATTTTTAACCGGAAACCCGTCGTGGTACCACGAAGCGGACGAAGGGCCTGCAAAAAGAGAAAGATTTTAACAAATGGGGCTGTAGCTTGAACGAAGCCGGTTTTATTATTTTTTCATAAATTTGAAATTAAACTTTAACAACCTCTATATTTGCATGGTCGTATAAAAGCAAATGAAAAAATTATATAGCTACATGCTTCGCTCCTATTTGGGGCCGTTTTTGTTTACCTTTTTCATAGCACTGTTTATTTTACTGATGCAGTTTTTATGGAAATGGATAGACGAGTTTGTGGGCAAAGGCCTTGAGTGGGATGTGCTTACCCGGTTGCTGTTTTATGCTTCAACAACCTTTGTCCCCATGGCGTTACCATTGGCCATTTTGCTTTCATCAATTATGGTTTTTGGTAATATGGGAGAGCATTACGAACTTGTAGCTATCAAAGCCTCAGGCATTTCGTTGCGAACTGCCATGAAACCGCTGGTAATTCTTTCCGTTGTAATAAGCATAGGTGCTTTTCTGTTTTCAAACTATGTGTTGCCGGTTACCAACTTAAAATTCGGTGCGTTGTTGTACGATGTGCGTCAAAAAAAAATGACCTTTAACCTTTCGGAAGGCATCTTTTACAACGGCCTCGAAAATTACGTTATACGGGTTGAAAAAAAGGATAAGGATGACAAAACCATATATGGTGTTTTGATTTACAACCACACATCACGACTTGGAAATGTGGAGGTGGTATCGGCAAAAAAGGGTATTATGGAGCTTACTCCCGATCAAAAAAAGGTGGTTTTTACCCTTTTCGACGGATACAATTACAAGGAAGTTACCAATCAGAAAAAGTATCGCATTACACGTCCCTTTGAATATATTAAATTTAAAAAGCAGGTGCTTGTTTTTGATTTATCGGCCTTTAAGCTGAACAAAACCAACGAAGACCTTTTTAAAAACCACTATACCATGCTCAACATCCGGCAGCTCAATACCGCCATCGATTCGTTGTCGGGTAAGCTTACACAGCGGCAGAAAACCTACGAAGAATCATTTATTAAAAAACTTGATATATCAGGGCTTCCCAAACCGCAACTGGTCAAAAAAAAGTATAAACATAAAAAAGAACCTGTTGATATTATGACCCTTTTCCCCGATTCGGTTTTGAATGCCGAAGCCAAATACAAACATCCTGTATTGGCCGATAATACGTTGGCCGACAGGCCTGGAATATTGGAATATGCTTTAAAAAATGCCCGCAATTTAAAGGAGAGCACACTGTTTTATCAAAACGAAAAACGAAGCCGTAAATCGCTTATTACCAAGCACGAAGTGGTATGGCATCAAAAGTTTAAACTTTCAATTGCCTGTTTGCTTTTCTTTTTTGTGGGCGCGCCTTTGGGAGCCATTATCCGAAAAGGAGGGCTGGGAATGCCCGTGGTGATGTCGGTTTTTATTTTTGTAATTTATCATGTTATTTCGATGACTGCTGAAAAAGCAGTTAAAACCGATGAAATGAATGTTGTTCTCGGCGTGTGGCTTTCAACAATAGTAATTTTGCCCCTTGGGTTGTTTTTAACCTGGAAAGCTACTACCGATGCTCCATTGCTGGATGTTGAAAGCTGGAAACAGTTTTTTGAAAAACTGAAAATTAAAGGCAAAAGAAAATTGACAAATTAATTACTGACGCGTGAAAATACTTTTTGTTTGTAATAAGTCGCCATGGCCGCCCAAAGAGGGAGGCCCCATTGCCATGAACAATGTTATTGATGGGATGATTGAGCGCGGCCATCAGGTTAAAGTGCTGGCGGCAATTACCAACAAATATACCATATCACTTGATGAAGTTCCGGAAGAATATCGTGAAAAAACCGGGCTTGAGTTGGCTTATATCAATCTTAAAGTAAAGCCTTTGGGTGCATTTCTAAATCTTTTCACTCAAAAATCATATCACGTTGAGCGTTTTATTTCGAAAGATTTTGACCGGAAACTGACAACCATCTTAAAAAATGAAAAGTTCGATATTGTTCAGGTTGAGATGCTATACATGTTGCCCTATTTAAAAACAATCCGGAAATTTTCACAAGCAAAGGTTGTTTTAAGGGCGCACAACATTGAACACCTTATTTGGAAGAGGGTAGCCATTGAAGAAAAAAATTATATCAAAAAACTTTACCTTCGCCATCTTGCCACAACCCTGGAGAACTATGAAAAAACCATTATAAACCATGTTGACGGCATTGTCCCCATTACAAAAAAAGATGCACTGTTTTTTTCGGGCGAAACCGGTGTGCCGGTTGAAGCGGTTTCTTTTGGAATCGACTTCAACAAAATTCCTTATAAAAAACAGACAAAGCCGGAACACGCGTTGTTTCATATCGGCTCCATGAACTGGATTCCCAACATTGAAGGAATAAAGTGGTTTTTAAATGAGGTGTGGCCTGAGGTTTCAAAAATCATTCCCGAAATAAAACTCTATCTCGCCGGACGCGAAACCCCCGATTGGCTAAAAAACAGTAACCTTAAAAATGTTGACGTGGTGGGTGAAGTTCCCGATGCTTTTGAGTTTATGGCTTCCAAAACCATCTCCATTGCCCCCCTCTTTTCGGGAAGCGGCATCCGGATAAAAATTATTGAAAGCATGGCCATGGGTAAAGCGGTTATTGCCACCACTGTGGGTGCCGAAGGAATTAATTACACCGATGGAAAAAACATTTTAATTGCCGATACAAAAAAGGATTTTATCAAAGCCATTAAAAAACTTTACAACAACCCTGAACTAACGGTAACCATCGGACAAAATGCCCGACAACTGGTTAAAACCGAGCACAACATAAAGGAAACATCAGTACAGTTGGAAAACTTTTATAAAAAGCTTTAACCAACAATTTTTTACCGGATGGTATCTAAAATGGCTTTATAATGTTGAACCACCGAATCAAATGCCGGACGATACTGTTTTTCAACCGGCCGGGCAGGTGGCGATTTAACCGTTAGCGGATTTACCGCAGTACCGTTTTTAAAATACCTGAAATCGAGATGAGGGCCTGTGGCAAGGCCTGTATGCCCCACATATCCAATCAGCTGGCCTTGTTTAACATGTTTTCCCACACTCATGCCTTTGGCAAATCCACGCAGGTGCATGTAGGTGGTGGTGTAGGTGCTGTTGTGTTTTATCTTTAAATAGTTTCCGCCACCGCGTTTTTGGTACCCCTTTTTAACAATAATGCCATCACCCACCGAGTGTACCGGAGTTCCTTCAGGAGCAGCATAATCAACTCCGTGATGAGGTCTGTATATTTTCAGTACCGGATGATACCTTCTGTTGGTAAACCGCGAGCTGATGCGGGTGTATTTTAGAGGTGCTTTTAAAAAGG
>WGDP01000309.1 GCA_015493215.1 Bacteroidales bacterium | reverse complement strand
ATGTAATCATTTTATATTTAGTGTGTTATCTTCTTTTAGATTTCAAATCTGAAAGAGCTTAGAGTTATATAGCCTTAGGTATTTTTGGTTTCACAGTTACAAACTGTGAGAGAGGTTGGCTTAGGTATTTTTGGTCTCACAGTTGCAAACTGTGAGAGAGTTGAAATAAGCATAAGGTGCTCGTCCGGATTTGCCCGCCCGTGCCGAACAGGCACGTTCGGACGGGTAATCCGGATGACAAAAAACACGATGTAATCATTTTATATTAAGTGTGTTATCTTCTTTTAGATTTCAAATCTGAAAGAGCTTAGAGTTATATAGCCTTAGGTATTTTTGGTCTCACAGTTGCAAACTGTGAGAGGGTTGAAATAAGCATAAGGTGCTCGTCCGGATTTGTAATCCGGATGACAAAGAACACGATGTAATTATTTTATATTAAGTGTGTTATCTTCTTTCAGATTTCAAATCTGAAAGAGCTTAGAGTTATATAGCCTTAGGTATTTTTGGTCTCACAGTTACAAACTGTGAGAGAGATTGGCTTAGGGAGAGGTTGGTTATATAGCCTTAGGTAATTTTGGTCTCACAGTTACAAACTGTGAGAGTAAGGTTGGTAAAGTATTTCACAGTTGCAAACTGTGAGAGGGTTGAAATAAGTATAAGGTTTTTGGAAAAATACCAAAAATATCGCCAAAACAGCTTATCTTAATTCACTAATTAATAGCAAAGAAAAATCTAAGCAAACGACTGCATTTCAAATAATTTTCGATAAACACCATTCTGCGCAAGCAATTCCGTATGGTTGCCGCGCTCTACTATTTCACCTTTTTTAATCACCACAATTTCGTCAGCATGCTGAATGGTGGTTAACCGATGTGCAATTACAATGGAAGTACGGTCTTTCATAACATTAAACAAAGCTCTTTGAACAAGTTTTTCCGATTCGGTATCCAGCGAAGAGGTGGCTTCATCTAAAATAAGAATGGGTGGATTGGCCAACACTGCCCGCGCGATGCTGATACGCTGGCGTTGTCCGCCCGAAAGTTTTGCTCCCCTATCGCCAATATTGGTTTGGTAGCCCTTCTCGGTTTTCATAATAAAATCATGTGCATTGGCAATTTTGGCTGCTTCAATAACCCGTTCCTCCGATACATGGTCGTTACCAAAGGCAATGTTGTTAAAAATGGTATCGTTAAATAAGATGCTTTCCTGCGATACGATACCCATCTGTCGTCGTAAGTCATCAATTTTCAGGTCTTTAACATTTACTCCGTCAAACAAAAGTTCGCCTTGCGTAACATCATAAAAACGGGGCAGCAAATCGGCCATGGTCGATTTACCCCCTCCCGATTCGCCCACCAGCGCAATAACTTTTCCTTTGGTTATTTCAAGGTTGATATCCTTTAACACATCCTCTTTTTCGTAGCGAAAATAAACATGGTTGAACACTATTGATTTTTTAAAATCATGGGCAGATATCGCATTGGGTTTTTCAATAATTTCTTCATCGGCATCCAGAATTTCAAATATTCTTTCGGCTGATGCAATTCCCTTTTGAATGCTGTAAAAACCTTGTACAAACGACTTCGATGGTGGGATGATTTGGGAAAAAGCAACAATGTAAGTAATAAAGTCGGCAGCCTGAAGAGCCGGCGAATCAGATAACACCATTTTTCCTCCAAACCAAAGCACAACTACAATTACCAACGATGACATAAACTCACTTAACGGGGATGAGAGATCGCGACGGCGATAAACTTTTACAAGCAATTTGGCATAATCCTTATTACGTTCTTTAAATTTCCGGTCGATATAATCGATGGCATTAAAACCTTTAATAATGCGTAATCCTGAAATAGTTTCCTCAATTATTGATAAAAGAGAAGCAAATTTATCCTGACCCACTTTTGATTCCTTGCGTAGTTTTTTTGCTATTCTTCCAATGATTAATCCCGTTACCGGAAGTACAATTAGCACAAACAAGGTTAATTGGGCGCTAAGACTAATCATAAAGATAAGATAAGCAATAATCGTAATTGGGTTTATCAGAATCATCTCAAGATAGTTCATGATAGAGAACTCCACCTCTTGTACGTCGGTGGTAACCCTTGCCATAATATCACCTTTTTTATTTCTGGTATAAAATGCCAAAGGGAGGATGAGCATCTTGTTATAAACATCGTTGCGGATACCTCTTACAGCGCCCACTCTTAGGCCAGCCATAAAATACATGGCCATAAAACGTGAGAGGTTACGCATAAGAAAGGAGGATAGTATGATTAAACAGATGAATACCAGGGCTTCCATCTTTCCCTGATTGATAATTATCTGGCTTATGTAGTAATTGAGCGACTGTAACAGCCCCTGCGTTGACATGTGGAACTCGGGTTTAACAGTAACCAGATCGTTAACGCCAAACAAAAGGTTAAGAAACGGGATGAGCAAAGCAAAGTTCATCAGCGAAAAAACAATGGTTAACAAATTAGCTAACGTATTTAATCCTGCGTAACCAAGGTAAGGTTTTGCGTAGGCCAAAATCCTGTAAAATTTTTTCATTTTCTTTGTATTAACCCTTAAGGCGGTAAATTTATAACGGGTTAATTCCCGTATAATTATGTGGTGTAATTTTTTTTAACTCCTGCTTAACAGCATCGGAAACACCCAGTGAATCAATAAATTTGTGCATTACACCGGCAGTTATTTTTTTGTTGGTACGTGTTAACGATTTCAAAGCTTCGTAAGGATTGGGGTATTTTTCGCGCCTAAGGACTGTTTGAATGGCTTCGGCAACTACAGCCCAGTTGTTTTCGAGGTCTTCGGCAAGTTTTTCTTTGTTGAGGATTAATTTTCCCAATCCTTTTTTAAGCGATTGGAAAGCAATCATCATATATCCGAACGAAACGCCGAGGTTTCGGGTAACCGTTGAATCGGTCAGGTCGCGTTGCAGGCGTGAAACGGGAAGCTTATCAGCCAAAAAGTGTAAAAATGCGTTGGCCATTCCCAGGTTCCCTTCTGCATTTTCAAAGTCGATGGGGTTCACCTTGTGTGGCATGGCTGACGACCCCACTTCGCCTTTTTTTATTTTTTGTTTAAAATAGTCCATCGAAACATATAGCCACACATCGCGACTTAAATCGATTAAGATGGTGTTGATGCGAGCCAGATTATTAAGGTAGGCGGCCACGAGGTCGTAATGTTCAATTTGCGTGGTGGTTTGCTGGCGAACAATATGTAGTTTTTCGGTTAAAAAGTTGTTGGCAAACGTACGCCAATCAACTTCGGGGTAAGCTATTTGATGGGCATTCATGTTTCCTGTTGCTCCGCCAAATTTGCCTGACCATGGGATGTTTTCCAATAGTGCCAGTTGGTTTGTCAGTCTTTCGGCAAACACAAATATTTCCTTACCGAGATAGGTGGGTGAGGCAGGCTGCCCGTGTGTGCGTGCCAGCATGGGTATCTCTTTCCATGTTTCGGCCATATCCATCAGCTTTGAAATTAACCCCTGCAGTTGAGGTAGCAGTACGTTTTCGTGGGCTTCTTTCATGGCAACGGGAATGGCTGTATTGTTAATATCTTGCGAGGTAAGCCCAAAATGAATAAACTCTTTAAAATCGTGCAACTTTAATACGTCAAACTTTTCTTTGATGAAATATTCCACCGCTTTTACATCGTGGTTGGTAACTTTTTCTATCTCTTTAATTTTTGCGGCATCATCAATTGAAAAGTCGTCAGCAATGGCTTTGATTTTATCTGTCATTCTGATATCGAATGCTTTAAGTCCGGGTAGCGGAAGTTGAGTTAATGCAATAAAATATTCAATCTCAACTTTTACCCGGTATTTAAACAAAGCATACTCTGAAAAATAGGGAGCCAGACATCCGGTTTTTTCAAAATATCGTCCGTCGATTGGCGAAACAGCTGTTAAAGGCGATAATTTCATAAATCTTGATTTGCATGCAAATGTAATCAAAAGAATCGTTGTATAGCATTGGGTGATGTTGCCAACATGAAATTTTAATAGTACGCTGATTGGACTGATTAAACTGACATAACCTATGATGCGGATTATTTATTTTCAGGCGCCCAGTTTTCAAATACTTTAAGCAGGTGTTCGCGGTTGCCGTGCATGCCGAGGATTTTTACTCGTGGTGTAAGCATTTGGCCTTTTGAAGGAGCCTCATGGATTTTTCGTACCACATCCATTCCCTTTATTACCCTTCCAAAGGCAGCAAAACCCTGTCCGTCGGGATTACGTTTGCCGCCATAATCCAAAGCAGGCTGATCACCAATACAAATAAAAAATTCGCTGGTGGCAGTACCCGGCTTGTTGCGTGCCATGGAGAGAGTGCCGTTCAGATGTTTGATGCCTGTTTTTTTAGTGGTTTCGTGATTGATGGGGGGCAGTGCCTGCGGACTGTTTTCATCGTATAATCCACCCTGAATTACCTCAATTTTAATGGAATCGCCGGGTTGGTTGTCCATTGTTACGGTCCGGTAAAAGGAAGCATCCTTATACCGGTTTTCATCCACATATTTTAAAAAATTATAAACCGTATATGGAGCCTGATTGGGGTATAGTTCAACAACAATGTTACCCATTTCGGTTTGAATGGTAACCGTGGGTTTTTTAATGGGATGACAAGCTGTAAAAAGCAGCAACAGAACACCAAAAAAAGCTGTTGATATTTTCATATTTATCATGGTTAAGTAAAAACAGGCATCAAATGTACTATTTTACTTGTTGCGATGCTGCTATCCAAACTTTTTTGGTAAGTAATTTCAGGAAAGTTTGTGTTATCCACCCAACTGATTGCGTGCCCTTTTGCGTTCGGTTTCGCTGAGGATAATTTTTCGTAAACGAAGCGAGCGGGGAGTAACTTCGAGGTATTCGTCTTTGCGAATACTTTCCATAAACTCCTCCAGCGAAAATTTAACGGGAGGCGCCAGCAATACTTTGTCATCGGAACCCGAAGAGCGCATGTTTGATAGTTTTTTGGTTTTACAAACATTTACAACAAGGTCGCTTTGCTTGGTGTGCTCGCCAATTACCTGTCCGGCATACACTTCATCGCCGGGAGAGATAAAGAATTTACCACGGTCTTGCAGTTTAAACAGTCCGAAAGGAATGGCTGAGCCGGTATCAAGCGAAATAAGTGCCCCGTTGCGTTTGCTGCCCACTTCGCCTTTCCAGGGTTCAAAAGCTTTAAAGCGGTGGGCAATAATGGCTTCGCCTTCGGTGGAGGTGAGTAAACTGTTGCGCAACCCGATGATGCCCCTCGACGGGATATTAAATTCCAGATACATGCGGTCGTTTTTCGGTTCCATAATGGTCATCTCTCCTTTTCTAAAGGTTACGGTATCAATAACTTTACCTGAAAACTCTTCGGGAACCAATACCGTTAGCGATTCGATGGGTTCGTTTTTAACGCCATCAATTTCTTTAATGATAACCTTGGGCTGTCCCAGCTGGAACTCGTACCCTTCGCGGCGCATGGTTTCAACCAATATGGAAAGGTGAAGTATTCCCCGGCCATATACGAGATAGGAGTCTGCCGCATCGGTTTCTTCCACGCGGAGTGCAAGGTTTTTTTCAATTTCTTTGTATAGCCTGTCGCGTAGGTGACGCGAGGTTACATATTTACCCTCTTTACCAAAAAAGGGAGAGTTGTTAATGGTAAACAGCATGCTGATGGTAGGCTCGTCGATTTTAATCCTGGGCAGCGCCTCAGGCTCTTCAAAATCGGCAACGGTATCACCAATTTCAAAATCTTCAAGACCCATAATGGCGATGATGTCGCCGGCATAGACTTCTGTTTTACATTTTTGTTTGCCTAGTCCTTCAAAAGTGTAAAGCTCTTTGATTTTATATTTCTGAATGGAGTCGTCTTTTTTCATCAGCGAGACGTTCATTCCCGGTTTTACAATGCCACGGGTGAGTCTTCCCACGGCAATACGTCCCACGTACGAAGAGTAGTCCATCGAAGTAATTTGCATCTGGGGTGTTCCTTCCAAATATTTTGCAGGGGGAATGGTTTCAAGAATTACGTCGAGCAGGTACGAAACATCGGTGGTTGGTTTGTTAAAGTCTTCCGACATCCATCCCTGTTTGGAGGAACCGAAAACGGTAGGAAAATCCAGTTGGTCATCGGAAGCGCCGAGGTTAAACATTAACTCAAACACAGCTTCCTGTGCTTCAAGCGGGTAGCAGTTGGGTTTGTCCACTTTGTTGACAACCACAATGGGTTTTAAGCCCAATTCAACGGCTTTTTGCAACACAAAACGGGTTTGCGGCATGGGGCCTTCAAAGGCATCAACCACCAGCAAAACGCCATCAGCCATGTTTAAAACGCGCTCCACTTCACCGCCAAAATCGGAGTGCCCGGGAGTATCTATAATATTTATTTTAGTGCCTTTATAGCGTACTGAAACGTTTTTTGAAAGGATGGTAATGCCTCTTTCGCGTTCCAGGTCGTTGCTGTCAAGAATCAGGTCTTCCACCTCTTCATTGTCTCTAAAAAGTTTTACCTGATGTAAAATACGGTCAACAAGGGTTGTTTTTCCGTGGTCAACGTGGGCTATAATGGCTATGTTTCTAATATCCTGCATAAATAATAATTTGTTAATCAGACAAAAACGACTGAATTTAAAATGGCTGCAAAAGTACTATTATTTACGGCTTAAAATAACAAAGGCTCATAATTTATTGAGTCTTTGGATAAGTGGGCTAATTCTTATTTTGATGCGCTATAGGTTTTATTAAACCGAATAGGATAATGATTTTTATGATTAGACTGATAAGACTGATTTTCGTTTTCTTATTATAACAATCAGTTCAATCGGTTTAATCAGTGAGGTATCATTAAAAACAAAGCAATTTCTACGCTGTTTAGTCGATTTTATTAGTGCCTTTATCAGCTTTTCGTTGAGATAATATGGTGTAAATAGACCCTGAAAATGATGCTTGTACGCAAACACCTGTTGTCAGTAATTACCCTGCTCCAAAAACCGCTATTATCGTATATCTTTTTTTAACCTTTCATCAATTTGTAATTCGATAAACTCTATTACTTCGACTTTTCCAAAATCTTTAAATAAAGGATTTAAAATAATATTTGATTCATGGCCGACAATTGTAGAAGGTGCTTTTAAAGCAAATCTATTTCGGTCTTTTGCTAAATCAGTAAAAATCTTTGTTGTTTCAGAGGAATATGGATAATGATTCCATTTTTCGGGAAGTTCTTCTAATTCTTCTACTAAAAACTCATCAGGGAATTGAATTTTTGCAATTAAAATATTTTTAGGTAAATAGGCAATGTTTTCGGAATGAACATAATATTCTAATAACGCCAATGAAATATTTTCGGAACAATAAACAGCTCTCGTACCAACCGAGTTCCATCTTCCGCCAACTTTTTCAGCACCAATTCCGGATAATGTTTTGTCTTTATATTTTACATTTGCTACTCTGTAAACAATCATTAGCTGTAAACGTTATATTGAATTCTAATGATTTCGTTTTCTACCATTTCAAAACCAAAACTACTATCAAGCAGTTCAAATGGAATTTTATTGCCTAGCGTTTTGGACGGAGTCATTAACCATCTCTTAAAATCTTCTTTGGAATCGAATACCTCATAGCCTAATCCAAATAATCTGGCTAATGCGTAAATGCGTTCAGATGTCTCTTTTCCATAAACAGCTTTCTTTTGCATACTACTTATGGATGTAGGAAGAATATGCTCGAACTCTTTTTCAGTAGAATTTGTGTATTGAATTAATTGTTTCCAATCTGATTTTTTAACACCTTCTCTAATACGGCCAATTAATTCTAAATTGAATTCAGGGGCATCTTTAGAGTGTACAACAACCCAGGAGGGTGAAAACTTACTATGCTTTACACGGGTTGCACTTTTTCTGCCAGCTTTTACCTGCCCCTGTTTTTTATTTGAATTCCCTGTTCTTGTTTTAACTTTCATTATTGTATTTTTACGCTTTATCAATCGCAAATATACAATAATATTTGAAATTATTATAGGCTTTATCGGCTTTTCGTTGAGGTAATATGGTATAATTACCTCAACGAAAAGTTTGCGTTTAAACTCCCGTTAACTATCCTGCAATTATTAAAACAAATATCCCAGTCCAATATAAAAGCCTGACAGGCCATCCTGGCTGTTAAAGGTGCGGCCGTAATCAACACTTACTACAAAATTTTCGTTCATGCCGATTCGCAAGCCGAGGCCATAGGAAACATGAGGCTTTTCACCGCCAAAATTAAAGTAGTCCGATTGCTTGTAATCAGTTCCCCAGAAGCCGGTGTCGGTTAGCGGGTGCTGTGCAACAATGTCGTCATATCTTTTTTCAACCGGAGTTTTTTGAACAATCATACCGGCATCCATAAAAAGATTGGTGGCAAGGTAAAAATGTTGACGGAGGAGATCGAAATTAACAAATCTCCAACGGAATTCGGCATTTAACCAGGCTTTACCATTACCAACAACACGGTTTCGCTTTACCCCTCTGATTGTTTTTTTGCCCCCGAGGCCTGTTGACATGGAATTTTTAATGGTAACGTTAATCATATAGGGTTGCGCGTAAAACGGCTCCTCTCCAAAAAGTAATCCCTGATAACCCACACGGTAAGCAAAAGTTAATTTATGTTTTACAATGGTAAAATACTGGCGATGAATAAGGCTGAATTTCATATAATTAGCCTTTGCCGACCCGATAAACGGGGGAACATACATTAAAACAAATTCTGTCCAAATACCCTTGTTGGCACTGGTCCAGTTGTCGCGGGTATCGTAAACCAATCCTGCTTTAAAACCCATAAACGAGCCGCCGTTTTTTTGTGCTTCGGGAATTATTCCCCAGTTAACATATCGTTGATAAAGGCCGGGTTGTGTTGTGTTGCTTGGAAGCTTATCGGCATCTTTTTTACCCTTATTAAATTTTGTTATATCCACGGTATCAACACCTATGTTGTAAAATATCATTCCGGCAGTCCAGCTCAAATTTTTGTTGATGGGGTTTAAAACGTCCAGTTTTATTCTGAAAAGTTTGGTTTGATTTTTATAAAACATGCGGGTTTTATAGTCTTGTGTGGAAGGGTCAATCCAGTTGAGGTTGTACATCGCTTCGTAACCGTTCATGCCTATAA
>WGDP01000308.1 GCA_015493215.1 Bacteroidales bacterium | reverse complement strand
GAATAATAAGGGCTACAAAACCGCCTGCAAGGTAAAAAAAATATTAAAAAGCAAAGCAAATTTTTAAAAAAATGTTAATTTTTGAGATAAATTATTGTTTAAAGTTTTGTAGTTGTTAGTATTTAAATCAGGTGTCACAACTATTTTAAAACCGTCCGGACAATAAATAATTTGAATATATTTTATTTATTCCTTTGAATATTAGTTTATTATAACCATACCCAAAATACTGAAGCATTAATTTAGATGAAAAGCGGAAATGAATGAGGCGAAACAATATATCTTTAAAGAATTAGCTTAACCCGGCATCAAAATCTTGTAAAAAAGTAAAATTGTTCCACTGAGATTTACTTTTTAGCCCGTAAAAGTAGTTTAACAACGTACAAAAACACAATATTATTAACACAGTTGCATGAAAACATATGTTTATATATAACCCTCCCATGGGTAACATCCTGTTGGTTTTTTTGAGTCATTCATATTTTCGGTTTATCGACTTAGCCTAAATAATTGATAAAACGAAAAATATCATAAAATCATTCGTAAATAACCCATAATAATATTTAAAGATGCTTACATTTGCGACGCCTTACCCGAACAACTTACCGGGTCAGGCAAAATATTAAATTTCAAATCATTATACATATACCAGAATGATTCAGGATAATTTTGAAAAACGTCATATCGGCCCTCGCGATACAGACATTACAGAAATGCTTCAGGAAATTGGTGTTGAAAGTCTTGACGGGTTGATTGATGAAATCATCCCTGCCAACATTCGCCTTGACAAACCATTGACACTTGAAAAGGGAATGAGCGAGTACAGTTTCCTCCATCATATGAGGAATCTTGCTCAAAAAAACAAGATTTATAAATCATACATCGGGTTGGGTTACTACAACACCATTGTACCTTCGGTAATATTACGCAATGTTTTTGAAAACCCTGGATGGTACACTTCTTACACGCCTTATCAGGCTGAAATCTCACAGGGTCGTTTGGAAGCACTACTGAATTTTCAAACCATGATTTCCGACCTTACGGGAATGCCTTTGGCCAACTCATCTTTATTGGATGAAGCTACTGCTGCCGCCGAAGCCATGTTGATGTTTTATCATGCCCGGCCACGTGCCAAAGCCAAAGCCGGTGCCAACGTTTTTGTGGTTTCCGAGGATCTTTTTCCACAAACCATTGACGTGCTTAAAACCAGAGCAGCTTCCAACGGTATTGAATTGGTCATTACCAACCGCGATACTTTTAATTTTAACGACAATGTTTTCGGTTGTATTTTTCAATATCCCGATCAAAAGGGCGAAATTATTGACTTTACCCCTCATATTGCCAAAGCCAAAGAGGCCGGAATACCGGTGGCTGTTGTTGCCGACTTAATGAGCCTTGCCCTGCTAACCCCTCCCGGAGAGTGGGGTGCCGATGTGGTGCTGGGTAATTCGCAACGTTTTGGCGTGCCCATGGGCTTTGGCGGCCCTCATGCGGCTTACTTTGCCACTACCGAAAATTATAAACGTCAGATGCCGGGGCGTATCATCGGAATCTCCAAAGATGCCAACGGCAAAAGTGCACTGCGCATGGCACTGCAAACCCGCGAGCAGCACATTAAACGCGAAAAAGCAACTTCCAATATTTGTACGGCTCAGGCATTGCTGGCAATAATGGCAGGGTTTTATGCCGTTTATCACGGAAAAGAGGGAATTAAAAAAATTGCAGCCGAAATCCATTCGCTTGCAGTGGATTTGAGCAACAACCTCGAAAAGTACGGATATATTCAGGAAAACAATCATTTTTTCGACACGCTTTATGTTAATCTTCCCGATGGCGTTCATCTCAACCTGATTCGTGAAAAAGCACTGGAAGCAAACATTAACTTCCGTTATTTCGATAACGGCCACCTTGGAATCAGTGTTGACGAAACCACCTCACGAAAAGATGTTAAAGCCATTATTGAACTGCTGGCAACGGTTGCAGGTAAAACAATGGAAGCAGCCGGTTTTTCCGAACCGGAAAACAATATTGACAAAAACATTCCTACTCATCTTGTAAGGACATCTTCCTATCTGGAACATCCGGTATTTAACAGCCATCACAGCGAAACTGAGATGATGCGCTATTTAAAACAGCTTGAAAACAAGGATATTGGCTTAAACCGCTCCATGATTCCGTTGGGTTCGTGTACCATGAAACTGAATGCCGCAACGGAAATGATGCCAATCAGCTGGCCTGAGTTTACCGACATTCACCCGTTTGTACCACAAAATCAGGCAGAAGGTTACCATCAAATAATTGACGAGATGGAGTCGATGCTTGCAGAGATAACGGGTTTTAGCGCTGTTACTTTTCAGCCCAATTCGGGTGCTGCGGGCGAATATACAGGGCTGATGATTATTCGCCAGTATTTTATATCCAAAGGCGAATCGCACCGCAACATCTGCCTCATTCCTGCATCGGCACACGGCACCAATCCTGCCAGTGCGGTTATGGCCGGTATGAAAGTGGTAGTGGTTAAAACCGATGAAAACGGAAATGTTGACATCAACGACCTCAAAAACAAAGCAGAAGAACACAAAGAAAACCTGGCAGCATTGATGATTACTTACCCCTCAACCCATGGAATTTTTGAGGAAGGGATTAGAGAGATTCTGTCAATTATTCACAAAAATGGCGGACAGGTATATATGGATGGTGCCAATATGAATGCACAGGTAGGACTAACCAGCCCGGGATTTATCGGTGCCGATGTTTGTCATTTAAACCTGCATAAAACCTTTGGAATTCCTCATGGAGGTGGCGGCCCGGGAGTAGGCCCCGTGGGTGTTGCCGAGCATTTAAAACCTTATCTGCCCAATCACTTTGCCTCAAAAGTCGGAGGCGAAAAGGGCTTTACGGCTGTTTCATCGGCTCCGTATGGCAGCGCTTTGGTACTGTTGATTTCGTACGGATATCTTAAGCTGCTTGGCCGCGACGGGCTGACGATGTCAACTAAAATGGCCATCCTCAATGCCAATTATCTGATGAAAAAACTGGAAGAGAGTTACCCCATTCTTTATAAAGGTAAAAACGGATGGGTAGGCCACGAAATGATTTTAGACTGTAATGCTTTTCATCACAGTGCCGATGTGGCGGTAATTGATATTGCCAAACGGCTGATGGACTACGGATTTCATGCTCCTACGGTAGCTTTTCCGGTACATGGCACCCTGATGGTTGAACCCACCGAAAGCGAACCCAAGGAAGAGCTTGACTATTTTATCGACGCCATGAAAACCATCCGCGAAGAGATTAGGGAAGTGGAAAATGGCCATGCCGAAAAGAAAAATAATGTGGTTGTTAATGCTCCGCACACCGCCGAGATGGTTATAAGCGATAACTACGCACTTCCTTACAGCCGCGAAAAAGCTGCTTATCCGCTGGAATGGGTACGAACCAACAAATATTTTGTGCCGGTGGCAAAAATTGATGATGCTTTTGGCGACCGTAACCTGTGTGCCTGCCTTCCCATTGAAGAATATAACAAAGTGGTTGAGGTAAAAGAGTTATAAAACCCATTACCCGAAAAGAAGCAGAGCCGCTGCAAATATTACACCTCCTGTTAAAAACAGGATAAAGGTGTAGGGTACTATTTGTTTTGCCTTAAGGCCGGTTATGCCAAGCAGGGGCAATGCCCAAAAAGGCTGCAACATGTTTGTCCACTCGTCGCCATAGGCCAGTGCCATAATAGCGTGGGGTATCGAAGTACCGAGTTGTTTGGCGGCTTCCATAATTACCGGACCCTGTACCGCCCACTGCCCTCCCCCACTGGGCACAAAAAAGTTAACCACACCGGCGCTGATAAGCGTAAACAAAGGCAAGGTGGTGGCATTGGAGATGTTTACAAATAAGTTAGTAAACACCAAAAACAATCCGGAGTATTTCATAATACCCATAATACCCGCATACAGCGGAAACTGAATCAGGATGCCCGATGCCGCCCCGATGGATTTGCCCACATAAGCCGTAAAGGTATGGATGTTAGGCGTTAACAATATACCAAGTGTAAACAGGGTGAAATTTATAAAGTTCAGGTTGATAAAACTAAGGTCACCGGTGTGTACAGCAAGATACACGGTTGTAATTAAAAAGCTCAGCCCCAGCAACAACGAGAATCCTCCGGAATAGTCTAATCTTTCAGCACCTGACACTTCCGTCCCGGCAAATGTTGGATTATCAGAAACATCTTCCTCCTTTGATTTAACGGATATAATTTTACCACCCTCTTTTTTACCAAAGTAGAACATTATCAACGGGAGTAAAATCAGCATAGAAACTGCCACAACAATGTTCATGGGCGATAAAATGGTTTCGCCAAGCGGGACAACGCCAATTTTATCGGAAAGAAAATGACCGCTTTCGGCAACCTTTAAAGGGGCTGACCCCGAAAAACCGCCATGCCATACCATTAAACCCGAATAGCCGGCAGCACCCATAAGCGGGTAATTGAGCTTAAGTTTCCGGGCAGAAAAACTCTCGGCAAGTTTTCGGGCGAATACCGCTCCGAAAATTAATCCCAACCCCCAGTTTACCAGACTGAATAAAACGGTTAAAAAGGTTACCCAAAAAGCTGCCGAAGCGTTGGTTTTTATATTGGCGGTTACCTTGTTAATAAGCCCCTTAACCGGTTTGGTCAGAGCCAACACGTAGCCCAATACCAAAATCAGCATCATCTGCATCGAAAAGGTAAGCAACTCCCAAAACCCTTTTGCCCAATAACCGGTAAGGGCAAAAAAGTGAGAACCTTCCGACTTGTTCGGTGTAAGCCACAGTGCCAAAATAAAGGTAAGATAAGTAAGAATAACCGCTATGCTAAAGGGAGACGGCAGCGCTTTTTTTAAAAAAGATGTTATTCGTACTATCATTAATACTTTAATTGCAGCTATTTATTTTTTGAACCTGCTTTGCCCGGGATCTCTTTGATTATCCCAAATTGAATGTATTATAATATGTGTATTTGAAGCTTCATAAAAAATAGAAAAGCCTCTTTCAAAAATAACCCTGATGTTTTCCTTGCTGGTTTTAATACCAAGATTTGGAAATTTTACTAACTGCGTTACAGCAGCCTGAATATTTCTATTGATTTTTATTGAATAAATTTTGTTCCCGTTTCTTTTGTAATAGAAGTCAAGAATATTAAACAGTTCAACTTTAGCATTACCTGACCATTTTATGCTTCTTTTAACCATTTTTGAAACGTTTGAAAAATTTGTTCATTAGAATAAACTTCTCCGTCTGCAATCTGCTTTTTGCTTTCAGCTATTGACTTTTGTTGCTCAGAAGTTAATGGATAAATTGTTTTGTCAATTTTTGAATCAAGAATTGTCATAATAGCTTCCAAAAATGAATTGTCGTTTATCTCGTTAATTCTTTTAATCAGGATATTTTTTAATTCTACTGTACCCATTTTCGTATTTTTTACAAAGTTACATTATTTTTCTAAGACTATCTTTCCTGTTGATTTTTGGTTATCTGAAATAATGCGATAAAAATAAATACCTGGTGTGGCACTGGTTGCCGTTACATCCCAGAACAACATTTTACCGCCGGCCATTGCTCCGGTACTTTGGGTATAAATCAGTTTTCCCTGCAAATTATAAACCTGGAGCAGTGCCGGCTTGTTTGAGGTTGCTGAAGATTTAAAATAAACAGTATTGGTAAACGGATTGGGATATGCAACAACATCACTTTCGGGAGCCGTGTTGGTTCGCACATCAGTCCATAGATAAGAAACACCAAAGAAACTCAATATCTCGGCTACATATCCGGTTTTGTTACAGGTTTGATTATCCAATAACCCGCCAAGCTCGAATGAGGCACCTACCGTACGATAAATACTATCGGCATAGGCTACGGCTACATCATAACCGGCAGTAGTATTCGACAAAATGGTAAAAGCACTGTCGATGGGTGCAATGTGATCGATGTAGTTGTTGTTTCCATGAAACTCAAATGAAAATCCACTCATAAAACTACCTTCGGTACCTACTACGTTAAACAGGTCGCCACTACCATCTTCAAGCCCGTTGATATAAAACATCGGGTGAACCGGTGTAGGATCGTTATAGGCCCAGGTATCAGCCCCTTCCATATATAACTTTCCGCCGGCATTTAAATAGTCGGCTAATTTTTGGCCTTCTTCATCAGATAAAACATGATTGCTATCGAAAGTGCCCAGCAATACAAAAGCAGCCTGATACTCATTTATATTATCGGGTATTTGACGAACCGTATCGGCTGAAATTGACAGCTCACTAAAACAAGCCATCAAGCTGTCTTGCGTTAAAGTGGGTGCCATTTTAATGATAACAATGGGTTTTTGACCAACCGTCAACGCAAACCGGCCCGAAGAAGAAATTTCCATATCTGCCGTGATGTCAATATTAAATAAGGCTTGATATCCCATGGGGGTATCGCCATCGGCAGTAACAGTATAGGTGGCCATTACCGTATCGCCGGCAGCCATGTTACCATAACTCATGGTGTTGTTGTCAATGGTAATCCAGTTACCATCGCCGGTAAGTAAACCGTTTACATTAAAGGCCTGTGATGAACCGTTATTAACCAGATAAACGTTTAAGCTAACCGTTTCACCCGGATCGAGTTTACCATTGTTGTTGCCTGTAGTGTCAACCACCTGGCAATTTAAATATTGCAAATTGGGGGCATGTGCCGTAATTGAAAACAGCATATTATAAACCTGTCCGGTGGTATCTTGTGCATCCAGTGTAAACGTTACGGAAGTCATATCGGGAACCGTATCCGCAAGGGTAAAACGATAGCCGTTGTAAATACCAACTGTATCTTCTACCGCAATGGTTCCATAATTTTCGGTGGTATCGGTAATAGTAAGATAAGGACTAGTTGATGCCAAATTTGCAATTACATCCACTGCATCCTCATTGCCGCTGTTGGTTAAAAAAGCAGTTAAAAAGATGTCTTCGCCATAATCGGCTTGCTGATTGCTGTTGCCAAGCGAATCGTTGAGCGTGTTGCCTGCATAACTGATATAGGGGCCATCGCCCGAAATAATGGCAATTGTATCGGTATAAGGAATATGGTTATAAGCAGTTACCACCAAAGCGGCATCGCCAATACTGTCAAGAGGCGGATAAAACACCAGTGTGGCAGAGCCTCCCATAACGGTTGCAGAGCCAAGTATTTCTCCTCCCATGCTTAAGGTGGCAATGGCGCTGTCAACCGGACAATTTACAGTCATGGTCATGTCGCCGATTGAAAGGGTTGCCGGGTGCGTTACAGTTAACTCTTCGGGTACTGCCGTACGCAGCATCAGGGAAGGGTCGCCAAAAATTGTCCATGTATCAGTCATTTCGTAGCCCTGCGAACCATAAGTATCGTTCATCTCCATGCAGCCGTTCATAGTTACGCCGCCAAAGGTTCTTTTAATGTTATCGGGATAGGTCTCTACCAAAATATCATCCATGGCATCCTGCCCGCACATGGGTGGACTCCAGCTTTGATTGATGGTTGACATGATGGTACTAATGGCGCCTGTAGGATTTCCGAAACTGTCTTCTGCACGCATCCACGCCTCAGCAAAACAAGTAGTATTAACAAAGTTACCGTTTACACAAGCAACCGAAAAAATAAACGGAAGATGGCCTGCATTGGTAAGGTTGTT
>WGDP01000307.1 GCA_015493215.1 Bacteroidales bacterium | reverse complement strand
ATATATGCGAATTGCAAAAATAATATAATTAGGATAAACTGTTGTTGGGTATAAACGAATGTAAAGTAAGTCAAATCCTCGGTGTTTAACGGGTATCAATACCGAGGGTTTGACTTGAGGTATCAAAAAAAGCCAATCCATAATTGAATTGACTTTGTTTAGTGGGAGTTATAGGATTCGAACCTATGACCCTCCCGACTTATCAGTCGGGATGCTCTGAACCAATCAAATTACCAATATCAAAAAAAGCCAATCCGTAATTGAATTGGCTTTAGTGGGAGTTATAGGATTCGAACCTATGACCCTCTGCTTGTAAGGCAGATGCTCTGAACCAACTGAGCTAAACTCCCGATATTTAAGAACTTTTTTGGTTATGACCCTCCCGACTTGCAGTCGGGATGCTCTGAACCAACTGAGCTAAACTCCCTCGTCGCTCAAAAAGCGAGTGCAAATATACACTGATAATTTATTTGTGCAACAAAAAAATTAAAAAAATCAGTAATAATTTAATTGTTTATCATAAGTAATAGATAACTATTTATTTACGAGACTTAGTCGCATCACTAATCGTTAGTAAAAAAGTTTGCTTAGCATTAAAAACAGGAATCGCAAACCATAATATCCAATTCCTTTCTTTAAAAAAGGATTGGATATTATTAGTTGCCATAATAATACTAAAGCATATAGCTGGTTACTCATCTTTATATGGATTCCATTCTATTTTTCGGGAAACATACATTACTGATGATAGAATTATGAATAAACCAATACTTCCAACAAGCAAGGCATAGTTTTCAAGCTGTATAATGATGAATATAAAACTGTAAAGTACTGTAAGTGATATAGTAATAAAGATCGGAAACCTCCAGTCCTTTAGTATGCTTTTTGAATATAAGCCAATAAGAGTAATTACTGAAACGGCTGCAATAACGTAAGCAGCAATAAAAGAGCTGTGTTCAGAAATTGAAATAAGCAGTGTATAAAACATAATAAGTGCAAGGCCAATCATTAAGTATTGGAATGGATGAATTTCTATTTTACTGATACTCTGAATTAAAAAGAAGATTAGAAATGTTAGTGCAATAACCAGATAACCGTATTTTGCCGAACGAGTACTTTGTTGATACTGGTCAACGGGAATAATTAAATTAACACCGAATGCATAATCGTTTAGATTTGGTATTTTTGCTGAAAATGCCTGAGGAAAAGGTCTGTTAATGTTTAGTACATTCCATTTGGCATCGAAACCTTTTTTAGATTGCTTATTTTTATTATACGGCAAATAGTTGCCGATAAAACTCGGGTTTTTCCATGAAGACTTAATCTCCATTTCTGTTTCCTGTCCAACCGGAATAATTCTGAATTGTTGACTTCCATTATATGAAATGTCCACTGAAAAATTGAAGGGCTCTTTTATTGTAGTGTCTTGTAAACTCCTTGTTTCAAGACTGTTTAATGAAACTGGTTTAGTCTTGTTTTGATAGGCAGTTTTTTTATGGGTTGTATATTTTGGCGAAAATGAATAGGCTTTGCCGTTTATTTTTATTGATACCTGATTTGATACGCCTTTTAGGTTGGATGTTTTAAGTATGATTCGTGCTTTGTCCCATAAAACAAGTGGATGCGTGTCTGTAAGAAGCTTGATATCTGGTTGCGAAAAGGTTCCGGTTAGATGAGTCATTCCTGCATACACTACGGATTTATATATTCCGTATGATTTGATTTCCGGCTCTAATTGCGCATTAACATTTAGCTTTTTAGGAAAAAAGTAACCGTAGTTGGTATGCGCAATTTTCTCGGTATAAATTTTTTTGGTTTCAGAATCCTTTTTAATTACTTCGGTGTAAGTAATATATGGAATCTCCAGTATCGGCCCGTATAGCAATACTTCTTCACCCCATTTCTGATTTATGTCATCCACTACCGACTTTTGTCGTTCTTGCCGTTCGTCAATTAAGTCAGTAACATAGGCAAGCGGGATTAATAAAATTAATGTAAGCATTCCTACAATTACCATTTTAAGAGTCAGTGATGTTTTAATCCATCCATAGAACTTGTTTTGATTTTTTTGTGCCATAATATTTGTTTTAAGGTGATGAATTCTACTTTGTACCGCAAAGTAGAATTGTAAAAAAATTATTTATTTTTCAGTAAAATTTCCAGTGCCTTTATATGGTCTTGGAAAGCTTTACGGCCATTATCTGTAATGCGATAAGAGGTGTTGGGCTTTCGTCCGATAAATTGTTTGGTGACTGCTAAATAGTTATTTTTTTCCAAAGCTTTTAAATGACTGGCCAGGTTTCCGTCGGTTATATCCAGTATCTCCTTCAATGAGTTAAAACTCATATCCTGATTAACAGAAAGAATTGACATAATGCCCAAACGGATTCTGTTTTCAAAAAGTTTGTTGATATCTGATATTATGCTTTTCATTTTTCGTATTTAACATACATTACAAATCCGTAAATGATGTGTAGAAGGCCAAAACCCAACGACCAGAAAATCAATCCGAACCCGATAAAAAAAGAGGATAAAATGCCAAGCATAATCTCAAGAAACCCAAGATACCTTATATCGTGCAAGGTATATTTTGAGGCATTAAGTAACCCCAGGCCGTAAAAAATTAATGCGGCGGGGGCTATTAAATAATAGAGGTGATGAAGAATTAAAGCAATAATAAACAACCCGCCGGTAAAAATGGGTAAAAAAAGATTTATTAGTAATCTTCGGGCTGAATTGCTCCACAAAATATTACCGGTCTTTTTTGCTTTTCGGTAACTAAAATAGATGACTGTTGAAATGGCAAGAACAAAGACAACTATAGCAATTAATAATAAAAAAGTAACAAATCCTGAAAGGGATTCTCCATTTAACATCTGATTTTTGTCGAAAGAGAGGTTTTGAAAATATCGGGCACTAAAGAAAGTATTGTATTTTAAATAAACTGCTGTAGCTCCCAATAAGGCAAATACGCCGGCAAATATTCCTGATAAACCACTTAAGGATAAAAATTGTGTGGATTTCTCCATCAGTTCTTTTATTCCGTTTAGATTCTCCAGTTGCTTTTCTATGTTTTTCATTATATTGTATTTAAAAGTACTTTGCAGGACAAAGGAACTAAAATATTTGTTTATGGCAGATTTGTTAACATCTTTTAACATTGTAAATCTTAATTACGTATTGAGTATTTTAATCAGGTTGTTTGTGTTAACCGAGATTCCGGAAATTTGATGCTTCGCCCGCAGATAATACTCTTCTCTCTCCTCAAGTTTCTCTTTAATAAACTGTTTAAGTTCGTCTTCGCTCTTTTTGGCCACCAACGGACGGCGTTTTTTGGCTTCGGTAAGACGACGATAGAGCGCCTCCGGTGATAACTTAATATAAAGGCTTATCCCGTTTTTGTTAATCAACTCCATACCATTATAAAAACAGGGTGTGCCGCCGCCTGTGGAAATAACCGTGTTGGTAAACTGAAAAGTGCTGACAAGCAGTTCATGTTCAAGTTGGCGAAAGACTTCCTCACCGTATTTGTGAAAAAAGAGGTCAACCGAAGTTTTGTATTTTTGCTCAAAAGCCTTGTCGATATCGTAAAAAGAGTAGCCCAGCTTACGTGCTAACTTTTTTCCAAGGGTCGTTTTTCCTGCTCCCATAAAACCGACAAGGTAGATTCTGCTCAAAACTTTTTTTTTCAAAGATACTACTTTGAAGAAATATTGGCATTAAAAGTTGCTGCCGGATTTGTTATTTGGGATTTTTTATCGGGAAGTACAGCCCGAATTTTTTAAGGCAGGTACTCTTCATCAATATTGCCCATGGCGTTAAACATATTGAATTTTGCTTTTGGATGGATGGCTTCCAGTTGTTCGATAAGGTTTCGGGCGGTAGTACGTTTGGTAACATCCTCAAAGGGACAGGGTTGTTTAAGTTTTGTAAAATCCCGGATGTTAGCAAATTCGCGGGTATCTTTGTCGGTTAACAAAATCAAAGGGCGGATAAGGTACATGGCGCCGTTAAACATTTTTAACTTGCCGGGCAGCGATGAGATATGTCCGTGGTAGGTCATGTTAATCATCAGGGTTTCCACGGCATCGTCAAGATGGTGGCCCATGGCCAGCTTTTCAAAACCGTTGCTTTTGGCAAATTCGAACAGGGTTTTTCGCCGGTGCCACGAACAAACAAAACAGGGGGCTTTTTTTCCTCTTTCTTCCAGGCCGGCTTCGATGGTTTCAAAGTGCATTTTTACATTTAAGCTGTTGGCATAATCCTTTAAAAATTCCGAATCCGCTAAATAGCCGACATCTTCAACATCAATGTGGATAGCTTCGAGCTGAAAATCAATGGTTTTAAATTTCTTAAAGGCTGCCAGAGCCTCTAACATTACCAACGAATCTTTTCCACCGCTTACGGCTGCCAGCACCTTGTCGCCATCCGAAATCATTTTGTATTGATTGATGGCTTTGGCGGTCATGTTTTTTACATGCTCAATATGCCGTTTTTGATATTTGGTAAGTTTGATGCTCACACCTCTTCAGGGATAACTTCCTCTTCGATACGAAGGTTATCAATAATGAAATTTTGGCGATTAGGCGTGTTCTTTCCCATGTAAAACGAAAGTGTTTCGGAGAGTGCCGATTCGCGTTTTAAAATAACCGGATCTAAACGGATGCTTTTGCCAATAAAGTGTTTGAACTCGTTGGGAGATATTTCACCAAGTCCTTTAAAACGTGTAATTTCGGGATTGGTTCCCAACTCGCGGATGGCTTTCTGGCGTTCTTCGTCATTGTAGCAGTAGCGGGTTTCTTTTTTATTTCGAACCCTGAACAGGGGCGTTTGAAGGATGTAAACGTGACCTGTTTTTACAAGGTCGGGATAAAATTGAAGAAAAAACGTAAGTAACAGCAACCTGATGTGCATGCCGTCAACATCGGCATCGGTAGCTATAACAATGTTGTTGTAGCGCAGGTTTTCAATGCTCTCGTCAATATTTAACGCTGCTTGCAACAGGTTAAATTCTTCGTTTTGATAAACAATTTTTTTGCTGAGGCCGTAACTGTTAAGGGGTTTTCCCTTCAGGCTAAATACAGCTTGTGTTTGAACATCGCGCGACTTGGTGATGGAGCCACTGGCCGAATCGCCCTCGGTGATAAACAGCGTAGTGTCGAGTCGTTTTTCGTGGTTTGTGTCAAGATGAATTCTGCAATCGCGCAGTTTTTTATTATGTAACGATGCCTTTTTAACACTTTCGCGAGCCAGTTTTTTAATGCCGGCCATGTCTTTGCGTTCCTTTTCCGATTGCAGGAGCTTTTTATAAAGCGCATCTGCCGTTTCGGAATTGATATGTAGGTAGTTATCGAGGTTACGTTTAATAATATCGTTAATGTAGTTACGAATGCTTTGACCATCGGGTTCAATGTATTGCGAGCCGAGTTTGGTTTTTGTTTGCGACTCAAAAACAGGCTCCTGAACTTTAATGCTT
Source organism: Bacteroidales bacterium (assembly GCA_015493215.1). Taxonomy (GTDB): domain Bacteria; phylum Bacteroidota; class Bacteroidia; order Bacteroidales; family F082; genus B16-G9. The sequence goes on along the minus strand of WGDP01000307.1, from coordinate 2,751 downwards.
ACTGCCGCCATAAGTGACGTGCGAATGTCGCTGGTTTCAAAATCTTTGCCGTAAAAATCGCGAATGGTCTTTACAATAGCCTCTCTGAAAGCGTTTTGATGGGTTCCTCCCTGCGTGGTATGCTGGCCGTTAACAAAGGAGTAATACTCTTCAGTGTATGAACGCGAGCTGTGCGTAAAAGCACATTCAAAATCATCCTCTTTAATGTGAATGATGGGATAAACAATGCCGTTGTTGGTACCTATATTTCGTTCAAGCAAATCCAGTAAGCCGTTTTTTGCCAGCATCTTCTGTCCGTTGAATACAATGGTAAGGCCGTTGTTTAAAAAAACATAGTTCCAAAGCATCTCTTCAACATACTCCATCAAATAATGAAAGTTGCCAAATATTTCTTCATCTGGAATAAAAGTAATGATTGTTCCCTGCTTTTCGGTGCAGGGTATAATATCGTGGTCTTTTATAAGATGTCCTCTTTCGTATTCAACAATTTTAGTTTGGTTTTCGCGAATGGATTGAGCTTTAAAATACCTCGACATGGCATTCACGGCCTTTGAACCAACACCGTTTAACCCCACTGCTTTTTTAAAAACCTTGGAATCGTATTTGGCACCCGTATTAATTTTACTTACACAGGCTATTACTTTTCCCAATGGCATTCCGCGGCCATAATCTCTAACCGTAACCTGCCTTTCATTTATCGTTACCTCAATGGTTTTTCCGTTCCCCATTACATATTCGTCAATGGAGTTGTCGATAATTTCCTTTAGCAATACATAAATACCATCATCGTGCGAACTGCCATCACCAAGTTTGCCAATGTACATGCCCGGGCGCAGCCGGATGTGCTCTTTCCAATCGAGCGATCTTACACTATCATCATTATATTCTGCAACCATACTATACTTCTCCCAGTTTGCGGCAAATGTAGAAAGGATTCGCATACGATTTTCGTCTTGTCGGGTATCTTTTTCAACGGCAGATGTTAATAAACAGCGATGAAGATAGTTGTACAATCAGATGTCAGATTTTTTTTATTATTTTATGGTGTCAGTATGTCATATCTTTGTTATTGGTATATATATTGATAAGAAAAAGAAACTTTACTTTAATACCTTAAGTTGGAAAGAGTGTTTGATAATGAGAGGTGTAGATGTGATTTGACTGTGGTATAGAGGTTTGCCGTTTTGGTACAACTAAATTAAAATGTAAAGGGAAGGAGGAAAAAACAATATGGAATATAAAGATTATTATAAAATTCTTGGCGTTTCCAAAAGTGCTAAGCAGGATGAAATAAAAAAGGCTTACCGTAAACTGGCCATTAAATATCATCCTGATAAAACGCAGGGAGACAAAGCCAAAGAGGAAAAGTTTAAGGAAATTTCGGAAGCCTATGAAGTGTTGGGCGACCCTGAAAAGAGAAAAAAATATGATCAGCTGGGTGCCAACTGGAAACAGTACCAAAATTTTGGTGGAGGTGCCGGACAGCAGGGAGGTTTCGACTGGTCGCAATTTGCCGGTGGACAGCAGGGGGGAAGTTACGGAGGCTTTTCGTTTGATGGCGACCCGGGTGGCTTTTCCGACTTCTTCCAACACATCTTTGGGGGTGGTTTTGGAGGAAGCAGAACCGGTAGCAGAAGGGCGCCCGGGTATAAGGGAAGAGACATCGTTTCGGAAATGAACATTACTTTTGATGAAGCTTATCACGGTAGTACCAGAATTATAAATCTGGATGGTAAAAAGTTCAGAATAAAAATAAAACCCGGGGTAAAAAACGGGCAAAAAATCAGGCTTGCCGGTAAAGGAACTCCCGGTGTTAACGGAGGCCCCGCAGGCGATTTGTACATCACTATTAAGGTGGTGCCAAGCACTAAATACAGGCGCGAGGGAAACGACTTGTTTGCCGATTTGAACATTGATATCCCCACGGCAGTACTTGGTGGTAAAGCTACCGTTGAAACGCCCGATGGCAAAACAGTGTCGCTCACCATTCCGGCAGGTACATCCTGCGGCAAGAAACTAAGGTTGCGCGGAAAAGGAATGCCTTATTATGAGCATCCTACAAAACATGGCGACCTTTATGTGGAGACAAAGATTTTGGTTCCGACAAAACTTGGTAAGGAACAAAAAAGCTTGTTTGAAAAGTTGAAGAAGTTAAAATAAAGGAGGAATTATGTTAGTAAAATTAATAGATACAAACGACGTTAACCGGTTTAAAGGCTTACTTGAATTTATTGATGCAGCCATCGATTCCAACATGCGACATTACGCTTCTGAAATTATTGAACTGGTTGAAATGGGCCGTGAAGAAGAGCTTAAGGGCGCCATGGTTCGGGCACAGGAGGCCTGCCAGGTGATGGGTATTCCGTTGGAAAATCATTTTAAAAAGGTGTATCGCGATACTGAGCGAAGTGTGGTGTGCGATTATAAACTTTCGCCCCTGGCATTCGGGCTGATTTGTATCAACGCCAGCCCGGCCAATAAAAACATCGCCCATATTCAGGTGGAAATGGTTAAAAAATTGTTGGGTGAGTAAATGGGAGTTCGGTAAACTGTAAAGTTTACCGGCTCCTAAAATTTACCCGGGGTTTTAATTTGTTTTTAATAATTTTTTCATGGTAATAAACTTTGGTGAATACAATATTATACCGCATACCAAAGCATTTACCCTAATTTGGAATTGATTTATTTACACCTATAAATACGCCCCTCCGGCCAAATAATTCCGCACATAATCGTCCACCCCGTTTTCCA
>WGDP01000306.1 GCA_015493215.1 Bacteroidales bacterium | reverse complement strand
ATATTATATATTCCGAAAAACTAAACCGTTTTTATTACGGCCATACGAATGATTTGTCCGGAAGAATACGAAGACACAACACAAATCATAAAGGGTGGACAGGTAAAGCCAACGACTGGGTTATTGTTTATACCGAGCCTTTCAAAACAAAATCTAATGCTTATGCCAGAGAGAGGCAGGTAAAAGCCTGGAAAAACAGAAAAAGAGTTGAAGAACTTATTAAAAAAAATCATGGTTACGGCTCAGTTGGCTCAGAGCATCCCGACTGATAAGTCGGGAGGGTCATAGGTTCGAATCCTATAACTCCCACACTGAAAACCAAAGCCTTGCATTTCCGCAAGGCTTTTTTTGATATGTACTATTTCTATATTATATATTCCGAAAAACTAAACCGTTTTTATTACGGCCATTCGAACGATGTGTCAGGAAGATTACGAAGACATAACTCAAATCATAAAGGGTGGACCGGTAAAGCCAACGACTGGGTTATTGTTTATACCGAGCCTTTCAAAACAAAAGCGAAAGCATATGCCAGAGAGAAGCAGGTAAAAGCCTGGAAAAACAGAAAAAGAGTCGAAGAACTAATTAAAAAAAATCATGGTTACGGCTCAGTTGGTTCAGAGCATCCCGACTGATAAGTCGGGAGGGTCATAGGTTCGAATCCTATAACTCCCACTAAACAAAGTCAATTCAATTACGGATTGGCTTTTTTAATACCTCAAGTCAAACCCTCGGTATTGATACCCGTTAAACACCGAGGGTTTGACTTACTTTACATTCGTTTATACCCAACAACAGTTTATCCTAATTATATTATTTTTGCAATTCGCATATATAGCGAGGTATAAATTATTACAAAATGAATAGAAAATCGGCCATTTTTATGTTGGTGCTGTTAACGGGGCTTTACGGCTGCTCAAGCAAAAAGAAAACCCATTGGGAAAATGGCCTGATAAAATCTGAACTAACCTATAAACACAAAAAGCTTAACGGAAAAGCCGTTTGGTTTTTTGATAACGGAAACAAGGAGCAGGAAGCCAATTACCATAATAATAATCTGGAGGGCGCCATGACGAGATGGCATCGAAACGGCAACCTTGAATCGAAAGCATACTACCACAACGGGCTGAAAGAGGGAAAATCGATTAGTTACGATGACAACGGAAACAAGATTACCGAACAAAACTACAAAAATGATACGCTAAATGGTTTTTTCCGTCAGTGGTACCCAAACGGCACTTTAAAAATTGAAGGCAATTATACCAACGGACTCTTTGAAGGCAGATGGATGTATTATGACGTTGGCGGTAACATTGTGGGAATAGGCAACTTCACCCGGGGAACAGGAGTGCAACGCGCATGGTGGCCAAACGGTAAAATTAAACGTGAAATTCACTATAAAAACAACCAAAAAGACGGAACCGAAAAATGGTTTGATGAAAATGGAAAACCTGAGAAAACAATGCACTGGAAAAAGGGTGTTCTTGAATAAACATTCCGGCTGATACAGTGCAGTTTACGAATATTATTTTAACAGGTTCTATATTTAATAAAATTTGAAAAATTAGTTTGTTTATCTCAAAAAATGAACATTATCTTTGCCGCATAATTAATAGTTGTTATTCTGTTAACAAATAAACCTTAAAAACATTATAAATGGACTTAAATAAAATTATGAACGACCTGGAAGCCAGGCATCCGGGTGAAGCTGAATATTTACAAGCTGTTCGCGAAGTATTGGAATCTATTGAAGAAGTTGTAAACGACAACCCTCATTTTGAAACTGCCGGTATTATCGACCGTTTGGTGGAACCCGACCGCATTCTCTCTTTTAAAGTTCCGTGGGTGGACGATGAAGGCAAAGTACATGTTAACCTCGGTTATCGTGTTCAGTTTAACGGCGCCATCGGCCCATACAAAGGCGGGCTTCGTTTTCACCCCAGCGTAAACCTTAGTATTTTAAAATTTCTGGGTTTTGAACAAATCTTTAAAAATGCCCTTACCACGTTGCCAATGGGTGGTGGCAAAGGTGGTTCCGACTTTAATCCCAAAGGGAAATCGGATAACGAAATTATGCGTTTCTGTCAGGCATTTATGCTTGAGCTATGGAAAATTATCGGTCCCGAAACCGATGTTCCTGCCGGTGATATTGGTGTTGGTGGCAAAGAGATTGGTTTCCTTTACGGGATGTACAAAAAACTTCAGCACGAACACACCGGTGTACTCACAGGAAAAGGTACCGGTTGGGGTGGCAGCCTGATTCGTCCCGAAGCAACAGGCTTTGGTGGTGTTTACTTTACTCAGGAAATGTTAAAAACCAACAACGATTCGTTTGAAGGCAAAACCGTTACCATCTCAGGATTTGGTAATGTTGCCTGGGGCGTCGCTTTAAAACTTAACGAACTGGGAGCCAAAGTAGTTACTATTTCAGGCCCCGATGGATACATTTACGATTCCGAAGGAATTTCCGGCGAAAAAGTTGATTATCTGTTGGAACTGCGCGCCTCCAATCAAGACATTGTTGCTCCCTATGCCGATGAGTTTCCGGGAGCAGTTTTTGTTCCGGGCAAACATCCCTGGGAAGTAAAATGCGATATCGCCATGCCTTGCGCCACTCAAAATGAGTTAAATGCCGAAGATGCTGCCAATCTGATTAACAATGGCGTACAGGTGGTTGCCGAAGTTTCAAACATGGGCTGCACCCCGGAAGCTGTAGAAGCCTTCCATAAAAACAAAATCTTATTCGGTCCCGGTAAAGCTGTTAACGCAGGCGGTGTAGCCGTTTCCGGCCTTGAAATGACGCAGAACTCCATGAAAATTAACTGGATTGCCGATGAGGTGGATGCCAAATTGCACCAGATTATGAAATCAATCCATGAAGTTTCGGTTAAATACGGCACCGAAGAAGATGGTTATATTAATTATGTAAAAGGCGCTAACGTTGCCGGCTTCCTTAAAGTTGCCAACGCCATGTACGACCAGGGAATTATTTAGTTTCTTATAAATCACTTTAATAAAAGTTGCTGCCGTTTGGCAGCAACTTTTTTTTTAAGTAATCCTTAAAAAATTAATCCCTCACTCCTATTTTACAGCATGAACTTTTCAACCCACGTATCTCTTCAGCATAAACAAATAATTAATTATCTTGCAACCCAAAATAAACAGCATGAAATTTACAGCACAACAAATAGCAGATGCACTTCAGGGAACCGTTGACGGCGACCCAAACATTTCTGTATCAGAACTCTCTAAAATCGAAGAAGGAAAGCCCGGCTCTCTCAGTTTTTTATCTAATCCCGCCTACGAAAAATATATTTACCAAACCAATGCTTCGTTGGTCATCGTCAACAGCGATTTCAAACCTGAAAAAAAAATTACAGCAACACTTATCAGAGTTCCCGATGCCTACATGGCTTTTGCACAGTTGCTGGAACTTTATCAGCAAAGCAAGCCGCAAAAAACTGGCATCTCCCCAAAGGCATCCATTGCCGAATCGGCCACCATTGGAAACAATGTTTACATTGGCGCATTTGCAGTAATTGGCGAAAACTGCGTAGTTGGCGATAATTGTAAAATTTATCCCAACACAACCATCGACGATAATGTAACCATCGGAAGTGAAACCACACTTTTTGCCGGGGTTAAGATTTATGAAGATTGTGTAATTGGCAATCAGTGTACCATACACGCAGGGGCTGTTATCGGCTCCGACGGGTTTGGATTTGCCCCACAACAGGATGCTGATTTTAAAAAAATCCCACAAATTGGTAATGTAATTTTGGAAGACAAAGTAGAAATTGGTGCCAACACTGTTATCGACAGGGCAACCATGGGTTCAACAATCATAAAACGGGGTGTAAAACTCGACAATCTTATTCAAATTGCTCACAACGTTGTAATTGGTGAAAACACGGTTATTGCTGCACAATCGGGCATTGCAGGTTCCACAAAAATTGGAAAAAATTGCATGTTTGGTGGCCAGACAGGAATTATAGGTCATCTTTCAATTGCTGATGAGGTAAAAATTGCGGCGCAATCGGGTGTAGGCAAATCTGTTTCCGAAAAAGGCGCCATCCTTGAAGGCTCTCCCGCTTTCAATGCCCGTGATTTTCAAAAATCGTATATTTATTACCGAAAACTGGATAGTCTTGTTAAACGGGTGAATAATTTGGAGCATCAGCTAAAAGACAGGAAATAGAAGCCCCAAAACATCAGAATGAAGGTTAAAATATTTTGTTACTTTTGCACCTTATAATAAAAAACGTAACAGGTATCACATCTTTTTTTAATGACTGAACGACAAAAAACAATAAAACAGGCCACTTCAGTAAGTGGTACAGGGCTTCATACAGGACAGTTCGGCTCAATTACCTTTAATCCCGCACCTGAAAATCACGGAATTAAGTTCAGACGTATTGATGTTACCGGACAACCGGTTATTGACGCTGTTGTGGATAACGTGATTTCAACCGACAGGGGAACTACGCTGGGAGTTAATGGAACTCAAATATTTACCATCGAACATGTATTGGCTGCACTAACAGGGCTTGGCATCGACAATGTATTGATAGACATGGACATGGATGAAATGCCCATTATGGATGGCTCTTCCCGCTTTTTTATCGAAGCACTTGAAAAAGCAGGTATTCAGGTTCAGGATGCAGAAAAGAAAATACTTGTTATTGAGGAGAAAGTAACCTTTGAAATACCTGACAAAAAGATAAAAGTTACCATTGAGCCTGCAGAAAAATTAAGTTTTTCGGTGGAAATAGACTACGAAACAAAGGTTCTCGGAAAACAGTTTGCAGCCTTAAGCGATATAAGTAACTTTAAAAACGAAATAGCACCCTGCCGCACCTTTGTTTTCCTGCACGAACTGGAATATTTGCTGAATAACAACCTTGTAAAAGGTGGCGACATCAGCAACGCCATTGTATTTGTCAACAAAGTGATTGAGCAGGAAGAACTGGATCGGCTTGCCAAATTATTTAACAAACCTTCGGTAGAGGTAAAAACCAAAGGAATTTTAAACAACATCGATTTACATTTTGAAAACGAGCCTGCACGTCACAAATTATTGGATTTAATAGGCGACTTAACCCTGCTTGGCATTAACCTCCGTGGACATGTTAAGGCACAACGCCCCGGTCATTTTACCAACACACAATTTGCAAAATTAATACATCAAAAATATTTATCATGAGCAACTATATTGTAAAGGAACCACCTTTTGATATTTACTCCGAACCGGTTTATGGAATTAATGATATCAAAAAGATTTTACCACATCGCCCTCCGTTTTTATTGGTTGACAAGGTTTTATATTTGGACGACAAATATATTGTAGCCGTTAAAAATGTTACCATGAATGAGCCTTTTTTTACCGGCCATTTTCCGGATGAGCCAATTATGCCGGGAGTTCTTCAGGTTGAAGCACTGGCACAGGCAGGTGGTATTTTTGTTTTAAACTCGGTTCCCGATCCCGAAAATTATTCTACCTACTTCCTTAAAATATCTGATGTCAGATTTCGTTCTAAAGTAGTTCCCGGCGACGTTTTGATTTTTTCGTTGATATTAACAGGCCCCATAAAAAGAGGCATCTGTACCACATACGGAAAGATATTTGTTGGCGACAAAGTAGTTATGGAAGGGCATTTAACCGCCCAAATTGTGAAAAATAAATAAAAACCTCTCAATGAATCAACCGCTTGCATACGTTCATCCTCAGGCAAAAATAGCTCCGAACGTAGTAATTGAACCCTTCGTTAACATTGAAAAAAATGTTATTATTGATGAAGGAACCTGGATAGGCTCAAATGTAACCATTATGGAAGGGGCACGAATCGGAAAAAATTGTAAAATATTTCCCGGTGCTGTAATTTCGGCTATTCCTCAGGATTTAAAATTTGCCGGAGAAGTAACAACCGTTGAAATTGGTGATAACACCACCATTCGTGAGTTTGTTACCATCAACCGTGGTACCAAAGCCAGCAACAAAACAGTAATTGGAAACAACTGTCTGTTAATGGCATACGTACACATAGCCCACGATTGTATTTTGGGCAACCAGGTAATTTTAGCCAACGCCTGCAACCTCGCCGGACACATTGAAATAGACGACTGGGCTATTGTTGGCGGGCTTTCGGCAGTTCATCAGTTTGTTCACATTGGCAAACACACCATGATTTCAGGTGGGAGCCTTGTAAGTAAAGATGTTCCACCATTCAGCAAAGCTGCCCGCGAACCGTTGGCTTATGTAGGTGTTAACTCTATCGGCCTGCGCCGAAGAGGATTTTCCAACACTAAAATTAATGAAATTCAGGATATTTATCGCTACCTATTTTTAAAAGGTAAAAATGTTACACAGGCAGTAACATACATCGAGGCAAATATTCCCGCAACTCCCGAAAGAGACGAAATACTGGCCTTTATTAACAGGTCGCAGCGTGGAATGATGAAAGGATATATCGGCTTAAAAGAAAAAAATAATAAAAACAGTATTTAATATGGCAACAACAGCAGATTTTAGAAACGGACTCATTATTGAATTTAACGGCGATTTATACACAATTGTTGAATTTCAGCATGTAAAACCGGGCAAAGGTCCTGCCTTTGTACGAACAAAACTGAAAAATCTTAAAACAGGCAGGGTTATCCCCAACACATTTACTTCGGGGGTAAAAATCAATGTTCAACGGGTTGAAAAACGTCAATATCAGTTTTTGTACAATGAAGGTGACACCTATCATTTTATGAATACTGAAGATTACGAGCAAACATTTATTGATAAAAATATGATTGCAGCGCCCGAACTGCTTAAAGAGGGCGAAATGGTTGATATTGCCTTTCATACCGAAACCGACAGCCCTATTTACTGTGAAATGCCCAATTACGTGGTACTTGAAGTAACCTATACCGAACCCGGTGAAAAAGGAAATACTGCCACCAACACCTTTAAAGATGCTACCGTTGAAACCGGTGCTACAGTTAAAGTTCCTCTTTTTTTAAATACAGGCGATAAAATTAAAGTAGATACCCGCACCGGACAATACTCGGAACGTGTGAAATAATAATCTTTATCTGTAAGATTATAAAAAAAGTCGTGGTGTTTATCACGACTTTTTTTTGTTTACTCAATTTTATGCGATTTTTCCTTATCGGTAAGGTGATATACATCCAAAGCAACCAAAATAGCAATAAACCCCCAAAAGGGAACCGAAAGCTTATCGGTGTCTAAAAAGTTATTCAGAAAACCGTGCGTAAAATAGGTAACCAAACCCAGCAACGACATCATGCTTAAAAACTTAACTTCGGTATTTTTTGATTTAATATAAATTTTAATGCCGGTGTAAATAACAAAGCCAACCAGCAACAAAACTATCAAAGTACCCGGAAGCCCCTCTTCGGCCAATGGTCCCAAATATTCGCTATGGGCATTGCCTTTGTCACCAAGGTTGGTACTGATAATGGTTTTTTCTTTCGACCGCTGATAAGGAGCATAAACAAACTGGTAGGTTCCGGGTCCCCAACCAAACACAGGCCTGTCATGGAAGAGCCTTAATGCTGACTGCCAACGGTTGATGCGCTCAAGATTAGATGCGTCAGACGAAATGTTTGCCATCGACTCAACATGCTCAACAAAGTTTCTTGACGATTCGGTTTTGTTTTTTTCCAGTTTGTCGAATATTTGATTCTGGAAAGTAAAAAACATGGTTACCAATATGGCTACCGTTAAAAATATCCACCTGAATTTTATTTTAAGCAGTATCAGAATAAATACAATGATGGCAGCACCTATACTTAGCCAGGCAGCCCTGCTGTACGAAAGTATAACAGCCGTTATAAAGATAAATAACACTATTGACGAAACAACTCTTGTCCACTTTTTTGCACCGGGATAAAAAATAAATCCGACAATAACGGGAAAATACATGGCCAGAGCAGCCCCATAAGCTGTATGGTCGTTATAAAACGGCGACATTACCCAGTGCCCTGTTTCTTCGTCAAAATTATATCTGGCATGAACACTTATGGTATAAAAAATAACGCCTATAAAAGCAGTAATGTATAGCCAATAAAACCACTTTATATTTTTTTTATCCTTAAACATAAGTGCCGCAACAAAGTAAAACGGCACCACAAACCAAAGCCTCGACAGCAGATACTTAAGGGATACCACAGGCATTTGGCTGGTAAATGTTGTTATAAGCATCCAAAACAGGCTCAGGTAAATAACATACGATACAGGGTGGCTCGCAATGCGGGCATCATATTTTTTGTGGCTTACCAACAGGTTTGCAATAAAAATTATTAACACGCCAAACATTAGCGGCTCGGTTGGTAGCGAAACGCCCAACCCCATGTTATCTAAATTACGTATGTTAACTGCCAACGGTGTAAAAAAAGTGATAAGCAGTAAAATTTTATCCAGCGAAACAAGGTAATAATAAAGTACAATAAGAGCTACCGGCAATAAAAAGAACCAATAAAAATCCTTGTTTATTACAAGATAAAAGTTTACAGCTAAGAAAATAACTGTAAGAGCGTAAACCCATACTATTTTCGTTTTTTTTACCAAAATGGATAAATAAGTGGATTAAGATTTTTTTGCTTCAATAAAAATGATAATAAAAAAGGCGAAAATAAAGGCGGCAAGGGTAATCATGGCTACAACCAGCCATCTAATTGGGAAACTTTTTTTATCGGCAACAAAAGGGTGTGTAATAATATTCGAGTAGGTCATGTGCGAATACAAAAACCTTTCGGCCAATTCCAAATCCTTTTTTGTTTCAACATAGGTTGTGGCTTCATCGCGCAACATTTCGGCAACTTCGATTAATTGCCCGCTATTTTCACCCATGTTTTTAAATAGCCGCTTCGACTCTTTTTTATCAATGTTCGATTTTCCACCACCAATGGTTCCAAGATATCCTTTGGTTATTTCCTGCGACTGGTATTCATATTGAAAAACTCCTTTTTGTGAACCAAGATAAGCTAAAATGGTTTTAAGCGAGTCCATATCGTGACGCTTACGCGCCAGGCCGGCTTTATACATTTTTACAACCTCGGCATATTTCGATTTGTGCAGGCTGGCTACTTTCCAGTCGTAAAGATGAAGAATTTTGTCAACCATCTTTTTTGCAACAACAGGGTCGGAGTCTTCAACTTCAATCATAACCGATTCATAAGGCGTTTTACTTATTTTTACCCTTTCCTTATATTGATTTAACAAGGCCGTTTGGTAGTATTTATATGACTTGTTAATGTTGTAGTGGTTTCCCAAATCAAAATCCAAAATCATGCTGTCGGTTATGTCCTGCGAGTTTAAAATCTGAAGCATCTGCTCCGTATTACTCTCCTCCGAATAGGAGTCAATATTAGCAGGATAGGCAACGGCATACGATCTGTAAAGTGGCGTAATAAAAGTCGGGCCGGAAAAAATCATTCCTAAAATAGCAGCTATTACAATAATTACCAATAAATGTATTTTCCATTTATCAAGTAATTTAAGCAAATTTGAGCTGTTTAATAAATTGTCCATTTTTATATTCTTTACTTTATTTTCTACTTTTTTTCCTTTTGGTTTATCTATAATTGATTCTTTTTTTTCGTTTTTGGTTTGATGCGTTTCAAATTGCTTTTCTTGTATAGTTTCAGTTTTACTGCTATTATTAACCGTTATCCAT
>WGDP01000305.1 GCA_015493215.1 Bacteroidales bacterium | reverse complement strand
CAATTATGGTGCACTTGTTTATGACGAGCAAAAATATGACTCGGCCTATTTTTATTTTGATTCGGCCAAACGTATTTACGAAAAAACCGGAAAACCCGATGCCATTGCCACCGGATATGAAAATGTTGGCGTTACGCAGGTGTATTTGAATCAAAAGGAACAAGGTTTTAAAAACCTGCATCATGCTTACAGAATGTTTGATTCGCTAAAGCTTATTAAAGATAAAATTTATGTATTGCTCGACCTTGGCTCGGCTTTTGAAAAAACCGGCAACAACGATTCGGTTCTATATTACTATTTAAAAAGTTACGAACTATCTAAAGCCATTGGATATAACTATGGCAAAAAACTCTCATTATTCAATCTGTATCAAACCACAAAAAACACCAGTAATTATAAAAGTTCACTAAAATGGCATGAACTATACACAAAACTAAAAGACAGCCTCGAAAGCGAAAATCTGCAAGAAAACCTTCAGGAACTGGAGGCAAAATACCAAACGGTAAAACAGGAAAAAACAATTTTGGAATTACGGGAAAAAGAATTAATTGAAAAATCAAACCGAAGATTTTTATTGTCGCTGCTGATTGTAGTTATTTCATTGACTATCTTTTTAATGTTGTTTTTTTGGCTCAAGCGCAAAAAAGATGTGGAAATTAATCGGCAAAAAATGCTGGCACTAAAGCAGGAAAAGAACCTGATAGAAGCACAAATAGCTCAAAAAGAGCTGGAAGCCGAAAAGCTTCAAAACGACATTGAATTTAAAACCCGCCAACTGGCCGGACACGCACTTAATATGATGCAAAAAAACAAGCTGTTACAATCGATAAGCACCGATATTAAAACACGGTTAAACTCAGCCGGTTGCACCGACAAAGAGGCCATGAAAAACATCCTTCGCAACGTACAGCAGGGATTAAATCTTGATAAAGACTGGGATTTGTTTAAGATATATTTTGAACAAATTAACGAGCGCTTTTTCGACAAGCTGAAAGAGGTTAACCCCGCTTTAACCGGCAACGACTTCCGCTTATGTGCCCTTATCAAACTAAACCTGAGTATTAAGGAGATGGCCTCGGTGTTAAATATTTCGCCCGACAGCCTTAAAAATGCACGCTACCGCTTAAAGAAAAAACTTCACCTGAGCAGCGATGAAAGCCTTAGTGTTTTTATTAACAGTTTATAATAAATATTACGATAAATTGTTTGCGATTTTTACAAATCCGCATTAGTTTTGATGCATATTATCATTTTAAAAACATATCCATTATGAAAAAAGTTTCACACGATGCACAGAAATTTTTTGACCTGCGCGATTTTGTATTGAATGTAAACAGTTACGAAGAAGCTGTAAAGGGCTTTAAATGGCCGAGAATAACAAAATTTAATTGGGCAATCGATTATTTTGATGTGATGGCCGAAGGGAACGATAAAACGGCACTTATTTATGCCGACACAAACGGAAACGATAAAAAAGTAACTTTTGATGAAATGCGCAAGCGCTCAAACCGTGTGGCCAACTTTTTAAACGATTTGGGACTACAGAAAGGTGACAGAGTGATGCTTATGATGGATACTTCGGTTGAAATTTACGAACTGTTTCTGGGTATTATGAAAGCCGGAGGAGCCATTATTCCAGCCTCTACCCTGCTGTCGCCCGCCGACGTATCCGACAGGATAGTAAGCGGTGATGTTAAATTTGTTGTTGCCCATCAAAAATACGTTCCTCGTGTTGACGAAGCGGGCGAAGCACTCTACCGGCTTAAGGGGTTAATTTGCGTAAAGGAGCCAACCGAATCGTGTGAGTGCGAAACAAAAGAAAACGTGCCCTGCTGGGTGGATTACAACGACAACAGCAACTATGATGAATCGTTTGAATCGAATTTTATAACTTTTTCTTCCGATATTTTATTTTTGTTTTTCACCTCGGGAACCACCTCAAAGCCCAAGTTGGTAATGCATCCGCATCACTATCCGGTGGGGCATCTTACCACCATGTACTGGCTCGACCTTAAGCCGGACGATGTTCATTACAACATCAGCTCGCCGGGGTGGGCAAAATTTATCTGGAGCAGCTTTATTGCCCCCTGGAATGCAGGTTGTACAGCCTTTACCTTAAAATACGATCAGTTTGATGCCGACAAAGTTCTGGAAGCGATGGATAAATATCAAATAACAAGTTTATGCGCCCCGTTAAGTGTATGGAAACTGTTTGGAAGCAAAGACTTTACAAAATATAATTTTGCCCTTAAAAAGATGGTAAGTGCCGGAGAGCCGGTAAATCCTGAAATCAGTAAAATGGCTGAAGACCTCACCGGCATACAGCTGAGAGAGGGTTATGGCCAAACGGAAACCACTGCCATGGTAGCTACCTTTCCGGGCATGAAAACCAAACCCGGTTCCATAGGAAAAGTAGCGCCCGGCTACGAAGTTAAAATTTTAGATGCCAAACTGGATGAAGTAGCACCCGGAAAAGACGGACAGATATGTTCAGCCATCTATCCAGTTAAACCGTTGGGTTTGCTAACTGCCTACGAAGATGCCACCCGCAACAAAAATATTTTTAAAGGTGGCTGGTATCTTACCGGCGATACGGCCTATCAGGATGAAGAGGGTTATATCCACTTTGTGGGCAGGGTTGACGATGTATTTAAAAGCCTCGACTACCGTATCAGCCCCTTTGAAGTGGAAAGTGAGATAATTGAAAATCCTGCCGTTTTGGAAGTGGGCGTGATACCTACCGTTGACGATAAAAACCGCATTGTGCCCAAGGCCTTTATCGTTTTAAACGATGAATATACTGCCAACCGTAAGATGGCACTTGAAATATTCCGTTTTATTCGCGATAACATGGCACCTTACAAACGTCCACGTTCCATTGAGTTTATGTCGGAATTTCCTAAAACCATAAGCGCCAAAGTGATGCGTAAAGATTTACGTGCTTACGACGAAGCTCTTAAAAAGGAAAACAAAACCGGTGAATTTGAGTTTTTTGAAAAAGAATTTGCCAAAGAGCTTAATTTGAGGAGAAGAAAATAATTCTTCTGAAGTAAATTATTGTATTTGTACTCAATATCATTAGATTAACTTTAATAAAGTTCAATTTTCTGTAATTGCTAATCTCAGAAAAACTAATAAAGGTTACCTGCTGTTTGGCTTTCGCTCAACGTGCGATAACCAGCAAAGCAAAGGTAGTTTTGCTATATACAATCGCCCTGATATTATTTGGGATGAGTTTAAATTATATGATTAACATCTAAATAGATTAGTTGTTAGTTAAGAATTTGATTAATTTTGGTAATTGCAGCTAAAGAATATAAACAAACAGGAGTTAAGTTTATACGGTAGTTACCCGAAAACTTAACAGATTGCTGTTAACAACTAAATATAGGAGGTTATCATGAAAAAGCAATTGCATCTTAATTTTTTTATTGGAGTCCTGTTATTTCTTTTTGTATCAGGGACTTTACTCGCCCAAAATACCTTTTATAAAAAGGTTGGTTATTCCAATAAAGAATATGGGCGTTTTGTTATTGAAACCTCCGATGGTGGCTATGCCGTGGTTGGAACAACAAACTCTATAGGTGCAGGCGAATGGGATGTTTGGCTGCTCAAAACCGACAGTTCAGGAGATACGTTGTGGACCAAAACTTATGGGGAATCTGGTGATGACCAGGGATATTGTTTAAGGCAAACCAGCGACGGCGGATTTATTATTGCAGGTTATAAAACAGTTCCTGACAACTACAAGGACGGCTGGGTTTTTAAAACCGATGCCGTCGGTAACTTAGAATGGGAACATGTTTTTAGTTCGGATTTAAACGGCGATGTGGTCACCTCGTTGGTAAATACAACCGACCATGCATTTATCGGTTGTGGAAACTTACATTCTCATTCATTTGCATTTAAAATTGATGAAGAGGGCAATGTGCTGTGGGAACAAACTTATTTTCCTAACAATAACAGTAGCACGGCAGGCATTTGCAGAACTTCCGACAATAAATATGCAATTACCGGTTCATTTCAAAACGTTTCTGCAGGGGCTTGGTATCCAAATATTTTCACCATAGATGCCGACGGAAATCTTGGCTATCAGTTGACTTATATGTTAACCGGAGAAGGTTTCTTTAATTTTATAATCGCTACCTCAGATGACGGGATGGTTTTTGGCGGTTCAGAAAACGGGAAAAATGTAGTGTATAAAAATACCCTGGGCGGAACCGAGCAGTGGAATTACCAATATGATGCACCAACCTATGGCAGTTCCGTTACAGCCGCAACAGAAACCCCTGATAACAATATCGTTATTACCGACAACACTTTTAATGCATCCATGCGCAAATTAAGTATGGCTACCGGCGATACCCTATGGACAAGAAGTTACGATTTTAATACCGATTATCCCAAATACGCCAATTTAACAACCACAAGCGACAATGGAATCATATTAACGGGATATACCGGCGATAGCGAAAGCGATTTAATATTGGCTAAAACATTCCAAAATGGAAGTATGACAGGTATTGTAAATCATTATGGTAATCAGAAACCTGTTACATTAAAACAGAATTTTCCAAACCCTTTTAGCCAACAAACCGAGATAAGTTTTTCTTTATCAAAACCGGAAACGGTAGAGTTGTATGTTACCGATGTCAATTCCAGACGAATAGTAACCTTGTGCAACCATTCTTTTGCTCAGGGAAAATACAATTTTGTATGGGATGGAAATAACGCAAACGGTACAAACTGCTCTTCGGGAATTTATTATGTAATTTTAAAAACAAAGAATGGTATTATTGAAACCCGGAAATTGATAAAAACATCAAGAATAAAATAGACAGCAGCAGGTATCATGTATAGTAGTCAAACCATTGAACAGCTAAACGTTTCAATTCTCAGAACCCTTCCTGATTTAAAACCATTAAAAGAAGTGCCTGAAACTACTAAACAAGCGAATTATCAATCATTTATCAGCTTTTATATTGAACTTGTTTAAAGTCTTTTATTTGAACTACTGATAAAATATTATCAGGTTAACTTTAAACAAGTTTATTGACATATTTTTTAATCAAATCAATCAATTCGTTTTTATTAACGGGTTTTGAGATGTAGTCATCACAACCGGCTGCGATGGTTTTTTCGCGGTCATTTTTTAAAGCATAGGCCGTTTGAGCAATTACAATCACCTCTTTATCAATTTCTTTAATCTTTTTTGTCGCCTCATAGCCATCCATTAAAGGCATTTTCATATCCATTAAAACAATGTCAATTTCGGGATGTCTTTTAAACATTTCAACGGCCTCTTTACCATTTTCGGCATAATAAATTTCGGTACTGAAATCTTTTATCAATTCGGTAAGATAGGCGGTTGACACAGGTGCATCTTCAGCAATTAAAAAGCATGCCTTTTTTACAGGAGTACCATCTTCTGAATCTTCCGTGGAAATCTCTTTTTCACCAGATACGGTTTTATCGGAGCCAGCGGTTTTGTAAGGAATCGTAAAATAAAACTCAGACCCCACTCCTTCTGAGGATTCCACCCGAATTTCACCTCCAAGCATTTCCACAAAGGCTTTCGAGATGGCCAGGCCTAACCCGGCTCCCTCATATGCATTACGATCTTCAATATCGGCCTGAACAAAGCGGTCAAATACGGAAGCCTGCCGTTCTTCCGGAATACCAATGCCGGTATCTTTAACAAAAAACTCAAGTACTTTGTCCTTTTTAACATAACCGAATTCAATGCTGCCTTCGTGTGTATATTTAACGGCATTTTTTAATAAGTTGGACAAAATAGCGTATAGCTTATCAGGATCGGTTTGAATTACAGACTCATTATCGGGCAATCCGGGGGTCATGTGAACAGCAAGCCGTTTTTTAGTCGTTTCGGGAGTAAAAAGGTCTTGCAGGTATTCCATTTGCTCATTCACATTACATGCATCAATGTATAGTTTCATTTGGCCTGCTTCAATTTTTGATATATCAATAAGGTTGTTAATAATGTTAAGCATCCGTTCCCCACTAATTTGAATAACATCAGTATATTTTCTTATCTCTTCACCTGTAAGGCCGGGTTCTTTCAGCAACGAGGCAAAGCCTAAAATTCCATTCATCGGAGTACGTATTTCGTGGCTCATATTGGCCAGGAATGCTGATTTTAGCCTGTCGCTTTCTTCGGCTTTTTTTAAAGCCTCTTTCAATTCATCTTCAAATTTTTTACGCTGAATGGAGATGCTTATTTGCCCTGCAATAAATTCCAGCATTTTAACATCATCCTCCGAATAGGCATTTTCGTTTTCGTAATTTTGTACTGCAACAACACCAATTACGGTATCTGCATTTTTAAGCGGCACACCAAGCCACACTTTAGAATAGCTGCCTTGACGTGTAAGTTTGCCCTCTTGTTCAAGCCTGCGTTTAACTTCGCCATTTGCCAACAACGAGCTACCTGATTTAATTACAATTTTGCTCAATGTATTTTTTGCCGATGCCCTTGTGAAGTTATCTTTTTCATCGTAATAGTAGGGCATTTCCAAAGTATCGGTTTTTGCATCGTATAACGCCACATAAAAGTTAGAAGCGTCCATAATTTTACTCACCTCTTTTTGAATTTGAGCTATCAGGTCGCCTATGTTAACCGAAGTGGAAACCGCGTTTGATATGTTGTAAACAATTTTTTGAGCCAGCTCGGTACGCTTTCGCTGTGTAACATCCTGATATACCGCCACTATTTCGCCTGACGAAAGTTTATAAACATAATTTTCGCGATATCCTTTGATTCGTGAGTCCTGATAAATTCCAATGGGGAAATGGTGCGGCTCTCCGGTTTTATAAACTTCCTGAAACACTTTAAATAATCCAAAATCAACAACCCCGGGAAAAACATCGGTAACAAGTCTTCCAACAACCTGGTCGCGCGAAATGTTTTCGGCCTTTTCGGCCATGGGGTTAAACTCAATAAATTTAAAATTATCGCCATTATCAACCGCCTCATAAACAGCAATACAGCTTGCCGTGCTCATAATTATTCCTTTGTAACGTTCTTCGTTAACTTTTAAAATACGCTCGGTTTTAACACGCTCGGCAACCTCTTTTGTAAGCTTCGAGTTAATATCTTCAAGTTCTTTGGTACGTTCGCTAACTCTGTGTTCAAGTAACTTATTTGATTCTTTCAATTCTACTTGTGCATCCTCAACTTCTCTGTTTCTTTTATTGATGGCTTTTGTACTCAAATAAATACCAAGTGCACCAATTAGCCACAAAATAGAATAGAATATTTCCTTATTTCGCTCTACTTTATGTATCTGCAATAGGTATTCGGCGATGGGTACCGTAACACTAACACCACCTCTTATATCGCCCACCTTATACCCTTGCTGTCCATGACATTTTAAACAACTTTTTTGTACAAATAAGGCTTTCATTAACCTGTAAACAGGCACCCCGTTTAAACGGGTAATTTCATCAACCTGCTTTTTTCCCTTTTCAAAAGCCATCAGGGCTTTTCGTTCCCATGGGTCAGGTGCGTTTTCAGGGCGTAATAATTTTAAGCTTGTTATGTGGCCTCCAACGCCGTTTTCATTTTTACTATATTCACTCATCAGTCTTAGCGCACGGGCAGGGTTTATTAAAGTAAGCGTATCACCCGATGGGGTAATGATATCCCGGTTTTTTACATTTTTTAAATAGGGACTTGGCCGCGTGGCACTATCAACAGGAATGTAAAAGCCTCCGTGTGAAGCGGTCCACTTTCTAAAGGATTCGTCAAGCTGAAGGTGTGTTTCAGCCTCTTTTTTAACTATTTGGTAGGTGGCGTTTTGTAAAGTTTCGATGCTGCGTGTTGCAAAAGCGAGTAATAACATTGTCCAGAAAAAAAGTGCAATCCATGTATTTCGCAATAAAATACTTTTTAACGATTTATTTTTAGAAGACTTATTCATATAATTAAAGTTTTATAACCAATTGAACCAATTTTTTTAGTTAAAAAGAAATTACAAACTACTATGGCACAGCCTTTTCAATCATAGTAACCAGCTCTTCGCGGTTAATAGGTTTCGATATATAATCGTTGCACCCCGCTTCAATGGCCTTTTGACGGTCGCTTGCCATTGCATACGCCGTTTGAGCAATAATAACAACATTCTTATTAAACTTTCTTATTTCTCGCGTAGCTTCATAACCATTCATCTGAGGCATTTTTATATCCATCAAAACCAAATCAATATCAGGATTATTACGACAAACTGATATGGCATCGAGGCCATTATCGGCGTATAAAATTTCACTACACATGTTTTTTAAAATAATGGTCAGATAATCTTTTGTGTAGGGCTCATCTTCGGCAATCAATATTTTAGGTTTGGCAGATTTTGTCCTGACCACTTGAACTTCATCACGGGGTTTATCATCGGCATTGGTTTTAAAAGGAATAGTAAAAAAGATGGTAGTACCGTTGTTTGGTGTTGACTGCAACCATATTTCTCCTCCCAACAATTCAACGTAAGCTTTGGCTACCGTCAGGCCAAGTCCGGAACCTTCCAGTGCATTTTTATCGTCAATATCGGCCTGCGTAAACTTATCGAAAACAGCAAGGTGCCGTTCTTTTGGGATTCCAATTCCGCGATCTTTTACATAAAACTCCAGCACATCGCCTTTTTTTAAATATCCGAAGGTAACTTCCCCTCCTTTGAGTGAAAATTTGATGGCATTTTTAATTAAATGCGAAAGTATGGCCGACAGTTTTTCGCGGTCGGTATAGATGTTTGCGCTGTGGTCGGGCAAATCGGTTACAAACCGGAACGAAATGTTTTTTCTTTCGGCCTCATTTTTAAAATCGGCATACAAATCACCAAACTCCCCATTCAGGTTGATGGTTGAATAGTGCAGCGAAACATTGTTTGTTTCAATCATCGATACTTCCATAAGGTTGTTAAAGGTATTCAACATCCTGTCGCCACTTTTGGTAACTATGTTGATGTACGACCGGCGTTCGTCCTCACTCAGCTCGGGATTTGACAACAGTTCGGTAAAACCCAAAATACCATTCATGGGTGTGCGGATTTCGTGGCTCATGTTTTGCAGAAAAGCGGTTTTAAGTTTGTCGCTCTCTTCAGCTTTCCTTTTTGCCGATTCCAGTTCATGGTTTATTTTTTCAAGCTGTTTAATTTTGGCTTTAAGCTCGTTATTTTGTTGTATTAAATTGTTAACCCGGTTGGTTAATTCATCCATTTTTCCGGCCTCTTTTTGGTTCCCGTAATTGTTCATAAAAAGGGTTTATAGTGAAAAATACTTACCAACAATTTCCAGTACTTTGTCTTTAATAATGGGCTTTGCAAGATAGTCGTTACAACCTGCTTTCAACGCTTTTTCTCTGTCTCCTGCCATAGCATAAGCTGTTTGGGCAATAATAACAACATCTTTGCTTAAAGCGCGTATTTTGGTTGCAGCTTTGTATCCATCCATATCACGCATTTTAATATCCATCATAATTAAATCTATTTCAGGATGTTTTGAAAACACTTCCACAGCTTGCAAGCCGGACTGAACATGATGAATTTTGTTGGCAATTTTATTTAAAACTACCGTAAGTAACTGATCGGAAAAGGGTTCATCTTCAGCAATTAAGATATTTAGTTTTGGAATGCTGTCCATATTATCGGTTTTGGTTAAGTAAGAAGATTTTGCCTGAATTGTTTTTTCAGGATAATCGTTGGGCAGCGTAAAATAAAAAGTGGAGCCTTTTCCCTCTTCGGATTCAACCCGGATGGTTCCTCCCAGCATATCAACATAGGCTTTTGTAATTGCCAGGCCCAGTCCGGCACCTTCGTAGGCATCTCTATCCTTAATATCTGCCTGTATAAACCGCTCGAAAATAGCCTTTTGACGATCTTTCGCAATGCCTATTCCGGTATCTTTCACAAAAAACTCAATTAGTTCGTCCTTTCGCCGGTATCCAATAACAATTGACCCTTCCTTAGTATATTTTATGGCATTTTTAATGAGGTTAGTTATGATGGCTAAAAATTTATCCTCATCGGTAAAAAGTGTTAGCGGTTCCTTTTTGGCATTGTTTTGTAAAATTAATTGGAGATGTTTTTGTTTAGCTTCCTGACTAAAAAAAGTATGAATTGAAACAAGTTGCTTTTTAATGTCGCAGTTTGTTTTTTTGACCTTCATTTGACCGGACTCAATTTTTGATATATCGATTAAGTCGTTAATAATATTCAGAAGCCTTTTGCCACTTTGTTCAATGATATTAAGATAGGTAAGCCGTTCCTGCATGGTGATGTTCATATTTTTAAGCAGGTTTGAAAACCCGAGAATACCATTCATGGGTGTACGTATTTCGTGGCTCATGTTTGCAAGAAAGGCTGATTTTAGCTGATCTGATTCTTCAGCTTTTTGCTTGGCAACCTTAAGTTCCCGGTTAATTTTACTAACTTGATTCATGCTGTTTTTAAGCTCGTCGTTTAGTTTCTCCAGCTCATTATTTTGTTTTAGCAATTCCCGGTTTAGCTCTTTTAATTTTTCCTCAGCAACTATCCTGTCAGAAATATCGCGTGAAATAGTTAATACATGTGGCGTTCCCGACAGCTCAATAATGGAGGCAGATAACAGTGCCGTTTTTATTTCGCCTGTTTTGGTATAAAATTCAGCAACCATATTATCGGCTATACCGTTTTGCTCTAATTCTGCTATTAACTTATCTCGGGCTGATAAATCTTTCCAAACATTAAGGCTAATAGAGGTTTTCCCGATAATTTCCTCATCAGTATAACCCAAAATATTTTTAAAGCTATTGTTAACCTCAACATATTTTCCGGTATCAAGCTCTGAAATAGAGATTGCGTCGGGGCTGGTTAAAAATGCCTTTTTAAACTTTTCTTCGCTGCTTTTAAGCGCTTCCTCAGCTTTTACCCTGGCTGAAATATCTCTAAAGGCAGCCACTCTGATGGTTTTATTATTATGCAGGACAATACTTTTAGCTTCAATTTCCATCGGGAACTTTGTACCGTTCTTTTTTACCCCCGTAATTCTGTAACCCTTGGCGTGTTTTTTACTAATATTTTCATACACAAGCGATAACGACTCTCTTGCTACCAGAAGCTCAATCAGGTTTTTACCCAACAATTCTTCTTTGGTATATCCAAACATTTCAGCCAGCGAAAGGTTTAAGTCGGAGGCAATTCCTTTTTCGTGAATCAATATCCCTTCAAAGGTTATGTCCGAGAGGGTTTTAAATCGCTCCTGGCTCTCTCGCAAGGCTCTTTCCGATGCTTTTCGGTTGGTAATATCTTTTACAAATGCAAGCAGCGCTTTACGTTTGTTATAATATAAAAAGCTGATGGTAACTTCGGAAGGGAATGTGTGGCCGCTTTTATGGGAAATATCAAACTCAAAGGTAAATGACCTGTTGGCAAGCACCTGCTCCCTTATATGATTTCGGTAATTATCATCTTTAAACAATGGATGAATATCGATAATGGTAAGTTTTAGCAATTCTTCGATGGAATAGCCTGTTTGCATAGCAGCCTGATTATTTGCAAGAATAATGCCGGTGGTATAATAGTCAATTAGAAAAATAGCATCGGTAGCCGATTCCACAACAGTATGAAACTGTCTCTCTTTTTCGGCAATTTCCATCTCGGCTTTTTTCCGGTTGGTAATATCGTGATAAGTTACCATAAAAGCAAGCTCACCTTTATAATCAATTGGAGCCGGCGAAGCAATTACAACCATTTCTTTGTTGTTGCTATCAATAATTCTAAACTCTTCAATCTCCAAAGGAACTTTTTCCTTAAGCATTTTTTCCATTCGAATTTTAGCCTTAGGCTTGTCCTCATGATGTACAAAAGAAAGCACATCAAGGCCAACTAAATCAGCCTTATTTTTCTTACCGGCCAATTTTAAGGTTGCCGCGTTAACATCCAAAATAATCTTTCCGTTGTGAATAACAATCGGATCGGGAGAATTTTCAAACAGCATCCGGTAACGTTTTTCGCTAAGCGTCAACTCATCTTCAGCCTGTTTTTGCTTTGTAATATCGCGGGCACTGCCAACGGTGCCAATCATTTCGCCTTTTTCGTTCCAAAGGGGTGCCTTAAAAACATCTAAAACCAGATATTTTCCAAACACATTACCATACTCTGTAAATCTGGAAATCTTTCTGTTTTTTATGGTAATGGCGTCCGAATCGCCACACTCTTCACCAAAGGTAAACCACTCCTTGTTTTCGGGATGCGCATCACGCTCGCGCATCACAAAGTACATAACATGCTTACCAATTGGTTCCTCCACATCTTTGGCATTTATCAGGTTTTCGCAAATTGCCTTGTTGGTAAAAGTAAAGTTACCCTCCATATCTTTAGCCCAAATCATGTCGGGAGTGGTGTCGGCCATTAACCGGAATAATTCGTAAGCATTTTTATATTGTTCACGGCTTTTTTCCAGTTCCCACTGATGTCTTTTCTTTTCAGACAAATCACGAATGGCAGTAACGCGCACCTTTTTATTGTTAATAGTAATATTTCTTGATTCCACTTCAACGGGAATCATGTGTCCGTTTTTGTGCCGGGCTTCAATGTGATAGGGGGCAGTTTTATTTTTAACAATTTCCTCCTGTACCAAGTGTTTATATTTATCAGGTACAAACAGGTCGATAACATTGTTACCAATAATTTCGCTACGTGTGTAGCCTGATATTTTTTCGATGGCGAGGTTGACATCTATGGCCACACCAAGTTCGTGAAGAATAATCCCTTCAAACGAAAGGTTTGACAACTGTTTAAATCTGTCTTCACTTTCTTTAAGCTCGTCCGCCACCTTTTTTTGCTTTGAGATATCATGCATAAAGGCATGAATTACCGTACTGTCATTTTCACCCTTCAGGCTTGTAAGCAAAACTTCTGCAGGAAATGTTTCTCCGTTTTTCTTTTTATGAACCCATTCAAACCTGTTGCTTCCCTTTTTAACAGCTTTGGCTATTTCTTTTTCGGCCTTATCAAGCGATTGGGTGCCATCGGGTTGTAGTCCGGGTGATAATTGGGCAGGATGTTTTCCCAAAATATCTTCCCTGCTGTTGTATCCAAACAAGGAAACGGCCGCCTTATTACATTGTACAATTTTACCTTCCTTAAGAAGAAACTGGCTTTCCTCAGAGTTATTAAAAAGTTGTTGGTACAGACTGTTATTTTCAGGCATTTTAATCATCTTTTAGTGGTACAAATTATTTAGCACATTGTAACAAAAATATTCTCTGTTTGTTTTCTTTGCAACCAACAGAAATGGCAATTTGCCAATAAAAGTAAAAAAAAACAGACTTGGTCGGGCATAAATAGCAATTATTTTAAAAAAACAGCTCTGCGTATTGCCTTGTTGCCAAATCGTTTTCTAACATAATCCATGGCCTGATAGAGTCCGGCCATCCCGGAAGTATCTTCAAAAAGGTTTAGCTGCTGGTGCCCGCTTACCAAATCGCTAAAGCGTATGCCTATCAGGCGGATTAGCATTCGGCGATTGTAAAGCCGCTCAAACAGCTCCAACACCACAGACAGCAGCAGATGGTCGAACGAAGTATAGGCAATTCGCTGCCTAAGGGTGTGTGTATCGTAATTTGAGTAGCGTATTTTAACGGTAACATTGCCGGTGAGCTTGTTGGCTTGTCGCAGCTCAAAGGCAGTTTTTTCAGTCATTCCCACAAGTATCTCTTTCAAACGCTTCACATCGGTGGTATCCTTGTCAAAGGTACGCTCGGTTCCCATCGACTTTTTTTCGTGATACGGTTTTACAGGGGAGGGGTCAATGCCATTGGCCTTTCGCCAGATTATCTTCCCGTTTTTGCCCATCACCTGTTCCAGCATGTCGGGCGGAACCATACTCAGGGTTTTAATGGTGGAAACACCCATTGAACGGAGCAGCCTGTAACTTTTACTGCCAATCATGGGAATCTTACGAATGGACAGCGGGTACAGGAAGGGCTTTATCTGCGCCGGCGGAATGTTTAACTCGCCATTGGGTTTGGCTTCGCCGGTGGCTATTTTTGAAACCGTTTTGTTTACCGACAACCCGAACGAAATGGGCAACCCCGTTTCTTTAATAATACGCTGCCGCAACTCACGGCTCCATTTAAGGCTGCCAAAAAAGCGATCCATGCCGGTGATGTCAAGATAATGTTCGTCAATGGAAGCCTTTTCAAAAACAGGTGCCTTTTCGGCTATAATCTCGGTTACCAGCCGCGAATACTTGCTATACAAATCCATGTCGCCTCTTATAAAAACCGCCTGACTGCACAACCGCTTAGCCATTTGCATGGGCATGGCCGAATGCACGCCAAAAGCCCGCGACTCGTAACTACAGGCGGCTACCACTCCCCTGTCGGAAGTGCCGCCAATAATAACCGGCTTACCGATTAACTTGCTGTTTACCAATCTTTCTACCGACACAAAAAAGGTGTCTAAATCCAAATGAACAATGGTTCTTTTTTCACTTTCCATCATAAAAAAATCAAAATATTTTGATAAAATAACCGACAATTAAAAAATATTGTGTACTTTTGATTATTAAATAATCATTTTAACGATTGTAATATAATCATTAAAAATAAAAATGAAGAAAAGAGAATGGTTTTTTTGGGAGGAAAAACCTCTCGTATGTTTGCAAAATCAAAAAAGAAAGGTTCATTTAATTCTATTTTTGTTTTATAGAATTTAAATGGGAAAAGACAGGTGATCATGTTAAACCAAGATACATTTATAT
>WGDP01000304.1 GCA_015493215.1 Bacteroidales bacterium | reverse complement strand
TCTACCCTTACTGCCCGCTTAAAAGAAGCAGGAACACAGTTAGTTGGTATTTGATTTTTTGCATCTCTTGTAATCGGCAGATTATTAATGATTTCAAAGAATGGTTTCAGGGTTTTAGTGGATAGTAGCGATTAAATTATTATGCTATTTAATATTTCGTATCTTTGTAATCGCCACAAATAATGATTGTAATGGACATGACCGTTTTAAGCAAGCAAACCTCAAAAAGGCTGGCGCTACGAAAAGGAAGAGATATCCTGAAACCGTTACCTGACCCCAACAAGTACAACGAAAAAGTCAACCTCAACCAACTGGTTAAAGACCAAGTGGGGGAGATTGCCTATGCCTATTTATCGCAATATGTTGATTTTGAACAGGAATCTACTTTTGTGGAGGCCACTGCCACCCGGTTTAACCTCTTAAAAATATCCCCTGGTAAATACAAAACCATTGTTAATCTTAAACGGGTAAACGATATCCGGTGGATAAACAAATTTTTTGAAACGGTTAACTCAAAACTAAATAACGGAAACCTCTTTATAGGTTTTGTCGAGACTAAAAATAACAGGAAAGCGCGGATATTAAAAAGGCATTTTTTTCCGTTTAACTGGTTACGCTATTCAGCTGATTTTGTTTTACACAGGGTAATGCCTAAAATTAAATTTACAAAGAAGATTTATTTCAGCATTACTAAAGGCCATAATCGTGTGTTAACAAAAGCCGAAACATTGGGCAGGCTGGTCAGCTGTGGGTTTGAAATAAAGGATGTTAAAGAGATTGGTAAGTTAACCTGGTTTGTTACCGAAAAAATTAAAGAACCTGTATTTGATCCCAACCCCTCTTATGGCCCTTTCTTCAAAATGCGCCGCGTGGGAAAAGACGGAAAGATAATAAGGGTATATAAACTAAGAACAATGCACCCTTTTTCGGAGTATTTACAAGGGTATATGGTTAAAACCCACGGGTACGACAATGAAGGCAAGGGGAAAATAAAAAACGATTTTAGAAATACCACATTGGGTGCATTCTTTAGGAGATATTGGATTGATGAGCTTCCTCAACTAATTAATATCTTAAAGGGTGAAATGAAGCTTGTTGGTGTCCGTCCGCTTAGTATTACACGCTTTAATGAATTTCCGGATAACGTTAAAAAACGCAGAACAAAGTATAAACCCGGTTGTTTTCCGCCTTACGTTGCATTGTTAATGCCTAATGAGGAGGATAATATTAAAGCTGAGGAAATCTATTTAGATCAAAAAGAAAAGCACCCGGTTTGGACTGATGTTAAGTTTTTTTGGCTCTCAATTTATAATATTGTTACTAATAAGATAAGAAGTGCTTAAGAGCAGTAATAGAACTTGGTTAAAGTTAACCTAATGATAATGCGTCTAAAAGATTGTCAACCAGAAAATCAATTCCATTCCCCTCTTGGGAGGGGATAAAGGGGTGGGTTATTTCCCCTCCTTTTGGAGAGCCTGTTCCGACTTTTGTCGGGAGGATAAAGGGGTGGTTATTCCCCTCCTCGGAGGGGCGTAGGGGTGGGTTTAAAAAAGATATTTATTTTCTGATTTCCTTTAGAATACATTACTGGTCTGAAGGATAACTTTAAACAACTTTAAAACAAACAATAGCTAAAAATATAAACAGTTGAAACCGATAAATTTTGCAGTAGTTGGTATTGGTAATATAGGAAAAAAGCATATAAACGCTTTACTATCAATCAAAAATACCTCGTTGGTAGCAGCCTGCGACATTGATAAAAGTAAATTTGATTTCTGTAAAACCGTTGACAATAGGATAGCTTGTTTTACCGATTACCTTAAAATGCTAAAGAGTAACGACATTGATATTGTTACCATTGCCACACCACACGGGTTTCATGCAAACATGGCCATTGAAGCCATGCGGGCTGGGAAACACGTAATTGTTGAAAAACCAATGGCCTTGACGACTGAGGAGTGTGATAAAATGAATCTTGTGTCAAAAGAAACAGGTAAACGTTTGTTTATTGTTAAACAAAACAGATTTAATAAACCCATACTTGCCGTTTCTAAAGCCCTTGAAGAAAAAAGATTGGGCAAAATCAGCCTGGTGCAATGTAATGTATTTTGGAACAGAAGCGAAGAGTATTACTCACAATCCGATTGGAGAGGTAATAAGAGCCTGGAAGGCGGTGCACTTCACACGCAGGTAAGTCATTTTATTGATTTGCTTATCTGGTGGTTTGGTGATATAGAGCAGGCAAAAACATTTGTTGATACATTACACCATGCAATTGAAATTGAAGATGTGGGCGTTTCTGCTTTAAGGTTTTCAAGTGGCGCTTTGGGTTCGCTGGCATGGACAACCAATGTTTACAATAAAAACTTTGAAGGCAGTATAACAATCATCGGTGAGAAAGGTACCATTAAAATAGGAGGGAAATATTTAAACAAGATTGATTATTGGGATGTTAAATCTTATCCGCAACCTGAAAATGGCGAAATGGATGATATTGTAAATGATTATGGTAGTTTTTTCGGGACAGCTTCTAATCATGGTGTTATGTTTCAGGAAATAATAGCTCATTTTACAAAAAAAAGAAAAGGGGTTGTCGAAGGAACAGAAGGCGAAAAAACAGTTGAGGCAACGGAGATGATTTATGCATCAATATAACATAATACCACTAAATGAAAAACCGGATTTTAGTACGAATAACCTTTTTATTTCAACAAAATGGTTGTCTGTATTGCAAAAAACGTATGGTTTTGAATTTTATTACTTTACTTTAAAAAACAGGAGTAAAGAGGTTGTTATACCATTTTCTGTTGTTAATAATTTAAAAGGGAGCTACATTGTTAGTCTCCCTTTTTCCGATTATTTAGGTGCCAATCATATTGAGAAAGAATTGTATTTGGTGTTTTTGAATTATTTAAAAAACAACTACTCCGGGTACCCTGTTATTTTAAAAACAACGTATCAGTCCTTTTACAATTTTTCAACCGTTCGGTATGCCTGTTATCATGTAATTGATTTGAAGAAAAAACAAAGTTGTTCTGCTGCTTTTTTACGCGGAGTAAGAAAAGCCAATATCAATGGATTAGTAGTAAAACATGATAACACCTTCGATGGATTAAATACTTTTTATAAGTTATACTCAAATTTGCGCATTAGCAAATTTAAAAGTATTCCGCAGCCTTTTGATTTCTTTAAAAATATTTTTGAGGTTTTTATTAAAAGAGGGTTAGGCGAAATAATATTGGTTTTGTACAAGTCGGAAGCAATTGCCGCTTTGATTGCTTTAAAGAGTAACAATACACTGTTTTATAAATTTGGTGCTTCTAATTCAGTATATTTACATTTAAGGCCTAACAACTTGTTATTCTATCATTTAAAGCAATTTGCACTAAGTCAAAACTACGATTCGATTGACCTGGGGCTTTCAGGTATGTCTGATAATTATAAAGGATTACGTAGATTTAAAGAAAGTATGGGAGGGGAGTTAAAGTCCATAAATTATTACAGAATAAACCCACAAGGTTTTGATAATGCGCATGAACAAAAAGTTACTGCAATTTTAAGCAGTTATACTGGTGATTTGGTTAAACAGAACCTGTCATTATCTGAGATTGATAAAATATCACAACTGATTTATAAAAACTTTGCGTAATGATTGTCCCTTTTCTTGATTTAAAAAAACAAATCTCATCCATTCGTCATGAAATTGATTTGGCTGTTAAAAGGGTAATAAATTCGGCTTCTTTTATTCAGGGCAAAGAAGTTGGGATTTTTGAAAAAGAGTTTTCTAAACTTATAGGTGTGCCTTACACAGTAAGTGTTGGCAATGGTACCGACGCGCTATTTATAGCTTTGAAATCGCTGGGTGTTGGCAGGGGTGATGAGGTAATTACTGCTGCAAATTCATTTATTGCAACGGCTGAGGCTATAACCGCAACAGGAGCAAAAGTTGTTTTTGCCGATGTGTGTGCCGATAGCTACAATATCAATCCCGATGATGTAGAAAGAAAAATATCAGGCAAAACCAAAGTGATTGTACCGGTTCATTTGTTTGGCCAAATGGCAGACATGGATAAGGTTGTGAAGATAGCTGGTAATAATAAAATATTTGTTGTTGAAGATGCGGCACAAGCTCATTTAAGTCGCTATAAAGAGAGGAGCGGGGCATGGAGAATTGCAGGTTCGTTTGGGAGTATGGCAATCTTTAGTTTTTATCCGGGTAAGAACCTTGGTGCATTTGGCGATGCAGGAGCCATAGTAACGGATGACATTGAACTTGCTAACAAAGCGAAGATGTTTGCAAATCATGGCCGGTTATCAAAATTTAAACATGAATTTGAGGGGTTTAACAGCAGGATGGATTCTATTCAGGCAGCAGTCTTGAATGTTAAAATTAATTATTTGTCTCGATGGAATGAAAACAGAAAAAAGGTTGCACTAAAATATCTTGATTGTTTAAAAGATGTTACGCAAATTAAACTGCCAGAGGTGAGTGAAAACTGTGATCCGGTTTGGCATTTATTTGTGATTCGGGCAGAAAAAAGAGATAAGTTGCAATCTTTTTTAAAAGCCAATGGCATATCAACAGGTATTCATTACCCTGTTGCACTTCCCAATTTGCCGGCATATAAGTATTTAAAACATAAGCCGGAGGATTTTCCGGTAGCAAGTTCATTGGCGAAACAAATTTTAAGCCTTCCTTTGTTTCCGGAAATGACTAATCAGCAAATTGAGTTTGTTTGTAGTAACATTAAAAAGTTTTATACTCAAAAATAAATTTAAGATGATTAAAAAATTTGTTTTATTTTTTTACTTAGTACTTTTATTATTACCAGTGTATTCCCAGGTAACCTACGAACACATCTCAAACACCTCCATCTATAATTTTTTGGATGAACTGGCCAACAGCAAAGTAATAACCTTAAACGATGTGGTTAAACCCTATAGCAGAAAGTTTATTGCCGACAAACTGTTGGAGGCAAAGGAAAAAGAAGGTGATTTAAATAAAAGACAAAAAAAGGAACTCGATTTTTACCTGCAGGGGTTCCAAACCGAGATGGAATATCCCTTAAAATATACACCCAAATGGAGTATGCTGAAAAATTATCCCAAATGGGCGGTTACGCTTAATTCGCTCGGGGTTTATTATAAAGATTCGTTGACAACTTTATGGTTAAAACCGATTTTGGGGTATGAATACCATTCCAATAAAAATGGTTCTTTTAAACATACTTACGGGGGGCTGGCCTTTGGGGGCTACATTGGCAAACACCTGGGATATTACACCAGCTTGCGCGATAATACCATTACGGAGAATGTTATTCAACCCGGTTATTTTGTAACCGACCAGGCAGCTCCGGTTAAAACCTTTTCGCCCAATGATATCGAGTTTAGTGAAGCCCGCGGTGGGATAACCTATTCATGGAAATGGGGAAATGTGGGTTTGATAAAAGATAATCCCAAGTGGGGAAGCACCTATTATCAGTCCAATATTTTGTCGGGAAGAACCCCTTCTTATGCTATGATAACGTTGCACCTCCATCCGGTACAATGGTTTCAATTTGATTATTACCATGGTTGGCTGGTTTCAGATGTGGTTGATTCTACACGGTCTTATTGGGACGGAAGCATGTTCAGAGCGGTATTTCATCCCAAATATATGGCTGCTAACATGTTTACATTCATGCCATTTAAAGGATTTTCTTTTTCGCTGGGAAATTCAATAATCTATAGCGATATAAATGTTCATGCTGCGTATCTGATACCCTTTCTTTTCTACAAGTCAGTAGATCACACGCTAAATGCCACCTATCATTATGGTGATGCAGGCCAAAACTCGCAAATGTTTTTTAATATCTCCTCCCGAAATATAAAACATCTTCATTTGTATGGAAGTTTATTTGTGGATGAGCTTTCATTGCGCCACATGTTTGATAAAGAAACACAGAGAAATTACATGAGTGTAAAAGCCGGAGCACGAGTCAGTAATTTGTTGATAGAGAATTTATATGCAGGAATTGAATATACCAGAACAAACCCGCTTGTGTATCAAAATTATTTAAAAACGGTTACTTTTGAATCGAATAGTTATAATTTAGGCCACTATTTACGTGATAATTCCGATGTAATTAATCTATCAATGGGGTATAAGCCTTTGCGTGGTTTAAATGTTAGAGTGGATTATCTGTTGGCACGTCATGGCACCGACTATGATTATCAGGAATTACAAGGATCCGGAAGCTCCAGCGGTTTGCCCTTTATGGATGAGGTTATTTGGAAAGAGCAAAGAGTGGTGTTATCGGTAAAATATGAGATTGTAAATAATGCTTATTTCTACATAAACTACCGTTACTCAAACATCACCGGCGAGCAATCTGCCATTGAAAAATACACACCCGAATATTACCGGGGAAAAACAAATACCATTACGCTGGGCGCGAATATTGGATTTTAGGGAGAGTGAGTGTAGTAGGGGGTAGTTA
>WGDP01000303.1 GCA_015493215.1 Bacteroidales bacterium | reverse complement strand
CCAGTAGGTTCCGGAAGCGTCTGCTACAAGCAGGGAATCGGTGGAGCCATCCTGCCAAAGGTAGTGGAAATAGTTACTGCCGGGGGAAAGCAACAGGGAGTTGCCGTTACAGAAAGTGGTATCGGGACCGAGGGTGACAGGTACTGTTTCGGTAATTGTAACTTGTTTTGTCAAAGTTTTTGATGTTCCGCCTATCCAAACAGTTAATACCACATTAAATGTTCCGATGCTTGTAAAAATATGGCCGGGATTTAGTGCTGTTGAATGGTTTTCGATGCCGGAAGCAGGGTCATCAAAATTCCATTGTACCGAATCGCTTTGGCTTATTTGGCTATAAAACATAGTGGTGTCGCCGTAGCATAACGGATTGAAAGTGAAGTCAATTTCCAAAGAACTTCTAAAAAGATTGGGCAATCCCCATTTGCATTTTCTCCCTTTTAAATCAACACCATTTTCTTTAAATCCACAGGCGCTTCCTTCCAAATCGGGTTGTTCAATAACACTTAGAAAAGTCTGGTCGTATCTTGTCAGATAAATTTTATCATCCGGTGCCATTTGCAATGTCCCTGCATCATATTCATCAGGGGAACCATCTGTTGAGTCGATCACCGTTAACGAAGAAAGAATAGCCAGACTATCCCACACCTGAAGATTTAACTGGCATAAAATATTGGGAGGCCGTCTTGAGAAATAGAGAAATTTTTCATTTCGGGAAAACTCAACTCCCCAAACTCTTCTAAACAAATCAAAATCCTGAAACCAAATCAGGTTGCTAAACACACCTGTAGCCGGATCAAATTTGAGCAATTCAAGACGGTGAATGTAGTTGGAGCTGCTTGCCGCATACTTTCCCTTTTCCGAAAAGTGTAACTGTCCTGCCCCAGTAGTATAACTTCCTGTGTAGCTGATCCCTATGGAGCTAATTACAGGGGTTGTTTCCAGGCCTTCCGGAGTCAGCTTAAAAGCCAGATAATCATTATTACCCCATTGGTGTGCTACCACCCAAACATCAACCCCGTTGGAATGCCGGATAGCAGCAACTTTTTCTGCCACCTTAGCTGTAACAAGTATGTTTTTCTCAGAAGTGATATCACCCAATCCACCATCTAACGACATATCAACAACACTGTATCTAAGCCCGTTTTCAAGATTATGCTCCCAGCTGTCCGTAGTAAATATATAATAGAGTGTGTTATCAGCCGAGGCTCCCGGTTTGGGAACAATGATGGATGACTGGGAAGAAGAATAGTTGCCCATCAGCCCACTGCCATTGGGCATAATGCTGTGATTCCGGTTATAAACATAAGTACCATCGGTATAAAATAAAATATCACCCGCCTGATTACAAATGGAAGCACATCCTTCCCATGTGTCCAATTTACCGTCTGTTCTTGCCTCCGGCGGAGAAACATTAAAATCAACACCGGCATATTCGCCAAAGTACCAAATATTTGAATTATTGTACTGAGCATATACCGTTTTCAATACAACAAACAAAACCAATATTATTATTATCCGTTTTTTCATCTTATCAAAGTTACACTCCCTTGCAATCTAATATGTTTCACGGAACCGCTCCTGTCAACCTGTTCGTAATCGGCCACCCAAAAGTAGGTGCCTTGTGCTGCTTTTTGTCCGCGGTAGTTTCCGTCCCATTTTTCGTTGATGTTATGCAGTGTTTTCAGTTCCTGTCCCCAACGGTTGAAAATGACGAGCTTAAATTTTATGATGTTTTTAGCAACAGCGCCAAAGTAATCGTTATAGCCATCGTTGTTGGGAGTAAACACATTGGGAATCCAAATGGATGAACAGGCATCAAGCGTGATGCTGTCCGATTTTGTTTCGCAGGGAGTGGTTACTTTTACCCAATAAATCCCGGAGTCCTTGGCAATGTATGTTTGGTTTTGTGAGCTGTCCTGCCACAGGTAATTGTTGTAGTTTGATATGGCCTGTAAAATTACACTGTCGTCTTCGCACAGTTGGCCGGTGGCATTGAGTTCAAGCGTGATGGCAGGAAAATAGTCAAGATGAATGGTGTCGCTGCCGGAGCAGCCCAGAGTATCAAAAACGGTTACCCAATATTTGCCGGGTTGCGATGTTGTTAAAACAGAATCGTTGCTGCCGTTGTTCCAAAAGTATTGTGCATAAACGGGATGGGTTCGCAAGGTAAAAGTGCCATCCTTACAAAACAGGGTATCGTTTCCCAGTATATCAGCAGGAACCTTATTGGCGGTAAGCAACATGGAATCGCGGGCAACACAGTTGTTGGTGTCGGTAACCTGTAGCCAGTAGTAACCTGAGGTATCGGCTATATAAGAGGTACTACCGGAGCCATCCTGCCACTGATAGGATTCAAAACCAGGGGGTGCGTATAGAAACAGATAATCTCCAAAGCAGATGGTGGTATCGCTGCCTATGGAGAAGTCAAATCCGGGAAAGGTATCAATGGTAATGGAATCGGTGGCTTTACATCCTGATGAATCGGTTACCTGAACCCAATAGGTTCCGGAAGCGTTTGCTACAAGCAGGGAATCAGTAGAGCCATCCTGCCATAGGTAGTGGAAATAGTTACTGCCGGGAGAAAGCAGCAGGGAGTTGCCGTTGCAGAAGGTGGTATCGGGGCCGAGGTTGACAGGTACTGTTTCGGTAATTGTAACTTGTTTTGTCAAAGTTTTTGATGTTCCTCCTATCCAAACGGTTAATACCACATCAAATGTTCCGGTGGTTGTAAAAACGTGGCCGGGATTTAACGCTGTTGAATGGTTTTCGATGCCGGAAGCAGGGTCATCAAAATTCCATAGTACCGAATCGCTTTGACTTATTTGGCTATAAAACATAGTGGTGTCGCCGTAGCATAACGGATTGAAAGTAAAGTCAAGAGTTGAATTATAGGCGATAATGTATGAGGGCAAACCAAATCGACAGCTTTTATTATCAAGAGAAATACCATCTTTAACAAAATCGCACGCAGTTCCGGGTAAATTTGGCTTATTTATCACACCAACAAAGTTTTTATGCCTTCTAGCAAGGTAAATTTTATTATCAGGTCCCAGCATCATTTCACCTATTTGGTTGTTTCCGGGAGCAGAATAAATAAGTACGGATGAATACTTGTTTTTGTTGCTTTGCTTTCCACTCAAATCAAATTGATAAAGGCCTCCTCCGATATCCCATGAATCGACATATAACATCTTCCCGTCAGGGGAAAACTCAAGCCCATAACCTCTTCCATAACCGGGAAAATCCATTGTTTCAGGTTCAGAAACAATACCGGAAGTATCGTTAAACGAAAATATCTCCACTTTTTGCAATGATTCTATCACCAAAGCAATTTTATCCCTTTGCTGCGACACCTTCATTTGTCCTATGGCATTTCTGATGACACCATCGTGAACTAACCCAACAGAACTAATCAACGGCACGTCATCCAAACCCGCAGAAGTCAGTTTGTAAACATAAAATGCATTGGATTCCCATTTGTGGGATATTATCCAAAAATCGTTGTTGTTTGCTGCTTTAACAGCCACAAGTTTTTCTGTAGCTTTCCCATAAAGAAATATATTCTTTTCATCCGTAACCGCACCCAAACCGCCATCCATTGACATGTTAACGACTGAATAACGCAAACCATTTGCAAGTGAATTTTCAATGCAATCAACTGTAAAAAGATAAAACAATCTATCCGAAAAAGGTTTCGGAACAATGGTAACTGATTGTGTGGCTGAATAGCAGCCATCCATTTCATCACCATTCAACATAATTTGGTGATTTTTATTGAATATTTTGTCACCACTTGCATAAAACATGACATCTCCTGTAGTATCGGTAACAACACAACACCCTTCCTGAGTATTCATCGCACTATTCGTTAATGCAGCAGGAGGCGTTTGATTAAAATCAATACCTGCGTTTTCACCAAAATACCATACTACGGGATAACCCTGAGCAATAGTTACCTTTGACATAAAAAGCAACCCAAACAATAGTATGACAACTATATATTTCATCTTATCAAAGTTACACTCCCTTGTAATCTAATATGTTTCACGGAACCGCTCCTGTCAACCTGTTCGTAATCGGCAACCCAAAAGTAGGTGCCTTGTGCTGCTTTTTGTCCTCGGTAGGTTCCGTCCCATTTTTCGTTGATGTTGTGTAGCGTTTTCAGTTCCTGTCCCCAACGGTTGAAAATGACGAGCTTAAATTTTACGATGTTTTTAGCAACAGCGCCAAAGTAATCGTTATACCCATCGTTGTTGGGAGTAAACACATTGGGAATCCAGATGGATGAACAGGCATCGATGGTGATGCTGTCCGATTTTGTTTCGCAGGGGGTGGTTACTTTTACCCAATATATCCCGGAGTCCTTGGCAATGTATGTTTGGTTTTGTGAGCTGTCCTGCCACAGGTAGTTGTTGTAATTTGATACAGCTTGTAATATCACGCTGTCGTCTTCGCACAGTTGTCCGGTGGCATCAAGCTCAAGCGTTAGGGTAGGAAAATAGTCAAGATGAATGGTGTCGCTGCCGGAGCAACCCAAGGTATCAAAAACGGTTACCCAGTATTTTCCCGGTTGTGAGGTGGTCAAAACAGAATCGTTGCTTCCGTTGTTCCAAAAGTATTGTGCATAAACGGGATGGGTTCGCAAAGTAAAAGTACCCTCCTTACAAAACAGGGTGTCGTTTCCCAATATATCAGCGGGAACCTTATTGGCGGTAAGCAACATGGAATCGCGGGCAACACAATCATTGGTGTCGGTAACCTGTAGCCAGTAGTAACCTGATGTATCAGCTATATAAGAGGTGCTACCGGAGCCATCCTGCCACTGATAGGATTCAAAGCCGTCGGGAGCGTACAGAAACACATAATCTCCAAAGCAGATGGTGGTATCACTGCCTATGGAGAAGTCGAATCCGGGAAAGGTATCAATGTTAATGGAGTCGGTGGCTTTGCAACCAGATGAATCGGTTACCTGTACCCAGTAGGTTCCGGCATCATCTGCAACAAACAGGGAATCGGTGGAGCCATCCTGCCAGAGGTAGTGGAAATAGTCGCTGCCGGGCGAGAGCAACAGGGAGTTGCCATTGCAGAAGGTGGTGTCATCTCCCAACGTAAAGTCTATGGCATCACCTCCGGAAACAAAGACATATAATGAATCTATTGTATCTGTTGAACAATTATCCGATAAAAGGTAAATCATTCCTGATTCACCGTTAAAATTGACTGTTATTGCAGTGTCGTTATGATTTGAGACCAACTCTGCATTTTCAGGTAATATCCACTTTAAACCAGTTAAAACTAAAGGGTTAATTGTATAATTTCCAACATCTTCACATAACAATGTATC